>DAHUZI010000074.1 GCA_027306595.1 Candidatus Dormiibacterota bacterium | reverse complement strand
TTCAGGCAGCTGTGGGCTGCGACCTCCCTCACGACCCGGTCCTGACCCCGCGGCCACGACCTGCCCGGCAGCCACCCCGCCCTCAATCCCCAACCAGCCACCAACCGCGCCCGTCCCCTGAAGCCGGTCGGTGGATTCAGGCTAAGACCGTTCCCCGGTGGCGGCCCGAAAGTCCCGTCACCGACCGTCCACCTCTGAGATGGCGGGGCCTGTGCGACCCTGTCGGGGATGGGACGGCCGCACTGCAAGTGGCCGACCCCCTCGACACGGGAGCGGAGGTGGACTCGGGAGCCGGAGTCTGACTCCACGCCGCCCCGGCGGATTCCCCCTGGGGGCAGGGTGGTGTCCCGGTCGGCCGTTCGCGCCACCAGGCCTGCGCCATCCAACAGCCGGGGAATCAGGATTCTGGCGTGAGCGTCAGCGGGCGCCTGCACCCCGGGCGACCATGCCCTATGAATTGCTCCAATACCAGAGGTTGGGGTAGATGTCCTGGTAGGGGTCCTGTGGCGTCACCCCCTGGAGGCCCCTGCGGATCGCCGAGATCTGGTAGGGCATGATCGGCAGGAAGATGACCGGCTGCTCCTTGGCGATGTAGTTCTCGAACGCGAACAGGCCGCTGTTTCCGGGCGAGGTGTGGTAGGCCTGGATCAGCCGCTGGGTCTCGGCGTCGCACCAGTTGAAGTAGTTGCCGCTGGAGTGGCAGCCGAACGGCGAGGCCGCTCCCGGGTACCACCCAGGCCAGCCCAGGGGCCAGAAGCGGAAGCCGAGGTTGATGTCCCAGCTGCAGCGGGTGGCATCGATACAAGAGCTCTCGGCCGCGGTCACCGCCCCGGCCGGGGCCGAGCGAATGTTCAGGGTGACCCCAACCCTGGAGTAGCTGGAGCGGAGCAGCTGGGTGGTCTCGGAGTTGACCACGCTCCCTGAGGTGTATAGGTAATTGAAGTCGAGTTTGGCACCCATCTTGATCCCGGCGCCGCAGTCGGTCGGACCGGTGCCTGGTCGCTTGCAGCTGGAGGTGCCGGAGGAAACCAGGTTCCAGCCGTGCTCGGTGAGTAGCCTGCGGGCGGCGGCGATGCTGTAGGGATAGGGATCGTGGCGCTCGTAGGAGGTGACCAGGGGGTTGTTGTAGCCAGGATCGGGGACCGGCCCCGAGGCGTAGTAACCGAGGCCGTGTTCGATCTTGTTGAGAATGGTGGGGATATCGGTGAGGTGGGCGAGCGCCTGGCGGATGTAGAGCTGCTTCAGGATCGGGGTGGCGGCGTCGTACTTGGCGTAGTTGAAGAGGACGCCGCCCCAGCCGTCCTCGGGCCAGGCCACGATTCGGTAGCCCTTGGCCTTCAGCGAGGGGATGGTGCTGAGATCGTTGACCGGGACGAAACCATAGTCGAGCTGGCCAGCCTCGAGCGCGTCGAACTCGCTTGCCTCGCTGGTGAATGGGACAGTGACGAACGAGCTGATCCTCGGCTTGGGGCTACCCGAGAAGTTGAGGTTGGGCTTCATCGCCGCGTAGCCGGTGGCGGGACTGAATTGGCTGATCTCCCACGCTCCATCGACCACCTTCCAGAGGGGGTTGGTGGCGAAGGTCGACACCGTCTTGGCTTGCCTCTGGAGGAACGCGTAGACTTTGCGCGCGCCGGCCGGCGTCCGGTCGTAGTTGCCCACTGCTCCCGAGCTCGAGGTCTTGTCCCACGCGTGCTGGGGGATCGGGGTGATTTGGCTGAGCTCGTTGCCGAGCAGCCATCCGGTGTTGTAGTTGGCGTTGAATGTGATCACGAAGCGCTTGGCGCTGAGGTAGTGAATGCTCGTCACGTTGTCTGGGAACTTGCCCGGCACGTAGGGGGCGAAGTTAGTCTTCTCCTGCGCCAGCAGGTTCATCCAGAACTCGACGTCGCGGGTCGTGATCGGCCGACCATCAGACCAGTTCCAAGGCTTCAGTGTGATCGAAGCCGTGGTGTGCCCGTTGGCGGCATGCCCGAAGAGCGGCGGCAGCATCAGGCTCTGCTGCTCGTTGAAGATCGGCTTGCCGCCCTTGCCGAAGATCGAGAGGGGACGCCACAGCACGTAGGAGAACAGGGGGAGGTAGCCGATGTCCCAGGACGCACCGGTGTACATCGGAAAGAAGTACGTGGGGGGCTCGCCGGTGTAGCCGGCAAATCTGACCGGCGGCTGCGCAGCGGCGTGAACGTGGCGAGCGGCGTTGAGCACCGCCGCCTGCCCGCTGATGGTTAGCACCACCGCTGCGGTCGCGGTCCCAACCGCGACCAGGTGCCTGATTCTGGGCAGACTAGTCATGCCCCCTCCAATCAGCTAACCGGCCGGCGCCTCTCGCGCACCCGTCCATACGCGATCTGGCCGCAACTCACGCACGTCGTTTCAGCGCACCTGGAAAGTCGCCCGGATGATAGCCGTCCGCCGTGGGGGTGTCAAGGCAGCGCGGCTTGGGCGGGCCGAGGCATGGCGCTCCTCGAGGTGCGAGCTGGCAGGACGAATCGAGTTCTGATCCGGGCTTGGCTGGGGCGGGAGGATTCGAACCTCCGATAACCTGATCCAGAGTCAGGCGCCTTACCACTTGGCGACGCCCCACCGCGCGGCCGGCGCCAGCGTCCGATCGCGTGATCGTCGGACGGGCCTAGGCGCCGAAGGCATTGTACGTGGGTGCGGCCACTGCCTTCGCCGCCTGGCCGATGGAGCCTCCGGAACGGGCGCCTCAGGCGGCGCCTCGTCGCCGGGAAGCTTGGCTTCGATCTGAACAGGCGGTCGCTCGTCGCGGCCGGCTGCACCGCCGGGCGGGTGGTCACGTCCACGGGATGGATCCGATTCATGCGGTACTCCGTCCGCCCCGTCGCCCGCTCGCCGACGAGGTTGCGGGGCGTACTCCAGGTCACGACGCCGAGCGGGTGACGACCCGTGCGGTCGTGAGCGGCCCGAACCCGACCCGCCTCGTCCCCGCGGCCCCGGAGCCGATGGACGACGTCTCACCTCCGGAGGCCGAGATGCGCCGCGGCACTCGTCACGAACGTGGCCGCCCATGACCGCTAGTGGACCGCCATCGTCTTCCACAAGCCCCAGGGGGCGGCGGCGTCCCCCGGCGGCCGGCTCGGCCCGGGCGCGAGGTTCGCCGAGGGGTTTGCAGACCACGCCCGGGGCGGGGCGTTGACCGAGATCGCCATCTCCGCCGCAGCCCATCTCGAGCAGCTGGTTCCCATACCCAGCGGAGCCTGTGATTCCCACATGGACCGCAGGCCGTGGCGGCCCGCTGGGGCCTTCTCCGCTCATCGTGGAGAAGGCCCGGCAGGCGGCCGCGCCGACGTGGTCAACGAGTCCATCAATGGTGTCGCCATGTTCGCGCTCACGGCGGCGGCGGAGGGCTGGCGCCGGACGCTTCGGAGCAGGCCGCGGTCTCGTTGCATACCCGCGGACTCCCCGGGACCGAGCCGCCGTCGGGTCAGACCGCCTCCAAGCGCGCCCTGGCTCTGGCCACCCGGGCCAGCGCGCGCTCCGGCCCAATGAGCCCGATCGACTCCGGCAAGGGCGGGGAAACCGTCTCCCCGGTAATGGCGACGCGCAGGACCTGCATCAGGTCCTTGAACCGGCGCCTGCTGTCGCCGTCGCGCGGGCCCGGGAAGACCGCCTCGGCCGCCCGCCGCAGGCGATCGACGAGGTGGCTCGGGTCTCCGGCGAGGGCGTCCGGGACCCGGGCGAGGAAGGCGGCCGCCTCCTCGGGGTCGAGCCGTCCGCGGAGCCGATCAACTGGCGGCTCCGGCTCCGAGAACGCGAACGCCACTAGGGCGGGCACCGCGTCCAGGCGGTGGATTCGCTCCTGGACCATGGCGGCGATCGCCAGGCGCTGGGACTCGGTGGCGGACGGCAGCCAGGGCATCAGCCGGTCGGCGAGGATCGGGACGGGCAGCCGTCGAATCCAGACCCCGTTCAGGTGGTCCAGGCGGGGGCGGTCGAAGATGGATGGGCTGGCCTGGAGACGATCGACAGTCATCCGCTGCCGGAGCTCGTCGAGCCCGAACACCTCCTCCTCGGTGCCGGGGGACCATCCCTGGAACGCCAGGAAGTTGACTAGGGCTTCGGGGACGTAGCCGAGGTCACGGTACTCGAGCACGGACGCTGCCCCGTGGCGCTTGCTGAGCTTGCTGCCGTCCGGCGCCAGCACGCGGGAGACGTGCCCGAAGGCCGGGGGCGTCCAGCCCAGCGCCTCGTAGATGAGGAGGTGCTTGGGGGTGGAGGGCAGCCACTCGTCGGCGCGGATCACCCACGTGACCCCCATCTGGTGATCGTCGACGGCGTGGCCGAGGTGATAGGTGGGATAGCCGTCCGATTTCAGCAGGACCTGGTCGTCCAGGACGTCGTTGTCGAACCGCCGGGGTCCCTGGACGAGATCGTCCCACCCCGTCTCGCCCGGCGGCACCCGCAGGCGCACGACATGGGCCTCGCCCGCCGCGGCGCGAGCGGCGGCATCGCCGGTAGGAACGGTTCGGCATCGGTTGTCGTACCGCGTCGGCTGCCCCGCCGCCCGCTGGGCCGCCCGTAGCGCCTCTAGGCGCTCCGGAGGGCAGAAGCAGCGGTAGGCGGCTCCGGAATCCAAGAGCCGATCGGTTGCGAGCCGGTAGAGGGGCAGCCGCTCGGACTCGACGTAGGGCGAGCAGGGCCCCCCAATCTCGGGGCCTTCGTCCCACTGGAGACCCAGCCAGCGCAGGCTCTCGAGGATGGAGCCAACGCTCGTGGGGTCGTACCGGACCCGATCGGTGTCCTCGATCCGAAGCAGGAACCGGCCGCTCGGTCCGGCGAGGCAGTAGCTGAACAGGGCGGTGCGCACGTTGCCGATGTGGAGCGCGCCAGTTGGGCTGGGGGCGAACCGGAGGCGACGCTCACCTGGTAGCCCAGCAGGCGGTGCCAGCGGGTCGGCGGGCACCGGCTCAGGTGTGATGGAGGAGGAGGACGTAGATACCCATCGCAAGGGCCCCGGCCAAGAGGAGGCCCGTCGCCACCACCCAGCCCTCGACCCTGGAAGTGGTGATCGCGACGTCGGCCTGCGGACGGCTGCTCACGCTTACGCCGCGGGTGCCAAGGTTGGGATAGCGGTCGGCGACGCGGGGAGAGGCGGGCCCGGTCGCCGGAAGCGGCCCCGGCCCAGGCGCAGCAGACGACGTCACGATCGGTCAACCTCCACGTGCCCCGGCCCGAGGGTGCTCGGCGGCTGGATTCTTGGGCGACCGCTGAACCGCCCCGATCAGGGAGTATAGGTTGAGCGACCTCGGACCGAGGCGAACGCTGACAGGTCGACCGGCCGGCCGACTGGCGGGCGGTGGCGGCCGAGACCGGCCGATAGGATGGCGGGGCCGCCCGCCCGCATCGTCTAGCGGTTAGGACACCACCCTTTCAAGGTGGGAACCGGAGTTCGACTCTCCGTGCGGGTAGGGGAGCGGCCGCCGGCCGGCGGAGTCCCGAGCCCGGCCGCCGGCGCGATTCGCCAGCGGCAAGGACATCGGGCGAAGGCCGCCTGGCCGCCCCGCGGCATCGCGCGTCGCCTTGGCGACGCCTCTTGCTGACCGCGCTGCCCCACCCGAGACGCACCCCGCAGCCGGCCCCGGCGACCTGGAACGGCGACCCGACTCAGCAGGGGAGCTCGATGCTGTGCCCGACGACTCGGCGCCGATTCGCCGATTCGCCGCCCGGCCGGGCGTGACGTGCCGGCGGGCGTCCTGGGGCGGGCCGCCGGCTGCCGCTCGCCCTCCCCTACGCCGACGCCGTCCGGCGGTCATCGGGGCGGCCAGTGCCCGGGTGCGCCCGGACGGCGGCCCCGAGGGCGGCCACGCCGAGAAGACCGCCCACCGCCGGTCGCCACCCGCCCACATGAGCAGCCGCATGGATTCCCAAGAGCCCGAGCTCGCCTGCCGCTGCCCCAGCGGCCAACCCCAAGGACGCGCGCCGGAGCGCGACGGACTCAGCCCCGGCGACCCCTGCCGCCCCGCACGCCGCCACTCCCACCCAGACCCCGAGGCCCACCGCTGAGCCGGCGGCCCGACCGGGCGCGGTGCCGAAGAGCCCTGGATTCACGACGAGGAACTGGGCCACGTCCGTGGCGCCGGCGAGCCCGACGCCCAGCAGGGCCAGACTCCAGGCCCGCGAGCGCTTCCCGGCGGCGGTCGCGGCAACGCGGGCCATCGGGGCCATGATCGCGCATCGCCCGGGCGTCCCGGGGTGCCGTCTCGGGCCGGTCAGCGCGCGGCGGTTGGCAAGGCGCTTTGCCCAGTCTGTGGCTCCATCGCCTCGAGCAGGCGGGCGCCGTGGAGCGCCAGCGTCAGGCGGAGCCGGCGTTCGGCCGTCTCCCAACTGCCCAGGCAGCTCTCGATGCGCTCCATCCGGTAGAGGAGCGTGTGGCGATGGATCCGCAGGGCACGGGCCGCTGCGCTGGGGCCCTCGTGGGCCAGCAGGGCTTCGAGGGTCTCCCGCAGCGGCAGCCGACGCGACCGCTGCCGTTCCAGGAGGGGCCCAATCGTCGCGTCGACAAACTCGCGCAATCCATCGAGGTCGTGGAGCCAGACTCGATAGAGGTGGAGCGCCGCGGCGTCATGCACCCGCTCGTCCGGCATCAAGATCCGCCCGACCGTTAGGGCGTCGCGGGCCGCCCGGGCTGCGGCGGGCACCGCCTCCAGGCTGGCCGCTACGCCGCCGATGGCGATCCGGCGGGCGGCGGTCCCCGGCGGTGCCCAAGGCTCGGCTCCGGCGACCCCCAGCAGGCGCGCGAGGATCTCGGGACGGTTCACGGCCGGGGCGAGGGCGATCACGACCCCCTGCTCGCCCACCAGGTGGACCCGCCGGGTCCGCCACGCGGTCGCGATCGTGGCCTCGGCTCCAGCATCGAGCGCCTCTATCGCCAGGACCCGATAGGGGAACTCGAGGGCGATGCCCGCTGCCAGCGCCTGGGCCTGCAGATCGGGGCCGCCGCCGGCGAGGATCTCCGCGAAGATCCGGTCGTGGTGCCGGTCCTGCTCGCGGCGGATCCGCTCCCGGGTCTCCAGGTAGCTCGTGCTGACCGCGACGCTGATCGCGTCGAGGTAGTCGAACAGGGGGCCAACAGCGGTGAGCACCGACTGGGGCGCCACCTCCGGGTGAACGCGCACCATCTCCACGACGTGCTGCCAGATCACCAGCGCGGCGACCCGGTAGGCGCGCAGGATCGCATCCAGCGGCATGCCCGTGGTGGCCAGACGCCCCCCCATCCTGGCCAGCTGCCGAAGCTCCGCGGCCGACGGTGCTCGCTCCTCGGCCCAGAGCGCCAGCAGGGTCCGCAGCCCATCGCGACAGGCCGCGAGGACCTCGCTGCCGAACGCCGACCCGCCGCCGTCCGGCACGGTGTCCCCGAGCGGGATCGCCCGCCCCATTCCGATCGTCATGAGCCGCGCGACCCGATCCACCCGCCGCCGCAGGGAATCGATGATGATCGGGCTTACGGACGGCATGTCCGCATGGCGGCGCGAGAGACCAGCTCCAGCGGCTCCGGATTCGACACGACGTCCCACAGTGACGCCAGCATAGCCCCGCCGCGACCGGACGCGCGCCGGGCGAACCGCGGGACCGGCCGCGGATCAGTCGGCGGTCAGGACCTCCACCATGCCGTCTGGGGTCACCCGGCTGCGGAGGCGCGGGAGCGGGGGCAGGCCCCCGGGGTAGGCGGTCCCCCAGGGGCCTCCGGCGAAGGTGCCGGTGGCGGTGAAGCTCGCCCCGTGGCATGGGCAGAGGAACTGCCGGCTGGCTGGCACCCACCGCACGCGGCAGCCGAGGTGGGTGCAGATCGCCGAGAGGGCGAGGATTCGCCCGCTCGGGTCGCGGACGAGCATCCCGGTGACGGCACCCGCGACGAACGGGATGGCGGCGCCGGCGACCACCCGCTCCGCGGCCGCCACCGGCCGCCAGATCCCCTCCGACGGGACCAGCGTGCTCTCCCGTCGATGCCCTCCAGTGGTGGGCGGGGTGCGGGCCGGCGCCCGCGCGGCCAGTTCGCCGACCGCGATGCCGGCGACGCCCGCGGCCAGCGCCGCTCCCGTGCCGGTGAGCCATTGCCTGCGTGTGAGCCCCGCCCCGCCCGATCCATGGCCCGGCGCGGCTGGCCCGGCCACGGGGGAGGGCTGCGCCAGCTCGCGGGAAACCAGCGACGCGACGCGTCGTTGGAGCCCGGCCGGGGCCCCTTCGCGACCTCGCCGCTGGCCCGCGAGTGCCGCCGCGACCTGGTGGGCCCGCGGATCACCGGCGGCGCCGGGCGGCGCCGGGTGGGCACGCTGGCCCTTGACCAGACGCTCGGCGGCGGCCTCGAGTCCCTGGTCCGTCTCGGGCTCATTCATGGCAGGACGCTCCCCAACCCGGCGGCCCGCCGCAGGGCGCGCATCTGGAGGACGCGGACGTTCCCGGGCCGGAGCCCCATCTGCTTGGCCGTCTCGCGCACCGAGCAGCCCTCGAGGAATCGCAGCTCGAGGACGCGGCGGTAGTTGTCGGGGAGGCTGGCGAGGACCGCCGTCACCCGGCGATCCAGAGCCCGATCCAACCTGTCCGGATCGGCGTCGCTGCCGGGCAAGCCTTCAGGCCCTCCGTCCGGCGCCTGGTCCAGGGTTCCGACCGGTGTGGGTGCCTCGCTGTACAGGCGGGCCCAGTGCTCCGCCAGGACCGCCCGGGCGATCGTGAAGAGCAGCCCGCGCACCCGGCTCGGGTCGAGGATCGACCGGCCCCGGAGTGCTCGAAGGAAGGTGTCGGCGGTCAGGTCCTCGGCGTCGGCGACGCTGCCGACGCGCCGGACGATGAACGTGTAGACGGCGTCCGCCTCCGCCACGTAGGCGGCGGCCAGGATCCGACGGCGGTCGGCAGCGCCGACGGCTGGCAGGCGCGGGTCGGGGACCGACCGGTCCACGACCCGCGCCTGGTCGCGGTCTCGGCCGTCAGGCCCGCCGGGCGGGTCGCTCGCCGATGCCATCCCCCTGGCCATTCACGGCGAGGTTACATCCATCCCCCCCGCGGCTCAGGACGGCCCGAGGCCGTGGCCGATAGACTCGGCCGCGGCGGCCCTGGACGACGAGAAGCGCCCGGCGCCGGGAGGATGAGGCGCATGCTGGCCGTGTACGCAACCGCGGGGGGCGGCGACGATCCGCTCGCGAACCTGGAGGTCGGGGAGCGCCCGCCGCCCGAGCCGCCCCCGGGGTTCGTGCGGGTGCGGGTCGGGGCGGCGAGCCTCAACCACCACGATCTGTGGACGCTGCGGGGGATCGGCGCGGGCCCGATCACCTACCCGAGGATCCTGGGATGCGACGCGGCCGGGACCGTGGACGTCTACGGCCCCGGCACCCCGCAGACCCTGCCACCGGGAAGCGCCGTCATCTGCCACAGCGTAATCACCTGCGGCAGCTGCGAGGCGTGCCTCGGTCCGGACGAGTCGCTGTGCCGCCAGTTCGCGATCCTGAGCGACGGTCCCTACGAGGGCGCGATGGCCGAGTACGCCGTGGTCCCGGCCAGGAACTGCCTGGCCATCCCCGGCCATCTGAACGTAGCCGAGGCGGCCTGCCTCGGCACCACCTACCTCACCGCCTACCGGATGCTCTACACGCGGGCGCGCTCCCGACCCGGCGACACGGTCCTCATCCAGGGCGCGGGCGGCGGCCTCGCCACCGCCGCCGAGGCGCTCGCCCTGGCTGGAGGGCTCCGAGTCATCGTGTCCAGCCGGGACCCGCAGCGACGCGCAGCGGCGCTCGCCAGGGGCGCCCATCACGCCGTCGAGCCGGGCCGGGCGGCGGCGGCGGCCGTGCTGGCGCTGACCCGCGGACGCGGGGTCGATGCGGTCCTGGAGACCGTGGGCGAGGCCACCTGGGCGACCAGCCTGCGGGCGGTCCGCCCGGGCGGCACGGTGGTCGTCGCAGGGGCCACGACCGGCGCCAACCCCCCAGCGGACCTGGCCCGGGTCTTCTGGCGCCAGCTCGTCGTGTGCGGCTCGACCATGGGGACCTGGGCGGAGTTCCGAACGCTGCTGGCACTGGTCGACACCCGGCGCCTGGTGCCGCTGGTCGACACTGTCCTCCCGCTTCGTTCGGCCGCCGAGGCCTTCCGGCGGCTCGCCGCGGGCGACGTCACCGGCAAGCTGGTCCTGCAGGTCGCAGCCGAGCCCTGACCGGCCCTTTGCCTCAGGGGGCGTCGATGATCGCCTCCGCCTCGATCTCGACCCGCCAGCGGGGATCGAGGAGCGCCGCCACCACGACCATGGTTGCGGCCGGCCGGGCGGCGCCGAACATCTCACCGTGCGCGCGCCCCACGGCGCCGGCGTCGGCGGCGTCGGTGAGGTACATGCGGGTGCGGACCACGTCGTCCGGGGTCGCTCCCGCCTCGGCGAGGGCGGCGCTGATGATCTCGAGACAGCGTCGAGCCTGCAGCCCCGCGTCGGAGGGGCATTGGCCGTCGGGGAAGATCGGGGCGGTCCCGGAGACGATGACGCGGTCGCCGACCCGCAGCGCCCGCACGAACCCGATGGTCCGCTCGAACGGCGACCCGGAGGCTACTCGCTGCCGCTGCGCCATCCCCCCCTCCCCCGACCGTCGCGCGCCCGGCGCCGCGACCGCTCAAGTCTATCCGACCCCGGCGCAAGGGTTTGCGCCGCCGGAACAGGAGGCCAGGGGGCACCGGCTGCGGTCCAGGGGTCGGGGCGGGCATGGCGCCGGCGGGAGACGTCGGCGAAGGCGGACCCCAGGGCCTCGAGCTGCCCGCGGTCGTCGACCGCTCCAACGGCTCCGGCGCGGAGGCGTCCGGGCTCCGGGCGGAGAACCGTCCCCGCGGTTGCGCGCACCGGCCGGCCCGCGGAGGCGTGAGCGGGCCAGCCTCAGCCCCCGGTGCCGCCGGCACGCTGGCGGGTGGTGACGTTGAGGCGATTGAAGAGGTTGGTGCAGGCGATCTCGAGCACCAGCGCGGCCAGGCCGCGCTCGTCGTAGTGGCGCGCCGCCTCGTCCCAGATCGCGTCCGAGACCGGGTCCGGGCGGTCGCTGAGCCGGGTGGCGGCCTCGGCGAGGGCGAGCGCCGCGCGCTCCCCAGCGGAGCAGTGCGGCGCGTCACGCCACGCCGCCACGGCGAAGAGGCGCTCGGCGGACTCGCCGGCCTGGGTGGCGTGCTGCGTACCCCAGTCGACGCAGGCGGCGCAGCCGTTGATCTGGCTGGCCCGAAGGTGGACGAGGGCGAGTGTCCGCGCGGGCACACCGCCCGTCTCGATGGTGGCCGCGAGGGAACGGGTCGCCTCCCAGGCGCCTGGGATGAGCGCGGCCGGGTTCGTCGTGCGGGCACGGGCCGGCGCCTCGGGCGTGGATCCGCTTCAGCCGCGCGGACACCGGCGCGATCGAGAACGTCGGGCACTGGCTCACCACGGTGGTGTCGCGGGTGTGCCTCTCCATGCTCGAGCCCCGCCGGGCCAGCCCCCAGCTCCCGCTCCATCCCGAGGTTGCGGGGCCGGCGGACGGTGACACCGACCCTGAGCGGGAGGCCCTCCTCGCCGACTCCATCGGGGTGCCCGGCTCATCGTTCTCGAGCTCCTGTCGCCGGCGGAGCGGGTCGCCTTCGTCCTCCACGACCTCTTCGCCGTCCCCGCCGATGAGATCGCGACGATCGTCGGGCGAATCCCGGTGGCGGCGCGCCAGCTCGCGAGCCGGGCCCGCCGGCGCGTGCGCGGTGCGGGCGACCGCCGCGACGTCGACGGCATCCGTCACACGACGGTGGTGCGAGCGTTCCTCGCCGCCACCCGTGCCGGCGACTTCCAGAGCCTGCTCCGCCTCCTCGACCCAGACGTCGTCCTTCGCGCCGACGCGGCCGCGGTGCGGCTCGGCGCTTCACCCGAGGTCCGGGGCGTCGGCGGGGCCGCCGCCTTCCTGCAACGAGCGAGGGGGGCGCATCCGGCGCTCGTCGACGGGGCGCCCAGGGCGGCCGGGGCGGCCGGGATGGTTGGCGGTCGGCCCCGGGTCGTGTACAGCCTCGCGGTGTGCGACGGCCGCATCGTCGAGGTCGAGCTGATCGGCGACGAGGACCGGATGCGCGGGCTCGACCTCGTCATCACCGACCCAGACTGACCCGAACGGAGCGCCCGCCGGAGCGCGCCTCCGCGCGACTCGGCCCGCTCGCCCCGCCGCGGCCAGCAAGACGGCCCCTCCAGCCGAGGGGCGGCGGATGGGCCGGGTCGCGCCCAGCCGTCCACTCGATGGCGATCGTGCCAGTGGACGGGGCGTCGACGCCTCGAACCCTGTCCCCGAGACGCTCGCGCAGGTGGTACGCGCCGGCCGACCAGTGCCCATCGTGATGGGGTCCAGGGAGCGTCCGATCCCTCGCCGGGCCCTCCTCCGGCGACTGCGTCCTCGGGCTGCAGCCCCCGCCACGGCGGCGACGCCACAAGCTGCGGCTTCTCCCGCGGGTCCAGCGATCCGGATGCGGACGCGGTCCGCTCCTCCCGGTCCGTCACCGGCGCTTCCCGCGGGTCCTCGACTGCGCCTGCGGCCTCCACCCCCGTGACCGGCCGCCTGGGTCGCAAACCACCGCCGAGGTCCACGGACCCCCGGGGCGGCGCGCCCCTGTGGTCCCGCACGTGCCCAGCGTAGGCCGTCACGAAGAACTCGCACTGAGGGGCGATCGTTCCGTCAGCAGAGAATGACACCGTCGTCTTCGTAACGGGATGGGCTCTTGGGGGAAGGGGGGGAGAAGTCGGCCGATGGGGAGGAATCGCCGAGGTCGTGGGAGTCGGGCCGGCGGGGGGGCGGGACTCCTGGGCCCACCGCGCGTCGAGCGTCTGTTCGGGTTGGGCTGCTGACGGGCGTCACGGGGTCGAGACGAGGCGATTCAGGCACTCTGGATCCTCCGGAGAGCGGCGGGCATGGCGGCCAAGC
This sequence comes from Candidatus Dormiibacterota bacterium, assembly GCA_027306595.1. Lineage (GTDB taxonomy): Bacteria > Chloroflexota > Dormibacteria > Aeolococcales > Bog-877 > DAHUZL01. Next base: position 19,478 of record DAHUZI010000074.1, on the reverse strand, counting down.
GCCGGTCGATGCGGCGCTTGAGGGTGAGCGGGCTGGCCGTGGTGCAGAGGGCAACCAGGGCGGGAGTCGTGGCCGGGTTGGGGACGCCGCTGGCGAGCACGCGGGCCAGGGGGGTGGTGGGGCGGTCGTAGACCTTGCGCACCCGCGAGCCGACGGTCTCCTCGCAGACCAGCTTCATCACCGGCTGAGAGCAATTGTTGTAGGGGCTGAGCAGATCGGTGTAGAGGGCGGCGAGCCTAGCCAGCTGGGCGGAGGTGTCGAGCCGCTCGTGGCCGATCAGGCGCCGGACCAGGGTCCAGGTCTTCTGCTCGACAGGCGTTGTCGGTCTTGTGCCCGGGGTGCGAGCGGGCGAGCGCGACGCCCGTGTCCCGCCAGTAGCGGACCCGATACCAGTTGAGGAACTCGCTGCCGTTGTCGGGGTGGAGGCCGAGCAGGGGGAACGGGAGCTGGGCGCGGATCTGCTCCAGAGCGGCCACGATGCCGCGCTCCCCCTTGCCCACCACCGGCACCCGCTCGGTCCAGCCGGTGCTCAGATCGGTCGCGCACAGGGTCCAGATCCAGTCCCCGACCGCGGGCTCCACGCTGTGGGAGTCGAGGTCGATCTCCAGGAAGCCGGGGCGGTCGAGCGCTCGCCACTGGCCCACCACCACCGGGTTCTGGCGGCGGAGCAGGCCGTCAGGCTTGGGCTGGGCCATCCTCCGGCCCACCCGCGTGCGCCGGGGGCGCGGGCGCCGGCGCCGGCCGCGCAGGACGCGCAACCCGTGCTTGCGCTCGCACCCGGTGGCCAAGCTGAAGGCGTCCAAGAGCTCGCCCCGCGCCTTCCGGCTCACCGCCCAGTACCGGGGCGCCAGCTCGGCCGCCAGCTCGTACCGCTCCCGAATCCGCATCGGCCCCGTTCCCTCCACCGCCGGGGCCGGCGGGGGCCCTCGGTGCGATTCCGTCGTGAGGGAACGATCGGGCCCGGTTGCGTTTCCCGGTGAGGGAATGCGTCCAGTTGACGGGGCTGGGCGGCGTGCGTACGATCGCGGCACTCATGGCCGACGCTGTCCTGCCTGTCCCGATCGATGGGACCGCCACCCGGCCGCGCGCGGCCCGGGTGGCGGTCGTGCCCATGCGGGGTCTGCCGATCGTGGGCGTCGTGCTCGCGGGCCTGGTCGCGTCCATCGCCGGCAACTGGCTGTGGGCACTCGACTTCTTCCACGTCGCCGGGGGGGCTCTCTGGACCGCGATCGACCTCTTCGTCGGCCTCATCATCGGTCCGATCCTCGGCTCCCTGCCGGTGCCCGCCCGGGTCGCGTTCTCGGTGCGCTTCATGCCCAAGATGGTCCTGCTCATGCCGACGCTCGTCGTCGTGACCCTGGCCTCCGGTTGGCAGCTGGCGCGCCATCTCGGCACGCTCACGGTGGCCTACCCGGGCCACTGGTGGCTCACCGCGTCCTTCATCGTGGTCGGGGTGATGGCCGTCATCGCGATCGGGGTCTTGGAGCCGGCCAACCTTGCGGTGCTCTTCGAGCTACGCAAGCCGCAGCCCGACGGGGCGCTGATCGGTCGCCTCATGCGCCGCTTCGTGTACACGGCGGGCATTACCGGGCTGATGCAGATCGCGACGCTCGTGATCATGACCCGCCTCGCCACGTGGTAGGCGGCTCGCGGGGCGTCGAGCAACCGTCGCCGCCGCTTTCGTCCCTCGTCCTGGGGTCGATGGCGCTCGCGATCGCCGGGGGGATCTACATTGCGGCCCACCTGCCCCAGCGTCCGGGGCTCGGACCGGCCATCGGCCTGCTGGCCGGTTCCGTCGTCCTCCTCGCTGGGGCGGTGGGAACCATCGCCCGCCTGCGCGCCTTCGCCTGGGGCCGGTTCCGCCAGGTCGCCGGCTGGGCGCTCGCCGCCTATGTCGTGATCGCCGGGATGCTGGGGTACGTGTTCGTCGATGACGGGGCGCGCGGGTCGCTGCTGGTCCTCATCGTGCTCACGCTCCTGGTCTTCGCCGTGGACGTGCCCCTGCTCCTCGGCTTCTCGGTGGCACGCCACCAGACCCCTGGGCCCGCCGCGGGCGGCTGACCCCAGCCCGCGCCCCGGCCGAGCGGTGAGGGCGCCGAGCGGTCACCTCCGAGGGGGCGCCTGCCCGAGCGCGAAGGCCCCGAACCGGCTTGACCCCCGCTGCCCTCCCGGCTAAAATACATAACCGATCCTTTATCAAACGACGCTTTATCTGACAGGGAGGTCCCGGCGTGATCGCTCCTCGGCCCCGGCGCCGCGTCCTGCCCCGGGCCCTCACCCCGGTGCCGGCCGGGGACCTCGCGGCCCATTTCGAGGGGCTCGGCAACCCCACCCGGCTCTCCATCGTCGAGCGGCTGGCTCGGACGGCTGAGATGCGGGTGTCGGATCTTGCCGCCGAGCTGAGCGCGAGCCAGCCGCGGATGTCGTGGCACCTGCGCTTCCTGCGCCGCGCCCGGGTGATCACGACCCGGCGCGACGGGCGGGAGGTCCTCTGCCGTCTCGACCGGGAGTCGATCGAGCAGAACCTGGTCCGATTCACCGAGCTTCTGGCCGGCCGCGGGCCGTCTGAGCTCAGTCTCGGGAGCCCCGGCCCGGTCCGACCGAGCCGGACCCTCGCCGCCCCCGAGCCACCGCTGCCGGAGGTCTGACGATGAGCAAGAAGGTCCGCGTCGGCATCATCGGGGTGGGCAACTGCGCCTCCTCCTTGATCCAGGGGGTGGAGTACTACCGCCACGCCGCCCCCGACGACTTCGTCCCCGGGTTGATGCACGTCAACCTGGGCGGGTACCACATCTCCGACATCGAGTTCAGCTGCGCCTTCGACATCGACAAGGAGAAGGTGGGCTTCGACCTGGGTGAGGCCATCCGCCGCGGCCAGAACAACACCGTCGTGTTCGCCGAGGTGGGCCGGACGGGGGTCACGGTCCAGCGCGGGATGACGCACGATGGGCTGGGCAAGTACCTCTCCGAGGTGATCGAGAAGGCGCCTGGCAAGACCGCCGACATCGTGTCGATCCTTCGCGACACCGGAACCGACGTCGTCGTCAACTACCTGCCCGTGGGTTCGGAGATGGCGACGAAGTGGTACGCGGAGCAGGTGCTGGAGGCGGGCTGCGCGCTCGTCAACTGCATGCCCGTGTTCCTGGCCCGCGAAGAGTACTGGCGCTCGCGGTTCGCCCAGCGCAGTCTCCCCATCATCGGCGACGACATCAAGTCGCAGGTTGGCGCGACCATCATCCACCGTGTCCTTGCCCGGCTCTTCCGCGAGCGCGGGGTCAAGCTCGAGCACACCTACCAGCTCAACTTCGGCGGCAACACGGACTTCCTCAACATGCTCGAACGCGAGCGCCTCACCAGCAAGAAGATCAGCAAGACCAACTCCGTGCTCTCCCAGCTCGATTACAAGATGGAGGCCGGCGACGTTCACATCGGTCCCTCCGACTACGTGCCCTGGCTTCGGGATCGCAAGTGGGCCCACATCCGCTTGGAGGGACGCTCGTTCGGCGACGTCCCCCTCAATGTCGACCTCAAGCTGGAGGTCCATGACTCCCCCAACTCGGCCGGGATCGTGATCGATGCGGTGCGCTGCTGCAAGCTGGCGCTCGACCGGGGGCTGGTGGGCGCGCTGGAGGGTCCCTCCGCCTACTTCATGAAGTCCCCGCCCGTCCAGGTTTCCGACGAAAGGGCCCGGGAGCTGACCGAGGCCTTCATCGCCGGGTCGGTGGGTGCGGCCTGCATCAGCGAAGGCCCCCCGAGCGGCCGGACCGCCGGCGGCGCCGAGGTGGCTGGCCCGGTCGAGCCGCCGGTGGGGGCCGGCTGAGGGGACCGACGCGGAGACGAAGGCCGACGTCCGACGTGGTGAGGGCGTGATGAGCATGAGCTCCGGAGTCTCGCCGGCGCGGTGGCTGGAGGCGGGGGGGCCGGCCGCCCTCGGGCTCCGGCTGGCCCGCCGGCTGGTCGGGCCGATGCCAACCCCCCTGCGCTACCGGATCGCCGATCTGGGCGGCGCCGGGGCCCATGCCGTCCTGCGCTCCCGCGCCCGCGAGGCCGCCCGCAACTACGCGCAGGTCCTCGGGCCGGACGCCGACCCGGAGGCGGTGGCCCGCCTCACCCGGCGTGCCTTCTGCAACTACGCCCGCACCGTGCTCGACTTCCTGCTCTTGGACAGCCTTGTCGGCGAGCTCGTCGCCAGCGGCCGGATCAGCGGCCGTCCCCATCTGGAGCAGGCGGTGGCTCGGGGCCGAGGGGTGCTCCTGCTCACCGCACACTTCGGCAACTGGGATCTGGGGGCCGCGGTCGCGGCCCGTCTGGGCAATCGGGTGGTGGCGGTCGCCGAGCCGTTCGGGCGGCCGGCGGTCGATGCTTTGGTCCGGCGCGCGCGGGAGCGGCAGGGCACCCGGATCGTCGGCACCGGTCCAGCCGGCGCGCGCGCCGCCCTGCGGGCGCTCCACGCCGGCGAGGTGGTCGCCATCGTCGCCGACCTCGCCACCGGGCCGGCGGTCGCCCACGTTCCGTTCTTCGGGCAGGCGGCGCGGCTGCCCACCGGCCCGGCGGCCCTGGCGGTCCGGACCGAGGCGGCGGTGCTGATCGGCAGCGTCTGGCGCGCTCCCGACGGCCGATACCGGGCGGCGATCGAACCGGCGCTCGCCGTCCCCCGGAACCCGGACCGCGCCGCGGCCGCCCGCGAGCTCACCGCCGCGATCGCCGCGGTGTTCGAACGCCTCATCGTCGCCCGCCCAGAGCAGTGGACGGCGTTTCGGCCCCTGTGGCCCGCGGGCGGGCCGCCCCTCCCGGAGACCCGGTGAATCGCCACCCGTCCCCGGGCGCTGCAGATGCGGCAACGGAGATCGGTCAGGCCGGCCTCGGGGGGGGCCGGCTCGGGCTGGTCGGACGCTACGCCCTCGCGGTCAACCAGGCCGGCGGCATGGCCCTGGGGCGACCAGCCCACTCTGCCGACGGGGACCGCGCCGTGCCTGCCGGTGGAATGTGGGTGGGGTCGCTGGCAGGGACGCACTCGGGGTCCGGGCGCCGGGGCCCGGACCCCGGCACGGCCAGGGGCGAGCGGTGAGCGGCCGGGCCGCGCCCCCGCGGGAGTCGTGGTGGCCGTACCTGGGCCTGCGCGCCTGCGAGCTCGGGCTGCGGACGATGACCCGCCGGGGGGCCTATCGCCTGACCGGCCCGCTGGCGACGGTCCTCACCGCGGCGGCGGGGTCGCACTTCCGCGGCCTGGCCGCCAACCTGCGCGTCGCCCGGCCCGAGCTGGATCCGGCGGCGGCGCGTCGGCTCCTGCGGGCCAACGTCCAGAACTTCCTCAAGGCCTGGATCGACGTGCTCCAGATGCCGCACCGGCCCACCCGCGCCTGGCGGGCCTGGCTCGAGACGGAGGGGGTTGAGCACCTCGACACGGCTCGCGCGATGGGCGACGGGGTCATCATCGTCAGCTTTCACCTCGGGGCCTGGGAGTCGGTGATCGCGTCGCTCAACGACGTCTTCCCGGGACTGGCGCTGCTGGCTGAGCGGGTGCGGCCGGTCCGCTGCTACAACTGGTTCGCGAAGACGCGCCTTCGGGCCGGGTGCCAGGTGATTCCCCTCGATTGCGACGCCGCCCGGGGCGGTGATCTCGCCGCCGCCCAGCGCGCCGGGGCGGCCTCGGCGCGGGCCGTCTACCGGGTCCTGCGCCGGCATGGCGTGGTGGTCATCGCGATCGACCGGGACCTCCTCGGCACCGGCGCGGCGCTGCCATTCTTCGGCCACGAGGCCCGGATCCCGCTCGGGGCGGTCGAGATCGCGGCCCGAACCGGGGCGGCGATCCTGCCCGTGACGATCCTGCGCACGCCCCAGGACACGTATCTCGCGCGCGCCTATCCGCCGCTCACGGTCCCCGGCGGGCGGGGCGACCCGGAGGCGGTCCGATCCGTCACCGCCCGGCTCCTCCGGCTGCTGGAGCCGGTGGTGGCCGCGCACGCAGACCAGTGGCACGTGCTCAGCCCGCTCTTCGGGCCGCCGGTCCCCCGCGGCCAGGCGGCTGTCACGCCGGCCACGATCCCCCTGGATTCGGCGGCCATCGGTCCCGCAAGGTGAACCCGGTGCTGAAGGTCGGCCTCGTCTCGCCCTACGACTACCTGCGGCCGGGCGGGGTGGGCGAGCACATCCGCCACCTCGCCGCCGAGCTCCGCGCCCGCGACCATGCGGTCCGCATCCTGGCGCCGGCGACCGGCGAGGCCAAGGAGGCGGTCGAGGGGCTGTACGCGCTCGGGCGTCCGATCCCGATCCCGACCAACGGCTCGATCGCGCGCATCTCGCTCTCGTTCCACCTGGCCCGGCGGATCCGGCAGATCCTCGACCAGGAGGCGTTCGACGTCCTTCACTTCCACGAGCCCTTGATGCCGTCGCTCCCCGTCACCGCTCTTCGGCTCAACGCCCACGGGGTCAACGTCGGGACCTTCCACGCCTTCGCCCGCCAGAACCTCGGCTACTACTACGGGCGACCGATCCTGCGGCGGCTGTTCCGGCGCCTCGACGCCTGCATCGCGGTGTCGGAGCCGGCCCGGGCGTTCGTGAGCCGCTACTTCCCCGCCACCTACCACGTGGTGCCGAACGGCATCGATCTCGCCCGCTACCGTCCCCGCTCCGCGGCGGAGGTCGCGACCATGCTCCCGGCGCCCCTGCGCCCGCAGCCGGAGGAGGCGACCATCCTCTTCATCGGCCGGATGGAGGAGCGCAAGGGCCTCGCCGCCCTGCTCGAGGCCTACGCCCTTCTGCGCCAGGTCCGGGCCGACTGCCGCCTCGTGGCCGTCGGCGATGGGCCGCAACGCCTGGGGTTCGAGCGCTGGGTCGAGGAGGAGGGGATCCCCGACGTCACCTTCACCGGCTTCGTGGACGAGCCGACCAAGCTCGCCCTCCTGTCGAGCTGCGAGGTCTTCTGCGCGCCCAACTTCGGGAAGGAGTCGTTCGGCGTGGTGCTGCTGGAGGCGATGGCGAGCGGCCGGGCGATCGTGGCCACCGCCATCGACGGCTTCCGCCAGGTCCTCCACGACGGCGAGGAGGGGCTGCTGGTCCCGCCCCGGGACGCCGCCAGCCTGGCCGCGGCCCTCGGCCGCTGTCTCGACGACCCCGACCGCCGTCGGCGGATGGGCGAGGCCGGCCGGGCCACCGCCCAGCGGTACCGATGGGGCCGCGTCGCCGACGAGGTTCTCGCCGTCTACCAGCTGGCCCGCGCCTCGGTCCGCCCACCACAGGTGAGCTCCCTTGTTCAGCAATCGGCTTCAGAACTTCGTTAGGGCCGCGGTCGTCCGGGCGGTCCGCGCCCTCGGCCCGCGGAACGTCAGCCCCAACGTCCTCACCGTGATCGGGCTGGCCATCACCCTGGCGTCCGCGGTCCTCATCGCCCTCGACCAGCTGCTGATCGCCGGCGTCGTGCTCTTGGTGGCGGGCTCGTTCGACCTGCTCGACGGCGCCGTCGCTCGCGTGACCGGCAAGGTGCACCGCTACGGGGCCTTCCTCGACAGCACCGCCGATCGCTACGGCGAGGGCGCCACCTACCTCGGCCTTCTGTACCTCTTCCTCGTTCGCGAGCACCAGGTGGTGCAGCCGTTCCTGATCGCGGCGGCGCTGGCGGGCTCCTTCCTCGTCTCGTACGTGCGGGCGCGAGCCCAGTCGCTCGGCTTCTCCTGTGACGGGGGCTGGTTCGCCCGCCCCGAACGGGTCGTCCTCACCGCCATCGGGCTCGTCACCGGCCAGCTCACCATCGTCCTGTGGATCCTGGCCGTCCTCACCAACGTGACCGCGGGCCAGCGCGTCCTCACGGTCTGGCGCCAGTACCGGGCCCAGCTCCACCAGCCAGGACCGGGCGGCGACGCCCCCGAGGCTCGCCCGCCGGAGTCGGACCGGCCAGGTGCCGACCCCCCCCGGGTGGGCCGGTCGGGTTCGAAGCCCAAGCTCCCCGAGCCTCACGGACTCTAGCGGGGCGGGTCGCCCCCGCCCCGCTGGAGCCGGGGCCGCCCGCCTTGGGCGGGCGGCCCCGGCTCCACTTCGGATCAGTACCCGTATCCCCCGCCGCCGGTCGTCTTCGTCTTGGCGGCTGTCGCCTTCAGGGTCGGGGTGGCGACGAACCACTTGCCGAACTTGCCCTCGCCGTGATCCTGGCGGGCGCCGGTGTCCCCGCTGTACGCGTACAGGAGGTGGCCGTTGTACTCGAGCTGGCGCCCGTTGGGGTCGACCAGGAACGTGAAGCGGCCGTGCACCCCGGCGGGGTGGGCGACCGGCTCCTGGACGGTGCCCCGCTCGGGGGGCCAGAGCTTGGCGCAGGCGCCGGTGCAGGCGGCCTTGGTGGCGGTGTCGGCGGTGAAGTAGTAGAGGGTGCGGTAGGCGGCGGTGGTGAGAACGGTCTCCCGATGGCCGCGGACGGTCTCGACAGCGGTTCGGACCACGAGTGGGCGCACCTTGGCGGTGTGCCGGGTGGCGGCGGCGCCCACGATCGGGGCGGCCGCGAGCGCGGCCAGACCGATCGCGGCGACAAGTGGGCCGATGGCGAGCCGGCGGGGGCCGACCCCGCCCGGGCCGGGCGAGAGCCGTTGGGCGCGACGCAGCATGGGCGGTCCTCCTCAGGGTGGCGTCTACGTGTTCGCCCTGGCATTCCCCCCCCGGTTACAGCCGTCGGCGGTCTGGGGGCTCAGCCGGCGGCGAACCAGCCGTCCACGGTCACCACCGCCGCGGCCGCCCCGCCCGCGTCGTAGAGGCACACGAACCCGGCCGGGCCCAGGGGCGCGATCACCTCGGTGGTGACCGTCGTGCCGGTCGCGAAGCTGAGGTCGGCCGCCGCAGGCCGTACGGCCGCCCCCGGCCACACCGTGAGCGCGCCCCCCGCCGAGGGGTCCACCGCCGTCACCGTGAGGAGCGCGGCCTCGGCCCCGGCCGGCGGGATGCCGCCGCGACCGTCCAGTGCCAGGGTCAGGACCCCGTCCGGGACCAGGGGCCGGCCGGCGCACGGGGTCGGGCCGCCCACCGCCGTGTCGCACACGACCGTGGGCGGCGTCGGGTGGTACCGCCCCGGGCCGCCGCGATCCGGGCCGAACCAGCCCGCGGCGGCGGCCGCGACCTCGACCGCGGTGCCCGCGGCGGTGAGGTGGACCGCCCCGGTCGGTCCCGGGCTGACCAGGATGAGGGCGGTTGCCGGCTGTCCCGGTCGGATCGCCAGGCTGCCGCCCCGGCCCACGGACCCGGCGGGCCCCACCGTGATGGTGCCCGGCCGCGACCCGCCGGAGGCCGAGAGCTCGAGGGCGACCAGCGTCGCCCCTCGGGCGGGCACGCCCACGTGGCCGGCCACCCCAAGGCTCAGCGGGTGGCCGGGGGCCAGGAGGGTGGCCGCCGTGCGCGCTGCGCCGCCGGGACCGAGCAGGGACGGCTGGGCGAGGGGGTGGAAGGCCCCCAGCGCCGGCGGCGCGACCGCCGGCTCCACGACCGGCACGGGGCCCGGGGCGACGGCGGCGGTCGGACTTGGCGACGGGGTGGGTGTCGCGGCGGGGGTGGGGCTGGGGGTCGCCCCTGGCGACGGGGTCGCTGCCGGCGAAGGGGTCGCTGCCGGCGACGGCGTCGCCGCCGGCTCCGGCGAAGGGGCGGGGCCCTGGGTGTAGGCGAAGGTGGCAGCCGATCCGCTGGGGCTCCGGCCCATCCAGTCCGCGACCGTCAGCGTCACCTCGGCGACGGGCGCCAGCCCGGCGGCGCCGACGTGGCGAATCAGCGGGTTGGGGGGCAGGGCGGTCGGGCTGCTCCCGACCGAAGGCGGCGTCGGGGTGGGGGTGGCCGTCGGGGCGGGGCTGGCGGTGGGCGTGGCCCCTGGGGTCGGCGGGCGGGGCAGCGCGGCGCCGGTCGCGGGGGCGCTCGGGCTCACGGCGAGGATCTCGATCGGGCTCAGGATGACCACCGAGCGGGCCGGTGTCCGGCCGAATCGCACCGACATCGGGGCGATGAAGCCGCGGCCGTGGATGAGCACCCGGGTGCCGCCGGCGCGGCCGCCGATCTGCGGCAGGATGGCGCTGACCTCGACCGCGGGCTCGCCCGGCACGGTGAAGGGGAACCAGTAGTTGGGCTGGCCGGTCGCCGTGCGCACCACCAGCGAGCCCGCGGGGAGCGGCGTGGGGGCCGTGAACTGGATGCGTGTCGCCGACCAGGCTCGGACGGCGGCCGGCGTGCCCTGGGTCCACCGGGTGGTGGGCGTGGTGTCCGCGACCGCGAGGACCTCCGAGCCCGTCTGCGCGCGGCCGAGCACGGCTTGGGGGGCGAGCACGGTCGCCAGGCCGCCGGGTCTCAGCGGTGACATCCGGGGCGGGACGACCGGACGCCCGCTGTAGAGGCGGATCGAGAGGATGGCGCGGTTGGGAGGCCCGTAGCGAGCCTGCAGCGTCGTGACATCGCCATACCACGGGTCGTTGATCCACACCGTCCCGTCCGCCGAGATGGCCACGATCAGGACGAAGTGCATGTTGCCGTCCAGGCTCACCTGGGCGATCACGGGCACCCCCAGGGCCAGCGAGCGATCGATGAGGGCGGGATCGTAGCCGCGCCACCCCTCGTAGCGGACGGACCCGCCCCGGGCGCGCGCCGCCCGCGCCACCGCCCCCCACACCAGGAGGTCCCCGGCCACGTACCCGTTGTGCCCGCTCAGCCAGCCGTTGAGCCACCCGGGGTTGACGGCCACCCCGAGGGTTTGCAGGAGCATCGCCGAGGCTGTGACGGCGCAGCCGTAGCCGCCAACGGTGAGCGGGCCGGTCCCGAGTCGCTCCCCGCCCCAGGGGCTCCACTGCTGGCCGAAGAGCGGGCGGGCCGGCGCCGGGACCCCCGCCGGGGTCAGGCCGCCCGTCGGGGTCAGGCCGCCCGCCGGATGGGCAGGCGCCACGGTCGAGGGTCGGGGGCCAGCGCCCGTGCCGACGGCATGCGGCGCGGCCAGCACCGGAGCGGGCGCCAGGCCCGCCGCCAGGCACGCGGCCACGATGAGCCCGTGCGCCCGCCCCGTCATCCCACGACCAGGAGCGAGGCGGTGGCGGCGCCGTCCACCGGTGCCGAGGGCGAGTTCTGGGGGAACTGGAACCCGCTGATCACCACCGAGCCCGGGGCCATCCGGGCCGGCACGAGTCCAAGGAGACCGGTCGCCCCCGGGGCCGGGAGCCGAAGGGCGAAGCGCTGGCCGACGTACACGAAGATCGCCTGCCCGGGGACCCACGCCCGCCCCGCCGCCACCACCCGCAGCTGCAGGGGCCCGTCGACGGCCGCCACCCGGCCCGGGGTCACGACCAGGTTCGCGACCCGAACGTCGCCGCTGGCGTCGACCGGGTACGGATACCCCGCCGGCGGCGGTGGCGCGGCGGTGGGTTCGCTCTTGCCGTCGGGTGGCGGGGTCGGGGCGGTCGCGGGACGGGGCGTTGCGGCCGGGGAGGCAGCCGGACCGGTCGGCGCCGCGGTCGCGGTGGCGGACGGGGCCGTCGGGACCGGGACCGGGCCCTGGGGTTGGACGACCTGGTGCCCCTGCGGACGGACGGTGGGGCCGCCGATGGGGGGGGCGCCGCCGAAGTGCACGGCGGCGGCCGCCGCCCCGGCCAGGGCGACCGCGAGCACGGGGACGGGGAGCCGGCGGTGGGAGGGGGACGGGGGCATGCGAGGCGGAGCCTTGCTGAGCGGGGATCAGGAGGGTGGAGGAGAGCTCGCGGGGATCGGCGCCCGTGACCCGGGTCAGATCATTCCGCCACGAGGCGGTCCTCCGCAAGCGTCGTTGCAGGATTGCGGCACGGTGGCGCAGGCTGGAGGGGACGGACGGACGCCGACCGCGGCGTCGCGGGGGACCCCACACGGAGGGACGACGGTGCGCGATCTCGAGGTGATCCGGCAGATCGAGGCCGTGATGGGGGAGGAGGACGAGCTCTACCAGCGGGCCGCAGACGGCCACGGGCTCGACGAGCGTGAGCGGCAGCGGCTCCGAGCCCTCCAGGCTCACCTCGATCAGTGCTGGGATCTGCTCCGGCAGCGTCGTGCGCGCCGGGAATTCGGGGGGGATCCCGAGCAGGCCCGGGTGCGGCCCGTTGATGTCGTCGAGCACTACAGCGGCTGACCCGCCCGGCCGACGTCGACGGGGCTAGGGGACCACCAGCACCGGGCAGGAGGCGAGGTGCACGACGTGGTAGGCCGTGCTCCCGAGGAGGAGGCCGGTCAGCTGCGAGCGCCCCCGCGTCCCAATCACGATGAGGTCCGTGCCGCGGTCCTCCGCCGCGAAGACGATCGCCCGGCCGACGCCGTCGAGGGCGGGCACGATCCGTCCCGCGGCGGTGACGTCTGCGGCCCGGAGCTCGGCGACCGCCCGGTCGACGAGCTCCGCGGCCCGGGTCGATGGTCCCCGGGCCGCCAGGGGTGGGGGCTCGCCTCCCAGCATCATCGCCCCCGCCTCCGCCGCCCCCACGAGGACGGCCAGCGGGTCGCGGCTGACGTGGAGGACCGTGACCGTGGCCCGGTGCCGCTGGGCCAGCTCGCCCGCGATCGCCAAGGCCCGCCCCGCCGCCGCCGAGCCATCGACGGCCACCAAGATCCGCTCGACCTTGGTTATCGCCTGCCCGGCCGCTGACAGTCCCATCTCTCTCAGGATCGGCGACGACCCGCGCGCTCGACAGCGGGCAATCGCGGGGAGGGGGACCGGGGGGTTCACCCGGCGGTGGACGGAGGGGCGATCGGCTATCGTGCCGCGGGAGCCGTGCGCAGGGGACGGAGGTGGCTGGTGGGAGCCGAACGGCCGCGGGTGGGCGTCGTGATGGGGTCGCGCTCCGATTGGGAGACGCTCCGGCCGGCCGCCGAGGTCTTGGAGGCGCTCGGCGTGGTCCACGAGGTCCGGGTGGTCTCGGCCCACCGCACGCCCGACCGCCTCATCGCTTACGCGGCCTCGGCGCGTGAGCGCGGCCTCATGGTCCTGATCGCCGGCGCCGGCGGCGCCGCCCACCTCCCGGGCATGTTGGCCGCGAAGACGACCCTGCCGGTCCTCGGCGTGCCCGTCCGATCCTCCGCCCTCGGGGGCATCGACTCGCTCCTCTCGATCGTGCAGATGCCGGCCGGCGTTCCGGTGGGGACGCTGGCGATCGGTCCGGCCGGGGCGGAGAACGCCGCCCTGCTGGCGGCGGCGATCCTGGCCCTTGGCGACCCGGAGCTGGAGCGGGCCCTGCTCGAGCGTCGTGCGCGCCAGACCGAGCGGGTGCTGGCCGACCCCGACCCGCGCGGCCCGGCACCGGCCGGGTGACCGCCGGGCCCGTCACCCCCAGCGTGGGGATCCTGGGGGGCGGCCAGCTGGGACGGATGCTGGCTCTCTCGGCCCACAGCCTTGGGGTTCGCACGGCCTGTCTGGACCCCGACCCGGCTGCGAGCTGCGGCCAGGTGACGCGCCAGGTGGTGGGGGGCTACGACGACCTGACGGCGGCTCAGCGGCTCGCCGAGCTGGTCGATCGCGTGACCTTCGAGTTCGAGTCGGTGCCGGCCGCGACCGCCGCCGCCCTCGCCAGGGAGCGTCCGGTCTTCCCCCCGGTTGCGGCGCTCGCCATCACCCAGGACCGGTTCCGAGAGAAGCGGCTCTGCGAATCACTGGGCATCCCGGTCGCCGCCTACGCGGTCGTCGATCGCCCCGAGGACCTTGCGGGGGCGATCGAGCGAGTCGGGCTTCCGGCCCGGCTCAAGGCCCGCCGGCTCGGCTACGACGGGCGCGGGCAGGCGCGGGTGCTCGAACCCGCCGAGGCCGACGCCGCGTGGCTAGCGGCCGGCGGGGGACCGGCGCTGCTGGAGCGCGAGATCGCCTTCAGCCGCGAGCTCTCGGTCCTGGCCGTCCGCGACCCGGCGGGCGCGATCGCCTGCTACCCGCCGGTGGAGAACCGCCATGAGGCGGGCCTCCTGCGGCTCAGCCTCGCCCCCGCGCCGGGGCTCGGCGCCGGTCTGCGGGCGGAGGCCGAGGCGCTCGCCGCCCGGCTGCTGGTCGCCCTCGACCATGTGGGGGTCCTCGCCGTCGAGTGCTTCGAGGTCGACGGTCGGCTCCTCGTGAACGAGCTGGCGCCGAGGGTCCACAACTCCGGTCACTGGACGATCGAGGCGTCCGAGACCAGCCAGTTCGAGAACCACCTCCGGGCGGGGCTGGGCTGGCCGCTCGGCGGGACCGCCATGCGCGGGGCGGCGGCGATGGTGAACTGCATCGGGCAGGCCGTCGACCCCGCAGCCGTCCTCGGCCTGCCCGGGTGCCACCTGCACTGGTACGGCAAGGCGATCCGCCCCGGGCGCAAGCTCGGCCATGTCACCGTGGTGGCCTCCAGTGAGCCCGAGCTCTGGTCCCGGATCCGGGCGGTCGCCGCTCTGGTCGCGGTGCCGGTGGAGGTGCTGAGCCCCCGCTGACCATCCGCTTGACCGGTCGACCTGTCCTCCCCTACGATTCCGCCACTCGGTGGGGTCCCTTTCACGTGGAGGGGGAAGCGTGGGATGCACGCCGGCGCTGGGGTCACCGACCGACGGTCCGCTGCCCGTCGAGGGTCCCGCCTCGCCTCCGTCCGCCGCATGGATCGCGTCCCGAACCCGGTCTGCGGTCGCGCTCGCCCCCATGGGCCGCGGCCGCGGTGACCGGGCGGAGTAGGGCTCCGTCACCCCGAGGAGGGCACAGGATGCAATGGTTGCCTCACGGACGCGGCACGGCCGCGTCCCCCGATGTCGGCTCAGGTCATGCCCGTCGGCGCTGGCCGGCGGTCGGTGTCACCGTGGCGATGGCGGCGATCGCCCTCGGAACCGCCCCCGCCGCCATCGGCCAGGCCAGCGCGGCGACCGTGGCCCAGCCGACCGGCACTCCGCTGGTGATCGCGGACCTGGCGCCGTTCAGCGGCGTCGACGCCGCGCTCGGGCCGATCTACGACGCGTCGTGCCTGGCCGCCACGCACGCGATCAACGCGGCGGGCGGGGTGCTCGGTCACCCGCTCACGTGCAAGACCTTCGACACCCGAGGCGACCCCGCTGACGCCGTGCCCGCGACCCGCCAGATGTTCGCCACCACCCCAAACTTGGCACTGGTGATCGGGTGCACCTCGGACGAGGCCGCGGCCGTGGTCCCCGAGATCAACGCCCGCAAGACCGTCATGTTCTGCATGACGGGGCAGTCGGAGTTCGACCACATCCACTTCCCCTACTTCTTCCGCCTGGTCCCGCCGGACCTGGAGGAGGCGTACGCGATGGTCGCGATCGCCCACTACCGCAAGCACTACCACCGTATCGGGCTCGCGTTCGGCAACGACATCGGGTCCCAGACCTTCGTCAACCCGGCGATCAGCGCCATTCACAAGGCGGGAATGGTGGTCGCCGGCAACGAGACGCTGAACCTCACCTCAACCACCTTCCGCACCGAGGCCGCCGCCATCCTGGAGGCCCACCCGCAGGTGGTGCTGACGGAGGCGCTCGGGTCGGCCGATGCCACCTTCTTCTCCGAGCTGCGCCAGCTCAACCACGGCAAGATGATCCCCATCATCGGGACCTCGGCCACCATCTCCCCGGCCTGGTTCAAGTCGGTGGCCTCGGCGATCGGCGGCTCCAACCTGTCCCGAAACTACCTGGCGGACAACCTCGTGATCGAGACCTCCGGGCCGGCCTTCAAGGCCTTCACCAGCGCGATGTACGCGGTCAAGTCGCAGGTGACCCGGGTGGGCGTCTTCAGCACCCTGTTCAGCGCCCCCGGTGCCGTCCACCTGTGGGACGGGATGAACCTCGCCGCGCTGGCGATGGTGATGTCGCACAGCACCAAGCCCAGCGTCTACAAGGCCGACATCCTCAAGATCGGCAACGGGGTGCCGGGCGCGGTCGTCGTCAACACCTTCGCCCAGGGCGTCGCCGCGCTCAGGGCGGGCAAGGCGATCCGCTACATCGGACCGGGTGGGCCCACCTCGTTCGACAGCTACCACGACTCGACCGGCATCTTCCAGATCGACACCTACAGCCCGAACGGTCAGGTCCGGGTACTCGGCAACATCCCGACCAGCTGGTTGCGGGCGCTCTCGTGACCTGCGGCGCGACCCCCCGCCCGCTGCGGGCGGGGGGCTCGCGCTTCCCCGCGGCCGCGGCCGCGCCGCGCCGGTGAGGGAGGTGCCGGGGCTCGCCGACGCCGGGCCCGGGGCGCGCACCGCCCCGCCGTGGGCGCGGGCGGATCCCCGGACGGTCGAGGGACTCCGGGCGCTGCCCGCGACCACGGTCGCCGATGCGATGCACCGGCTGGGGGCGATGGACGGCGGCATCCGCCCGCTCTGGCCGGGGGCCCGGCTGGCCGGGACCGCCCTCACCGTCTGGGTCCGCAGCGGCGACAACCTGCGGATCCACCACGCCCTCGACCACGCCCGGCCCGGCGATGTCGTGGTGGTGAACGGGCAGGGCTCGCTCGCCCACGCGCTCTTCGGGGAGCTGATGGCGACGCGGGCGCACGCCCTGGGGGTCGTCGGCCTCGTCGTCGACGGCGCGGTGCGCGATCTCGCCCCGCTCGAGCGCCTGGGCTTTGCGGTCTTCGGGCGGGGCGCCTCGGGCAACGGTCCGGGCAAGGAGGGCACCGGGGAGGTCGGCTATCCCGTCGCCTGCGGGGGGGTGGTCTGCGGCGCCGGCGACGTCGTCCTCGGGGACGGCGACGGGGTCGTCGTGGTGCCTCGGGCCGATGCCCCCGCCGTCCTCGAGGCCGCCCGCATGCTCTGCGCCCGGGAGGCGGTGCTGCGCGCCCAGGCCCGAGAAGGTCGGCCGCTGCTCGAGCCCGGCCCGCCCGGAGGCCCGCAGGACGGCGGCCCCACCTAGAATGCGGGGATGCCGACCTTCGAGGACCTGGTCGGCCACGAGCGGGTCGTGGCCACCCTCCGGCGGCAGCTCGAGCGCGACCGGCTCGCCCATGCGTACTGGGTGACCGGTCCCGAGCAGGTCGGCAAGACCACCCTGGCCCGCGCCCTCGCCCAGGCCTGTCTGGGCACCGGCGAGCGCCCGGGCGCGCTCGACGCCCATCCCGACTTCTGGGTCGACGACGAAGACGGCCCGCTCCAGGTCGATCGAATCCGCGGCGGCGAGTCCGGCCCGCTCGGCCCCTCGCTCCAGCACGTCCTGGCCCTCACGCCGTTCGCCGGCGGGCGCCGTGTCGTGCTCATCGCCAACTGCGAGCGGCTCACGGACGTGGCCGCCAACAGCGTCCTGCGCCTCCTCGAGGAGCCGCCGCCGGGGACGGTCCTCCTGCTCACCACGGCCCGGCCCCAGCACGAGCATCTCCCCCCAACCCTGCCCAGTCGGTGCCAGCCCCTGGCGCTCGGGCTCGTTCCCAGCGAGGCGATCGCCGCCTGGCTGCGGACGCGTCCCGATGTCGCGCCGGAGGCGGTCGAGCCGGCGGCGGCGCTCGCCGACGGTCGACCCGGCCGGGCGCTGGCCCTGGCCGTGGCGCCAGACCGGGCGGCGATGGCGGGTGACCGGGTCGCCCAGCTGGTGGCGGCCGCGGGGGCCGGCCCCGACGGGTGGCTGGCCCTCGCCGCCGAGCTCGGTGCGGACGCGCAGCTGGCCCGCGAGGCGACCCGGAGCTGGGCCGCCTTCCTTCGAGATGCCAGCCGGATCGCGGCCGGGGCCGGCGAGCTGGCGCGCTGGGTCCGGGTCCGGGAGGCGGCGACCGCCTGGGCGGCGGTGCTGGGGCTCTCCGGCTGCCTCGACCGGCTCGAGGACTGCGGCGAGACGCTCGCCCGGCTCGCCGCCGCGGCGAACCCGCGGCTCGCCCTCGACCGGCTGCTGCTCCGGCTCCTGGGCGGCGCGCCGGCCCCGCCGATCCTTGCGCCGGCCGTGGCCGGCGTCGGCTGAGCCCGTGTCGCGCGTCGTCGGGGTCAAGTTCCGCCGCCACGGGCCCCTGAACTACTACGACCCCCGGGGGGAGCCGCTCGAGCCCGGTGCCCTGGTGGTCGCCGACACGGCGAGGGGCCCGGAGATCGGGGAGGTCGTGCTGGCTGAGGTCGATCTCGATCCGGCCCTCGTCCCCAGCCCGCTGCTGCCGATCCGTAGGCGGGCGACGGACTTGGACCTGCGCCAGCGCGCCGAGCTGGACGCCCGGATCCCGGAGGTGATGCGGACCGCGCGCGAGCTGGTCCGGACCCGGGGCCTGCCGGTGAAGATCGCCCGGGCCGAGCTGAGCCTCGACGGCACCCGCATCCTCTTCGACTTCACGACCGAGCGGCGGGTCGAATCCCGCGACCTCGCCCAGGAGCTGGCCGCCAGGCTGCGCTGCCGGGTCGAGCTCCGCCAGGTGGGCGCCCGCGACGAGGCCCGGCTCCAGGATGGGTACGGCCCCTGCGGCCGCCGGCTCTGCTGCTCGAGCTGGCTGAAGGAGTTCGTCCCCGTGACGATCAAGATGGCCAAGGAGCAGGGGCTCCCGCTCAATCCCAGCCGGCTCAATGGCCTCTGCGGCAAGCTGAAGTGCTGCCTCCAGTACGAGAACGAGCAGTACGTCGACCTCCGCCGGCGACTGCCCCCGGTCGGCGCCGCGGTCGAGGTGGAGGGCGAGCCCGGCACCGTCACCGACCACAACCTGGTCCGCGAACAGGTGCTGGTCACCCTCACCGAGGGGGGGACCGTGGTCGCGGTCCCGGCCGCGACCCTCGCCGCCGAGCCGTCCGGGGACGGGCGACCGACCCCCCCACCCCGCCGCCGGCGGCGGGGCTGACGGCGGGCCGAGGTCCCGCTGGGGCGGTCTCTCAGCCGGTCCGGCCGCGGCGGGCCGCGATCACCGCGGCGATCGCGCCCACCCCAAGGAGCAGCGCCGCCGGCCAGCGGTCGCGGGCGGCGCGCGCCAGATGGCGAGCCGCGAGCGGGATCCCCCCGGCCAGCGCCCGCTGGGGCTCGCCCGGGACGACCTCGATCGGGGGGAGGTCGGGGCCGGCGCCGGCCGCCGCGGGCTCCCCGGCCACCCGCTCCAGCTGGAGGCGGAGGTGGGTGTGGACCCCGGCGGCCAGCCGGCGGAGCGCGGCCTCGAGCGCGGCCGCGCTCGGAGGCGGCTCCCAGTCATGCACCGCGACCTCGGCCCGGAGCCGGACCGCCGCCTGAGCGTCGGCCGGCTCGACCTGGAACGCCACGCGGGCCGAGACCCTGCCCGGTCCCCGGGCTCGACGCCCCGTCGCCTCCCACACCGTGCCCTCGCCGGGGAGCGGATGCGCTCGGCCACCGCCGATCAGGGTGGCGTGGGTCGGGCCGAGCCGGAGCCGCAGCCGGCCGTCGCCGTCGGGGCCCCGGGGGCTGGCGAGATCGGGCAGCCCGCGCAGGAGCGGACCGGGGTCCGCCAGCAGGGCCGCCACCCGGTCGGCCGGGTGCGGGATCCGCCACGAGTCCTCGACGACGACCACGTACGTGCCTCCCTGACCCCGCCTGCGGCCGCGAACGATACTCCCGCCCGGCCGCGCGGCGGGCCCCGGCCTCAGCCGGGGCCGGGGCTCCCCGGC
>DAHUZI010000072.1 GCA_027306595.1 Candidatus Dormiibacterota bacterium | reverse complement strand
GCGGAGCGCCTGGGCGTCGACCTCGCGGCGATCCGCGGGACCGGCCCCGGCGGCGCCGTGCGGCGGCGCGACCTCGCGGGATCCCCTGCCAACGGGGCCGCCCCCGCGGAGCCGCCCCCGCGGGAGGAGGCCCCGCGCGGGGAGGCGCCTGCGGCTGAGACCCCGGCGGAGCCGGCAGCCCGCCAAGCCGCCCCCCCCGAGGGGGCCACCCCCATCCGCGGCCCCCAGCTGGCCCTCGTGCAGGCCATGGAGCAGAGCCGCGACGTGCCGACGGCGACCAGCTTCCGCACCCTCGATGTGGACGTGCTCGACCGCCGCCGACGCCAGCTGAACGGTGCCCTCCAGGAGGCGGGCCGGGTGAGCGTCAAGGTCTCGTTCACGCACCTCATCGCCTTCGCCGTCGCGCGGGCCGCCCACGAGCGCCCCAACCTCTCCGCGAGCTTCCTGCGGGTGGGGGGCCAGGCGACGCGGCAGCAGCGCGCCACGGTCGCCCTCGGCCTGGCGGTCGACGTCGAGCGACGCGACGGGACCCGCTTCCTCGTGGTGCCGGTTCTTCGCGATGCCCATCGCCTCGAGTTCGCCGCCTTCCGGGACCGCTACGAGGACCTGGTGCAGCGGGCCCGGGCGGGCTCCCTCACCGCCGACGAGCTCCAGGGCGCGACCCTCACCCTGACCAACCCCGGCGGGATCGGGACCGTCGCCTCGGTGCCGCGGCTGATGGCCGGGCAGGCGGCGATCGTCGCCGTCGGCGCGATCGGGTACCCGCCCGGGCTGGGCCACCTCGACGAGCCGGCTGCAACCGCGCTCGGTGCCCATCGGGTCATGACCATCAGCAACACCTATGACCACCGGGTGGTCCAGGGGGCGGAGTCGGGCGAGTTCCTGCGCCGGATCGAGCAGCTCCTGGCGGGCGCCGACGCCTTCTACGAGTCCGCCTTCTCGGCGTTCAACCTCCCGCTCCCCGAGTTGGGCGCGGGAGCGCCGCCCCCGGATCGTCGCCCCCTGACCCGGCCCGAGCCGGTCCCGCAGGGGACGGCGTCAGAGGAGCTGATGTATGCGGTGGCGGCGGGGATGTCGCTGGTCAAGGCCTTCCGCACCCACGGCCATCTGGCCGCCCACCTCGACCCGCTCGGCAGCGAGCCCCCGGGTGACCCCGCGATCGACCCCGAGACGGTTCGGCTCACGCCGGAGCTGATGGCCTCGGTCCCGGCCTGGATGCTCCGGGTGGAGGTGCCGGGGGCGACCCTCGCCGACGCCCTGCCCCACCTCCGCGAGACCTACTGCGGCACGGTGGCCTACGAGATCGAGCACATCTCCAGCCACGAGCAGCGGGTCTGGCTTCGCAAGCAGATCGAGTCCGGCGCCCATCGCCAGCCGCTGGCCCCCGATCGCCAGCTGCGCCTCTTCGACCGGCTCACCGTCGTCGACGCGTTCGAGCGCTTCCTGCGCCGCACGTACCTCGGCCACCACACCTTCTCGATCGAGGGGCTCGACGCCCTGATCCCGATGCTCGACGAGACCATCGAGCTCCTGGCCGCCGACGGGGCCAGCGAGGTGCTCTTGGGGATGGCGCACCGCGGCCGCCTGAACGTGCTGACCCACGTCGTCGGCCGTCCCTACGCCGCCATGATCGCGGAGTTCGAGAGCGGGCACGT
This sequence comes from Candidatus Dormiibacterota bacterium, assembly GCA_027306595.1. Taxonomy (GTDB): domain Bacteria; phylum Chloroflexota; class Dormibacteria; order Aeolococcales; family Bog-877; genus DAHUZL01. The sequence goes on along the minus strand of DAHUZI010000072.1, from coordinate 7,375 downwards.
CGAGGGCGGCGCCACCGCCGGCGACGTCAAGTACCACTTCGGCGCCGACGGCACCTACCTCACCCGCGCCGGCCGCCCGGTCGCGGTCGCGGTCAGCCACAACCCCAGCCACCTTGAGGTGGTGGACGCGGTCGTCGAGGGGCGGGCGCGCGCCAAGCAGACCAGGCGCCGTGCCCACGAGGTCCATCAGGACACCCGGATCGCCGTGCCCGTCCTCATCCATGGCGATGCCGCCTTCACCGGCCAGGGGGTGGTGAGCGAGACCCTCAACCTCCAGGCGCTGGCGGGCTACTCCACTGGCGGGACCATCCACATCATCGCCGACAACCAGATCGGCTTCACGACCGATCCCGACGAGGGCCGGTCCACCCGCTACGCCAGCGACATCGCCAAGGGCTACGACCTGCCGATCATCCACGTCAACGCCGACGACGTGGAGGCCTGCCTGGCGGCCGTGCGGCTGGCGGTGTCGTTCCGCAGCGCCTTCGGGCGCGACAGCCTCATCGACCTCATCGGCTACCGCCGGCTGGGGCACAACGAGGGCGACGAACCCGCCTACACCCAGCCCTTGATGGCCGACCGGATCCGCCAGCACCCGCCGGTCGTCCGGCTCTACGGCGCCACCTTGGTCGAGCGCCGGCTGCTGACGGCGGAGGAGGTGGAGGCGCGGGCCACCGCCGCCTACCAGCACCTCGTCGAGGTCCATCGGGAGCTGACCAGCCAGGCCGAGGCGCTCGCCGAGCCGGAGCGCCCGCGCCGCATGGACGCCGCCCCCGACCACGAGCTCGAGACCAGCGTGGCGGTCGCCACGCTCCGGACCCTCGACGAGCAGCTGGGCCGGGTCCCGGACGGGTTCGCGATCCATCCCAAGCTCCTGCGCTTCTTCGAGCAGCGGCCCGCGGCCTTCCAGCCCGGCGGCCGGCTCCTGTGGGCCCAGGCCGAGGCCCTGGCGTGGGCCTCGCTCCTCATCGACGGCGTCCCCATCCGCCTCACCGGCCAGGACGTCGAGCGGGGCACGTTCAGCCAGCGCCACCTGGTCCTCCACGATGTGCGCAGCGGCGCTCGCTGGGCGCCGATCCAGCACCTGGTGCAGGCCAAGGCTCCCTTCGAGCTCCACAACAGCCCGCTGTCGGAGGTGGCGGCGCTGGGATTCGAGTACGGCTACGCCGTCACCGCCCCCAACGCGCTGGTGATCTGGGAGGCGCAGTACGGCGACTTCTACAACAACGCCCAGGTGATCGTCGACCAGTTCGTGGTCGCGGGGCAGGCCAAGTGGGGCCAGGACGCCCGGCTGGTGATCCTCCTCCCCCACGGCTACGAGGGCAGCGGCCCCGAGCACTCCAGCGGCCGCATCGAGCGCTTCCTCCAGCTGGCCGCCGAGGGCAACATCCGGATCGCGGTCCCGAGCACCGCCGCCCAGTACTTCCATCTCATGCGCCACCAGGCGCTCACCACCCGCCGCCGTCCGCTCGTCTGCTTCAGCCCCAAGAGCGGCCTGCGGCTGGCCGACGCCCAGTCCCCGCTCACCGATTTCAGCGAGGGGCGTTTCCGCCCGGTGCTCGACGACGACCTGCCCGCGGAGCGTCGGCAGGAGGTCCGCCGCCTGATCCTCAGCACCGGCAAGATCCACTACGAGCTGCGCGACCGGGCGGGGCCTCACCACGACGGCGGCCCGGCGGTCGCGCTGGCCCGCCTCGAGCTCCTCTACCCGTTCCCCGCCGACGCTCTGCGGGCGCTGATGGCCGCCTACCCGGTGCTGGAGGAGGTGATCTGGGTCCAGGAGGAGCCGCGCAACATGGGCGCGTTCGAGTACGTCGCCGAGCGGCTGCCCGCGCTCCTCCCCGATGGGGTGCGCCTCGCCTACATCGGCAGGCCGGAGAGCGCCAGCCCCGCGGAGGGGGCGGCCGGCGACCACCGGCTGGAGCAGGAGCGGATCCTCGCCGAGGCGCTGGCCACCGCGACCCGGCACACCGTCCCCGACTGAGGGCGTCGGGCCTCGGAGCCCGCGCCTCCTTTGGCGCGTCCGACCCCCGAGAATGGGCCCGCACCGCCGCTACGGGCGGGCCTTTGGAGGGCCACACGGGCATGAAGGGCTTCCGGACCTTTCTTCTTCGGGGCAATGTCGTCGACCTGGCGATCGCCGTCGTGATCGGCGTCGCCTTCGAGGCGGTGATCACGGCGCTGGTCTCGGACCTCCTCACCCCGCTCCTGGCCGCGATCGGCGGCCAGCCCAACTTCGCCAGCCTCCAGTTCACGCTCAATCACTCCCGCTTCCTCTACGGCGCGTTCCTCGATCACCTGATCAGCTTCGTCGTGCTGGTGGCGGTGGTCTACTTCGTCGTCGTGCTGCCGGTCAACGCGCTGCTGGTCCGGTCGCGGCTGGCCCCCGTGCCCGACCCCACAACCAAGCTCTGTCCGGAGTGCTGCAGCACGATCGCCCTGGCGGCGCGGCGCTGCCCCTTCTGCACGGCGGTCCTTGGGGCACCGGAGGCGGCCGTCCCCGGGCCGACCGCGTAGGGGGTGGCGGCCGGGTCCCCGCGCCGGCCTGTGGCGGCTCGGGCCGATGGCGCGGGGCCCGCTGCCCGCCGCGATCTGGAGCGCTGGGCCCTCAGCGGGGCTGTCCGCCTCGGCGCCGGCCCCTCCATGGCGATCGGCACCGCCCCCGGGCGCGCGGTCGTGGTCGGCGAGCACACCGACTACGCCAAGGGGCTGGTGCTCGCCTTCGCGATCGACCGCCGGGTGGTGGCCGCGGTCGGCCCCGCCCCCGCGGGATACGTCGTCGCCGGGGCGGGCGACCTGCCCGTGGTGCGGGCCGGTGCGCTCGAGCCGCGGACGGCGCCAGCCGAGCGGTGGGCCAACCTCCCGCTCGGGGTCCTCCACGCCCTCACCGAGCGCGGCTGGGCGGTCCCACCCTGCCGAATCCAGCTGGCCGCCGATCTGCCCCGGGGCGCGGGGGTCTCGTCGTCGGCGGCGGTGACCGTCGCCACCCTGGTCGCCGTCCTGCGCTGGCTGGGCCTGCGGCTCTCGGCCCCGTCGGCGGCCGACGTCTGCTGGCGGGCGGAGCGCGACTTCGCCGGCGTCCCCTGCGGGCCGGTGGACCCGATCGTGGTCGTGAGCGCGCGCCGCGGCCGGGGCCTACTGGTCGACTGCGAGACGCTCGCGTCCCGGCCGGTTCGGCTGACGACGCCGGGCGCCGCCTGGTACCTGGTCGCCAGCGGGGTCCGCCACGACGTGGGCGGCGCCGGTTACCGGGCGCGCCGCCGGGAATGGGACCGGATCGCCACCCTCCTCGCCGCCCAGCGCCTGGACTGCCGCCGCCTGGCGCCGGCCGACGTCGCCGGCCTCGCCCGAAGGTGGCGTGCCCCGCTCGGCCAACGGCTCGCCCACGTCGTCGGCGAGAACGATCGGGTGACCCGGGCGGTGGAGGCGGCAGCCGTGGGCGCGACCACGGCGCTTGGCGGGCTCCTCGACGCCACCCAGGCGAGCCTTCGCGACCGCTACCAGGTGGGCGATCCGACCACCGACCGGCTCACCGCCCGGCTGGCGGCGCTCCCGAGAACGCTCGGGGCCCGGGTGGTCGGGGCGGGGTTCGGCGGCTCGATCCTGGTCCTCGCCGCGCTGGACCCCACCCGGGCCGTCGCCGCTGGGCTTCGGGCCGAGGCGCTGGCGGTGCTGGGACGGCCGGCTTCGGTCCAGCGGATCCGCCCGTCGGCGGGGGCTGGCCAGCTGGCAGCCGACGTCATCCGCTGAACCCCGAGCGCGGCGGTCGGCCGGGCCCGCCGCGCTCGCCGCGCCGGTCCCGGCGCGCCAGCCGCCGGCTGTGGGAGAGTTGGCAGGTGGCGGCCGTGAGGGCGGACGGCGGACGACCCCGGATCCTGGTCCGAGAGCCGGACCCGGCCGCGCTGCGCGCCTGGGCCGACTACGGCTGGCGTTCCGCCCCCGACCCGGAGCGGATCGCAGCGGACCACCTGGACTTCTGCCGGGTGCTTGAGGCGGCGGGGGCCTCCGTTGTTGTCGGGCGGACCCCGGTTGCCGGCGACCCCGACGCCGTCTACGTGCGTGACCCCGTCCTCCTCACCACGGGCGGCGTGATCGCGCTTCGACCCGGCAAGCCCGGCCGCCGGGGCGAGCCCGCGGCCGTCGTCGCCGACTGCCAGGCGCTCGACATCCCGGTGGCGGCACAGATGGCCGGGCCGGCGACCGCCGAGGGCGGCGACATGTTCTTCCTCGACCCCGCCACCCTCCTGGTCGGGCGCAGCTACCGCACCAACGACGCCGGCATCGCGTTCCTGCGCGCCCACCTGTCCGCGGTCGAGGTCCACGCCTTCGATCTGCCCCACCTGGAGGGGCCCGGTGCGGTCCTCCACCTGATGTCGCTGATCAGCCCGCTCGGGCCCGGGCTCGCGGTCGGGTACCCCGAGCTCCTGCCGGTCCGCTGCATGGAGCTGCTCGCGGACCGCGGCGTCCAGCTCGTCGCCGTCCCCGCGGAGGAGTTCGAGCGGATGGGGCCGAACGTCCTCCTGGTCGCGCCGGGGAGCGCCGTCGTCCGGGAGGGCGCCCCCGAGACGCGCCGGCGCCTGGAGCGGGCCGGGATCGCCGTCCATGCCTACGTCGGCGGCGACCTCAGCGGGAAGGGCGACGGGGGGCCCACCTGCCTGACCCTGCCGCTCGAGCCCGGCTGAGCCGGCTGAGCCGGCTCGGCCGGCTCGGCCAGCGGGCCCAGCTGGGCCGCGCGCCCGACGCTCAGGCGGGGCGGCCGGTCAGGGCCCGGCGGGGGTTGTCCTCGACCAGCCGGCGGCAGTCGTCCGCGCTCAGCCCCGCCGCCCGCAGCCGCGGAAGGAACGCTGCGGCGATGAAGCCGTAGCCGCCCGACCCGCTGGCGGCCAGGTCGCTGGCGAGGCAGACGTCGTGGGAGAGCAGCACCTGGTCGAGGTGCCCGGCGGCGGCGAGGGCGCACACGGCCCGAATGCGGCGCTCGATCTCGTGCTCGACGTGGCCGTTGATCGTGTCGAACTGGACGAACGCGCCCCGCCGGGCGATCTCGAGATGGTAGGCGGGGTCGGGGACCATGTCGCAGTGGCCGATCACGACCCGGCGGGGGTCGACCCCCTCGGCGGCGAAGAGGTCGAGCTGGGGGAGGCCAACCGGCCAGCGGGCCGCGTGGGTGGTGAGGGTGAGGCCGGAGGCGATCTGGGCCCGCGCCGCCGCGCGCAGGGTGCGCTCCTCCACGGCCGCGATGTGGGGCCCGTCGCAGCCGACCTCGCCGATGATCCCGGGGCGGATGCCGGTGCCGTCGACCCCGTGCTCGACCTCGTCGACGATCGCCTGCGCCAAGGCGTCGACGCTTAGGCGGTCGATGGCCTCGCGGTCCAGGTAGGGGTTGCGGTAGTGCCCACAGCCCATCACGATGTGGAGCCCCGTCCGCTCGCTCATGGCGGCCAGTCGCCGGGGCGCGCGCCCCAGCTCCCGGGTGGTGCAGTCCACCACGGTGCGCCCCCCGGCGGCGGCGAAGCGGGCGAGCTCGGCCGCCATCAGCTCGGGGTCGTCGAGGAGCCCGTTGGCCCGGTACTCGCGCAGGAGGTTGATGAAGATGTGCTCGTGGGGGAGGATCATCCCCAGCGCGTCGGCCGCGACCGGCCCGCGCACGGTCTGGACCGTGGGGCCGAGCATGGCCGGCGGGGCCGGCCCCCCGGCCGTGGGCCCCTCAGCCGCCACGCGGGTAGCGGACCTTCTGGGTCACGACCTGGGCGCGCAGGAAGAAGCCGAGGTAATCGGGGCCCCCCACCTTCGGCCCGGTGCCCGAGAGCTTGTGGCCGCCGAAGGGGTGGACCCCGGCCATCGCCCCGGTCGAGCTGCGGTTGAGATAGAGGTTGCCCACATCGAACGTCGCGGTCGCGTAGGCGAGCTCGCCGGGGTCGCGGCTGAAGACGCTGCCGGTGAGCGCGTACTCGACGCGGTTCGCCTGGGCGACCGCGTCGGCGAGGTCGCGGGCCCGGTGGATGGTGAGGAAGGGGCCGAACACCTCCTCCTGCGCGACCGGATGGTCGATGGGCACGTCGGCGACCACAGTTGGGCTGATCGCCGTCCCGGGCTCGATCGCTCGCCCGGCCCGCAGCAGCCGCCCGGCGCCCCCGGCCCGCTCGATGTACCCGAGGACCTTGTCCCGCGCGGCCGCTGTGATCATGGGGCCGAAGGCGTGGTTCTCGGTCGCCGGCCCGACGTCGGCGGCGAGGCGGTCGATCTCGGCGACGACCGCCTCGGTGACCTGGTCGTAGATCGGCTCGGTGAGGATGAGCCGGGAGGTGGCCGAGCACTTCTGGCCCTGGTAGCCGAGGACGGACTGGACCACCTCGGCGACCGTCCACTCCAGGTCGCAGGCGCGGGTCACGATGGTGGCGTTCTTGCCCCCCATCTCGGTCATGACCCGCTTGAGCTGCCGCTGGCCGGCCACCAGCCCGGATGCGGCGCGGTGGATCGCGCTGCCGACCGCCTTGGAGCCGACGAAGGCCACGAACTGGACATCGGGGTGGCGCACGAGCGCGTCGCCGACCTCGGCGCCGGAGCCGGGGCAGAGCGTCAGCACCCCGGGGGGCAGCCCCGCCTCCTCCAGCACCCGGACCAGCTGGAGGGCGACGATCGAGGCGCTCTCGGCGGGCTTCAGCACGACCGCATTGCCGGCGGCGATCGCGGCCACGGCCATCCCCAGCGGCAAGGTGGTGGGGAAGTTCCAGGGGGAGATCACGACCCCGACCCCGAGCGGGTGGTAGCGGTAGTCGTTGATCTCGGAGGCGATGGGCTGGATCGTCCGCCGGTCCCACTCGAGGAGCTGGCGCGCGTTCCACTCGAAGTGGTCGATCGCCTCGGCGACCTCGCCGTCGCCCTGGTTGAAGCTCTTGCCCACCTCGAAGGCGACCCAGGCCAGCACCTCGCGGCGGCGCTGGCGCAGGATGTCGCCGGCTCGCAGGAGGAGCGCCGCCCGCTCCCACCTGGGCACGGCGGCCCAGGTGGGGAAGGCCGCCCGCGCTGCCGCCACCGCCCGTCCGGCGTCCGCCGCCCGCGCCAGCGGCAGCGCGCCCACCACCAGGCTGGGATCTTGGGGGGCGTGGGACTCGAGCCAGGACTCCGCGGTGAGCGGCTGCCCGCCGATCGCGACCGGGTAGCGCGCGCCCAGCTGCGCGCGCACCGCCGCCACCGCCTGACGCATCCGCTCCTGTTCCTCGGCGGAGCCGAGGTCGAGGAGGGGCTCGTTGCGAAACCGCTCCAGCGTCACCGTTCGTCCTCCATGGCCGACCCCCTGGCGATTATCGCTGGCCCCAGGCGGTCCCGGCGCCCGGGCCCCCGTCGCGCCGGGGCCTTTGGCGGGGGGCGCCCCGGC
>DAHUZI010000070.1 GCA_027306595.1 Candidatus Dormiibacterota bacterium | reverse complement strand
CTGGCCCGCCCCCAGGGTCTCGGACACCGACTGGACCAGGCTCGCTCCGCTGAGATCGCACACCCCGCCCGACTTCGCGATCGCCGTGCTCGACTCGTACAGGGTGTCGGTGAGCACCGCCCCCCGATCCAGCGCACTCAGGGTCCCCGTGTCCCACACCGTCCAGCTGTTGCTCCCAGCCGGGGTGTTTGCCTTGTGCGGCGTGGTCCCCACGATCGTCGGCGTCCCGGTCGGCGTGAAGGAGCCCCGGGGTACGACGCTGGTCCCGACGACGCCGGACCCGGGCCGAACCGCCGCAGCGGTGGGCAGGCCGGCCACAACCAGTCCGAGCAGCCAGCAGGCGACCCCTGTAACGGTTAGGTAACGAGAGATGCGTTGGGCGTTGGCCGGGGTACAACGAGCCGGCGGAATCCCACGGTTCCTCACGTCACTCCTCCCGATTGGACCCGCCGCGGCCAGCTCCCTTCCCTGTGCAGGCCGCGGGCTGCCTCTGCCGGTTGCCACAGGCTCCGGCGGAGGCGGGTCTTCGCGTGGATTCTAGCGGGGGCACGTAGGATTTGTTGTAGCCGGCCTGGCTCGTTACACGTTCGTCAGTCCGGCGCTCGGGCGAGCGGGCGGGGCGCCCCGGTCCTCACCCCCAGGTCCGAAGGCACCGCCACCCGCCCCGCAGGCGGTCCTTCGCCAGATCGGCGCAGCGGCCATCGGCGAGCCCGACCCGGTAGACGTCGCGGGCGACGGCCGCGTCCGGCTCGCTCCGCCACCATCCGGTCTCGACCCGCCAGCAGTTGGCGACCGCATGAACCGCGACCCAGCCCCCGCGGAGCCAGACCGCGTCGGGAACCCCGTCGGGTCCGGTCCGCACCCGAACCGGGCGCCCCGGCTCGCCCCGCGCGAGGGCGAGGGCCCGAGACTCAGGCCCGCCAGCCGCCGACGGGGCCGGGCTCAGCCGGGGATCCACGCCAGTTGGCGTTCGGGGAGGTCGTCGGGCGCCCCGTCGCGCAGCCGCACCCGAAAGACCAGGCCGGGGCCGAAGCGATCGTGCAGACGGACGACCGCCTGGGCGATCGCCTCCCGGTCGACGTCGTGGCGATGCCAGAGGTCGACCTGGCGGGCGACCGGCGGCCCAAGGTCCAGGGCCACGAGCTCTAAGACCAGGACTGGCCGCCCCGGCGCGGCGGCGCCGATCAGCCCCAGCACCACCGGCAGCAGCTCGGCCGCGGTCGCCACCGGCTGGGGCGGCGTCCGCTCACCGCACCAGCCCCCCGAGGGCGGGCCGCCGGCCGCGACCGGGGCGTCAGGATCGTCCTCCGCCCGCAGGACGAGACGGAGCCGTCCCGCGGACCGGCCCACCGTCCCCAGCCGCTCGGCCACCGCCTCAGCCAGCCGTGGAGCCGTGAAGCGCAGGGCCTCGCGGTCCGTGACCGCTCCGGCGAGCACGAGCCGAGCCCCGAAGACGGGCGGCTCCCGAAAGGGGCGGAGGTGGACCGGGTCCCGTCCCAGGGCGAGCCGGTGCACGAGGAGCCCCTCCGGGCCGAGCTGCCGCTGGAGGTCGGCGGCTGGGACCGCCGCGCAGTCGCCGCAGGTCCGCAGCCCGAAGGCAACCAGCCGCGCCTGGGCCTCCTGCGTGACAGGCAGCTCGGCGACGGGTACAGCCGCGAGGAAGGTGGCGGCCGCCCCCCGTGCCACCCGGCGCACCCGCCCGGGTCCAGCGGCGTGGGCGGCCGCCCCGGCGGTGAAGCGCGACTCGCCCACCCCGACCGCTGGGCCCACGCCCAGCGCCGCCGCCAGCGCACGGCCACAGGCGGCCGCCCATCCCGCCTCGTCGGGGTGGCGGAGCCAGCGGCCGCTCCCGTCGAGATACGCGGTGGCGTCGTCAGTCCACTCCACCAGCGGGCTGCAGTCAGTCAGGGCCGTGAGCGCCGCGCGCCGGAGGGCCGCCGTCCCCTCGAGATCCTGAGCGAGCCGGGCCGCACCCGGACAGCAGGTCTCGGCCTGGCGGAGCAGCTGGCCGACGGTGACCCCGGCCGCCCGGGCCGCCGCCGAGGCCGCGACCACCACCTGGGGTCCGGCCGGGCCGGGGGTGAAGACGACCACCGCCTCGTCCCGGAGCTCGGGGTGGCGCTGCCAGGCCCGCACCAGGGCGAGGTGGGGAAAGCGCAGGCAGGCGATCCGCGGCCGCGTGCCCAGGGGCTCGGGGTGGCCGCGCCCCGCTGGCGGTGGGGAAGCGGGGGCGGTCATCCGGCTCCCGGCTCGGCGTCCAGGGCCTCGACCCCGGCGCCCGGGGGGTAGGGGCGGGGAAAGCGCACCCGCAGGCCCAGGCGCCCGCCCGCGGGTCCGCAGCGGTGCTTGGCGACTGTGCAGACGAGGTCGCTCCCGGCGATGTCGCCATGCACCCACCACCAGCCCCGGGGGGCGCAGGCGAGGGTGAGGCTGCTGGCGACCCGCCACGGCGCCGGCACCGGCCCGGCGCCCACCACGGTGCACACCGCCAGGGTCTCCGCCAGGGTGGCGAGGAGCGCCGCCGGAGCGGGGGCGAGCGCCAGGGGCCCGGCCACGGCGAGGCACGCCCTGACGCCCGCACGCACCAGGGCCCGCACCGCCGCCCAGCCCTCCATCGATTGGCGTGGCCGCACGACCCAGAGACGCTCGAGCGTCCCGGCGTAGGCGACAAGGTCGGCGGGATCGACCGCGTGGGTGAAGTCGACCAGGGCGACAGGGACGTCCCGGGAGGCGGCAGCGAGGGTGACGAGCCCGAGGGCGACCGTGCCCGCCCCGGCCGGACCCTCGAGGAGCGAGACCCGTCCGAGCGGGAGCCCACCCACCCCGGTGAGCCGGTCGAGCGCCGGGATCCCGGTGCTGAGCGTCGCAGCCGGGTCGGAGCCGACCCCGGTGCGCAGGGCATCTGGGCCGTAGCGGATCCGGCAGGCGTCGACCGCCCGCCGCAGCCGCTCCGGACGCGGGGGCGAGGCCGCGGCCGCCAGCGGGCCGCCAGCGGGGCGCCAGCGGCCGCCGGGCGGGTCCAGGGGCTCGAATGCCTCCGGCCGGTCGAGCCCCTCGAACGCCGCCGTCCCCGCCATCCAGGATCTCCACCGCTGCCGGCTGCTCTGGTCGTCGGCGCCCCGGCGAGGACTCGAGGGGGGACGGGGCTCCCGTGCCGCTCCAGCATACGAACGCATGTTCGAAATGGCAACCGCTGCCCCCCTGGCCCGCAGCGCCGCGGTGACGGCGGCCCCACCGGGCGGGCTCCCCTCAACCCCGTGACGGCAGGCTCGACCCCATCCGCTGGCCCGCTCGACGGCGGGCGCCGATCCCTCCACGCACATGCGCGGACCGCCCCCAAACCATCGCATCACGCGATGCTGCTCTACGGCAGTGTTCCTGCCTACAATTGCGTCCCGACGTGGGCCTGGCCCACCGAGTTCACCTGTGGAGGGGCACCGCACATGAACCGACGCGACCTGGCCAAGGCCTTGACCACCACCTTCGATCCTCCGCTCAGCTTCCGCGACGCGGATGCGACCCTGAAGTTCGTGTTCGGCGAGATCGGCACGAAGCTCGTGAGCGGCGAGGAGGTCTCGATCCCCGGCTTTGGGCGCTGGAAGATCCGCCCGACGAAGGCCGGCATGCGGCGCAACCCGCAGACACAGGAGATGATCAAGGTCCCCGCCAGCCAGCGGGTCCGTTTCTATCCCGCGACCGCCCTGAAGGCGGAGGTCGCCAGCGGCCGCGCCGGTCGGCGCACCCCGCGGGCCCCGCGCCGGTAGCTCGGGCCCGGATCGACCGCCCGCATGCGCATCGCGGTCACCGGCGGGTCGGGCTTCGTCGGCTCGCACCTGGTGCCGCTCCTGCTCGCCGACGGGCACGAGGTCCGTATCGTCGGGCGGGGTGTCCGTCGCGGCACCCTGCCTGACGACCTGCGGGCCAGCTTCGGCGACGTGCTGACCGGCGAGGGGCTGGCCGACGCCTTCCAGGGCGCCGACTGCGTCATCCACCTCGTGGCCATCATCCGTGAGCGCGGCCGGCAGACGTTCGCCGCCGTCAACGGCGAGGGCACCCGCAACGTGGTGCGGGCCGCGGAGCTCGCCGGCGCCCGCCGCCTGGTCCACCTCAGCGCCCTCGGGGTGGACCCGGACCCCACCTACCCGTACCTGGCCAGCAAGTGGCAGGGCGAGCAGTGGGTGCGGGGGAGCGCGATCGAGTGGGTCATCCTGCGCAGCTCGGTCATGTTCGGGCCCGGCGACGGATTCTTCAGCCAGCTGGCCCGGGCGGTCCGTCTGCCCCAGCCGGTGATCGTCGTCCCCGGCGATGGCACCGCCCTCTTCCAGCCGGTCGCGGTCTCCGACGTCGCCCACTGCCTGCTCGCCGCCGCCACCGACCCCGAGCGCGCCCACCACACGTACGACCTCGGCGGGCCAGAGCACCTCTCCCTGGAGGCCCTCATGCGCCAGGTCGCGACCGTGGCCGAGGCCGACTGGCTCCTCGCCAGCCCCAAGCGGTACGTCCACGTCCCCCTCGAGCTCCTGCGCCCGCTGGCGCGGCTGATGGAGCGGCTCATGGCCAACCCCCTCGTCACCGCGAGCCAGATCGACCTGCTCGGGCGGCCCAACGTCACAGCCCTCGACGCGATCCCCACGGGCTTCGGCTTCCGTCCCACCGCCCTGGCCGGCCAGCTCGCGTACCTGCGCCCGCGCCACCACCTCCTGGAGATCCTGGCCGAGGCCTGAGCTGCCTAGGCCCGTACCATGGCGTCGGACGCGACCGTCGCTCCGGTGCCCGGTCGGGCCCGCGACCCAGCCCACGGCAGGAGATTCCCATGGCCGACGACGCAGACCTCACCCCGGCGGCGATCATGGCCCGCGCGCCCGAGTACTTCCAGGCGGATCGGTCGAAGGGCCTTGCCGTCGTCTGCCAGTGGGAGCTGAGCGGCGAACGGGGCGGGCAATGGCACCTGGACGTCGCGGATGGGACGCTCCAGGTGATCGAGGGGGTCGCCGAGAACCCCAACGTGACCCTCGCGATGAGTGACGAGACCTTCGTGAAGCTGCTCACCGGGCGCATGGACGGGACCGCCGCCTTCATGACCGGGCGGCTCAAGGTGCGCGGGGACATGGGGATGGCCCTGCGCCTCCAGAGCCTGTTCCGCTCACCCGGCAAGTAGCGGCGGCGCCTCCTCGACGGCGTCGGTGCGGCGCTCGGGGCAGGCGGAGCGGTAGGGGCAGCCGCCGCACGGCCGGTCGGGATGGCCGGGTCCGACCGCCAGGCTGCCGTCGCGGAGCCGCTCCGCCGCGGTGGCGATCCACCGCCGGGTCTCCTGGAGCTCCGGCTCGGCCAGCGGGACGGGCACGAGCCGCCCCGAGCGCACGTCGACGATCCCGGCCCGAAGCGGGACGGGGTGACCGGCCAGCCCATCCCGCCAGGCCATCGCGTAGAGGCGGAGCTGGTGCCCGGCCGGGCCCTTTGGGTCGGGGCCGGGCCCCCGGCCGGTCTTGTAGTCGAGGATCCAGTCCTCCCCGGCGGGCGAGCGGGCCAGGCGGTCGATCGCGCCGTGGACGGTCTGGGGGTTCGCCACGCCCGCCGGGGTCCAGCTGAACCGCAGCTCGGTCGCGCCGGTGGGCCAGCCGGCGACCGGCAGCCGCGCATAGCCGGCCAGCAGCCGCACCGCCTCGTCGTGGCGGCGGGCACCGAGCCGCTGCCGCCAGGGGGCGAGCGCGGCCGCGAGCGCCTTGGCGGTGGGAGCGGCGGCA
>DAHUZI010000048.1 GCA_027306595.1 Candidatus Dormiibacterota bacterium | reverse complement strand
GCCGGTCGGTGACCGCGATCGCGGCGTTGTTCACCAGCAGGGCCGGCGGGCCGAGCCGCTCGGCGATCACGGCCGCCATCCCGGCGACGGCCTCGGCGTCGGCCACATCGGCCATGACCGCCACCGCCCGCCCGCCCCCGTCGCGGATGGCGCCGGCCACCGCCTCGGCCTCGGCCCGGGAGGCTTGGTCGGGGTGGTTCACCGCCACCGCGGCGCCCTCGGCGGCCAGGCGGCGGGCGATGGCGGCCCCGATGTTGCGGGAGGCGCCGGTGACCAGCGCCACCTGCCCGGCGAGTCTCCCCTCCCTCACGGCCGGGGCGGCTCGAGCGTCACCTTGACCGCGGCGCCCTCGCGGAGCAGGCCGAGCGCGCGCGCGAACCCCTCCAGCGGGACCCGATGGGTGACCATCGGGCGCAGCCGGTCGGCGTGGCGGGCCACCGTCCCCACCGCCTGGCCATAGGTGTGGAGGACCGCCATGGAGCCGACGATGGTCAGCTCCCGCGCGTACACGCGGTAGGGGGCGAGGCTGACTCGCGCCTCTGGGGTGGCCACCCCGAAGAGCATCACGGTGCCGCCGGGGGCGGCGCGGGCGAGCCCCACTTCGATCGCCGCGCCCATGCCGGTGGCGTCGATCACGTAGTCGGCCTCGAGGGAGCCGAGCCGCTCGGGGTCGACGACGGCGGCGGCGGTGAGGCGCCCGCCCAGTCGGCGCCGCTCGGGGTCTCGCTCGGCGACCGTGATCGGCCCGATCCCGCGGAGCTCGAGGAGGATGGCGAGGAGCAGCCCCATGGGGCCCCCGCCCAGGACGAGGGCCGGTCGATCGGGCTCGGGCGCCAACCGGACCAGGCCCCGCAGGGCGCACGCGACCGGCTCGATGAGGGGCGCGCAGTCGACGGGAAAGTCGGGGCCGAGGCGGTGGAGGTTGGCAGCCGGGGCCGCCACCAGGTCGGCCCAGGCGCCGGGCCGGGTCGCCCCGATCGCGCCCCAGCGGGCGCAGAGGTTCCCCTGGCCGCGCCGGCAGCGGGCGCAGCGGCCGCAGGGGAGGGAGGGGTCGATGGCCACGAGCTCCCCGACCCGCGGGCCGGCGCCGGCGCGCGCGCCGACCGCCCGGACCTCGCCGACGGCCTCGTGCCCGGGGACCACCGGGTACCGGGCGGTGGGCAGTCCCGCCTCGACCAGGTGCCGGTCGGTCCCGCAGATCCCGCAGCCGTGGACCGCCACCACCGCCTCGTCCGGTCCTGGCTCGGGGTCGGGCACGGTCTCGAGGGCCGCCGACCCGGGTTCGCGCACGACCACCGCCCTCACGGCTCCGGCCTCACCAGCAGGACCAGCCGCCGTCGACCGGCAGGTCGACCCCGGTGATGAACGAGGCCTCCTCGGAGGCGAGGAAGCGGACGGCCTGGCCGACCTCGCGCGGGTCGCCGAGCCGTCCCACCGGGGTCATGGCCCGCAGGCGCTCGATCGTGTCGGGATCGACCAGCCCCTGCGACTGCTCGGTGAGGAACATGCCGGGGCTCACGGCGTTGACGGTGATGCCCCAGGGCGCCACCGCGACCGCCAGCTCCCGGGTGAGGGCCACGAGCCCGCCCTTGGAGGCGTGGTAGGCGGGCTGGCGGATCGGGCCCTGCTCGTCCGCGCCCGCCAGCATCCGGCCGTAGAGCTGGCTGTTGAGGGCGAGGGACCCGTAGACAGAGGCGATGTTGACGATCCGGCCCCACCCCTGCTCCCGCATGTGGGGGAGGAAGCCCTGGACGAGGAAGAAGCTGGCGGTGAGGTTCACCTCCATCACCCGCTGCCACTGCGCCCGGGTGTGGGCCAAGAGCGGCGCTCGGCGCGACGTCCCTGCGTTGTTGACGAGGATCCCGACCCGTCCCAGGGCCTCCAGGGCCCGCGAGACGATCTCGGCTCGCCCGCGCGCCGAGGCCACATCCCCCGGCACCGCCACGATCCGACCCGGGCCCGACGCGGCGGCCGCCGTCTCCTCGAGCGCCGCCTGGCGCCGACCCACGACCACGGTGTCGACGCCGGACTCCGCCAGGACCAGGGCGGTCGCCCGGCCGAGGCCGCTGCCCCCCCCGGTCACCACCGCCCCGCCGTGAACGCGGTTCATCCCGTCACCAGAGGGGCAAGCTCGGCCGCCAGCCGGGGCGGATCGGGTCACAGAACTCGTCGCCGCTGCCCCGTGCCTGGTAGAGGGCGTGGTACCGGGCCAGCTGGTCCCTGTCGACGGCGACGCCGAGGCCGGGGCCGGCGGGCACTGCCAGCCGCCCGTCCCGGACGACGAACGGCTCGGTGACGATGTCGTCCGACTGCTCGGGGAGGTGCGAGTCGATGGCATGGCTGACCATGGGGGTCGCGGCGGCGAAGTGGAGGATCGCCGCCGTCGAGATCCCCAGCTCGCGGTCGCTGTGGAGGCTGAGGTCGAGCGCGAAGGTCTCGCACACCTTGGCGAGATGGATGAGGGCGGTCGGCCCGCCCCAGAAGTGCATGTCGCCGAGGACCACGTCCACCGCCCGCTGGCGGATGGTCGCCGGAAGCTGCTCGAAGGCGATGCAGCACATGTTGGTGGCCAGCGGGGTGGACACCCCCGCCCGCACCTGGCTCATCCCCTCGATCCCCCAGGTCGGGTCTTCGCAGAACTCGAGGTCCAGATCGGCGAGCTGGCGCAGCACCCGCAGGCTGGTGGCCACCGACCACGCCTGGTTGGGGTCGAGGCGCAGGTTGCGCACCCGGCCACCGGCACCCGCCCGGATCCGGCGCAGCGTGTCGATCTCTTGGTCGGGGTCCAGCACCCCGTTCTTGAGCTTGACGTCGCGGAAGCCAAAGCGCTCGACCAGCTCCAGGGCATACTCGGCGACGAAACCGGGCCGGCTGAAGTCGCCCGCGCGCTCCGGCGACTCGTAGCGGTAGAAGACGTAGGCGGCGACGTCGACCTCCTCGTGGTCGATCCCGCCCCAGAGGTCGCCGCAGCGCTTGCCCAGCCGCTTTCCGGCGAGATCCCAGCAGGCCATCTCCAGGGCGGCGCCGGCAAGCTTGTACAGCCCGGACCGCCCGACCTGCTCGCTGGTCGAGCGATAGAGGCCGAACCGTTTCGCCACCCGCATCGCCTCCAGGGGGTCGACCCCGACCACCAGAGGGGCCACGTCGTCAACCGCGGCGGCCAACTCGCCGCCGCCGTTCGACTCGCCCAGCCCCACCAGACCCTCGTCGGTCATGACCTCGACGATGACCCGGGTCAGCCCGGCCTCGACGCCGAGGCTCCACCGCAGCGGATGGCGCATCGGCACGTACACCGGGGTGGCTCGCACCGCCGTCACCTTCATCCGGGTCGCTCCCGTCTCGCCATGGCCTCCTCCCTTCACGCCGATCCCGGCCGCGCCCGGCACCCGGCCGGGCGCGGCCCCTGGCGGCCTCGGTCAGCAGCTGGTCGTGTACTCGTAGGGTCGCACCGCGGCCGCGTGCGCGTTCTGGCGGGTGATCACCGTCCATCCGGTGGGGTAGTAGTAGGGGATCGACCGACGGCTGATCTGGTGTCGGAGCAGCTGGGTCAGCACGGTGACCGCCCGATACCCCTCGGCGTACGGGTCCTGGGCGATCAGCGCGTCGAAGAGGCCGGTCGCCAGTCCCCGCACCTCGAGGGGTTCTGCGTCGTAGGCGACGAGCTTGATCGTTCCGCGCTTGTGGGCGGCGAAGATCGCGGAGCCGGCCCCGGAGGCGTCGGTGAGATCCGTCACGTACATGCCCGACAGGCCGGGGTGGGCCTCGATCAGGGAGGCGGTGATGGACGCGGAGGTGGCCGAGTCGGCGTGGCCGTACTGGGTGCCCAGGATCTGGACGTGCGGGAACTGGGTCTTCATGACGTGAAGGAAGCCGTTGACGCGGGCCGCCTCGACCGGGATTCCGGGCTCGAAGCTGATGACGCCGACGATCCCCTTCCCGTGCAGGAGCCGGCCCAGATAGCGGCCGGCGGCCTCACCCGCCCCGTAGTTCTGGGTGTGGACGTTCTCCACCTCCACCTTCTTCGCCAGGCTGCCGTCCACGGTCACGACCGGCGTCCCGTGGGCCATCAGCTGGCGGACCGGCTGGACGAAGGTGATCGGGCTGAACGGGGCCAGGATGATCCCATTGGGGTGGGTCTGCTCGACCGCGTCCAGGGTGGTGAGCTCGGGGCCGACGTCGACCGAGGCCGACCCCTCCCAGCTGAGGCTCACGCCCAGCTTGCGGGCGGCGGCCTGCGCCCCGCACTTCATGGTGAGATAGAACGGGTCCGCGGCATCGGCGACCGCGGCTGCGATGTGCAGTTGGCCGGCCAGCGGGCGAGCGGCCGGGGCGGCCGAGGCCGAAGCCCCCACCGGGGCGCTGGCGGCGACGGCGAGGCCAAGTGCCATGGCCATCACAAGAAGAGCCCGACGATCCTTTCTCATAGTACCTCTCCACTTCGGGTTGACTGCACCGACGACCGTGTGGTCGTGTTCGGTCACATCTCCACCTCCCCTCCGACGAGCTCTTCGCTGCCGGCCTGGGTGTTGCCGCCGGACCGTCCCGGGCGGCGGGTCAGCGCGGACAGGCGGCCCCAAACCGATCGACGCTCGGTCCCGCTCCGCAGGTACACCGCGGCGATGAGGATCACCCCGACGGCGATCAGCTGGTAGAAGGTCGGCAGCCCGAGGATCACCAGCCCGACATCGAGGATCACCGCGAGCAGCGCGCCGAACACCGCGCCCCACACCGCCACGCCGCCTCCGTAGAGGGTGGTGCCGCCGATGACGGCGCCGGCGATGGCGGTGAGGGCATCGGTCTGGTGCCCGCTGAGGTCGGTGGTGGCGAAGCGGCTCAGGTCGATGACGCCGCAGAGTCCGGCGAAGCCGCCGACCATGCCGAAGAGGGCAAGGAGGTGGCGTTCGATCGGCAGCCCGGCCCGCCGGGCGGTCTCACGCGAGGATCCGATGGCGATCGTGCGCAGGCCGAAGCGGGTGCGATTCAGGAGGAACCACAGGACCGCCACGATGAGGACCACGGTCAGCGCCGGCACGGGGATCCAGCCGGCGACGGTGGCGGTCCCGAAGTCAGTCTGGAGCTGGCTCGGGATGTAGGCGATGTTGGAGCCGTTGGTGAGGACGTAGCTCAGCCCCATCCCGATCCCGAGCGTCCCCAGGGTGGTGATGAACGAGGTGACCCGGAGCCGGGTGACGATGAGGCCGTTGACCAGGCCGAAGGCCAGCCCGGTGGCGAGGGCGCCGAGCACCCCCACCAGCACCGCCACGGTGAGGTGCGGGTAGATGCCCTGCTGGACATCGGCCGTGGGGCCCCCGAGCGCCACCATGAGGCGGCCGCCGACGACCGACGAGAGGATCACGTTGGCGCCGAGGGAGATGTCGAGCTCCCGGGCGCCCAGGAGGAAGGCCGACCCGCAGCTGAGAAGGACGATCTCCGACGCGTCCAGGCCCAGGTCGGTGAAGTTGGAGAGCTGGAGGAAGGCGTGCCCCGGGGTGATCGCGCCGAAGACCAGGACCAGGCCGACGTCCACCACGGCGATGCCGACGGCTGCGCTGAGGAGGTGGGTCCCGCCCCATCGGACCGCGCGGCGAAGCCGGCCGGCGGGCCGGCCCAGGGCCGCCGCGGCGGGCGGCCGGTCAGCTGGGCGGCGCGGCACCGCGCGCCTCCTCCTCGCCCAGCATCGCGAGCACGATGCCCTGGAGGGTGGCCTCCGACCGGTGCAGATCGGCGACCGTCCGGCCGTGGCGGAGCACCACGATCCGGTCGGCCACCTGGAGCATGCGGGGCATGTCGTGGGAGATGACGAGGACGCCGAGGCCGCGGCGGGCCGCGGACCGCAGGGTCTCGATCACGATCTGGGTCTGCTTGGTGCCCAGCGCCGCAGTCGGCTCGTCGAGGAGGATGGCCCGGCGCGACCACTTGACCGCCCGGGCCATGGCCACCGCCTGCTGCTGGCCACCCGAGAGCTCCTGGACCCGAGCGTCGATGGCGGGCAGGACGATGCCGAGCACGCGCAGAGCGTCGTCGGCGTCGCGCCGCATCCGCTGGCGCGCCAGCACCCCGAGCGGCGCGCGCCAGCCCCCGTGGACCACCTCGTGGCCGAGGAAGATGCTCTGGGCGACGGTGAGGTGGGGCGCCAGGGCGAGGTCCTGGTAGACCACATCGACCCCCAGCCGCTGGGCGGTGATCACCGACGCGGGCTCAAGGCGCCGGCCGGCGATCCGGACCTCGCCGCCGTCCGCGGCCATTGCACCGCAGACCACCTTGAGCAGGGTCGACTTGCCAGCCCCGTTGTCCCCGACGAGGGCTACGATCTCGCCCCGGCCGACCGCCATGGACGCGCCGCGGAGCGCCTCCACGTGCCCGAAGCGTTTCCACAGCCGGCAGGCCTCAATGACCGGCTCGGCCACCGCTCCGCTCCCCGGTCGGGGCTGATCCGTCGGCCGGCCGGCCCCGGCCGGACCGGCTTGGGGTCGCGTCCGCTGTGCGGCGGGCCGCCGAGGTCAGGCCGGCCGCCGCCCGGTGCATGGCGTCGACCGTGCTCGCGACGACGTCCGCGTCGTGGCAGGTGGAGACGTAGAGGAGGCCGCGGGGGATCACGTGGACCCCATGGGCCAGGAGGGCCTCGGCGAAGTCGGCGTAGCGACGGGTGTCGGAGGCCAGCCCCTCCGCGTAGGTGGTGACGGGCTGGGGGGTGACGAAGGCGTGCACGATCCCGACGTCGTGGGTGGTCTGGATCGGCAGGCCTGCGGCGCGCCCCGCCCCCTCCAGGCCGCTGGCGAGCTCGCGGGCCCGGTCCGCAAGCTGGGGATAGATCGTCCGAGCCTGGGCCTCCAGCACTGAGATGGCGGCGACCGCAGCGCTCGCGCACACCGGGTTGGCATTGAAGGTCCCCACGTGGGCCACTCGGCCCGAGGACACCTCGTCCATGATCGAGGCGGGCCCGCAGACGGCGCTGATCGGGAAGCCCGCCCCGAGGGCCTTGCCGAGGACGGTGAGGTCGGGGAGGACGCCGAACCGCTCCTGCGCGCCACCCAGCGCCACCCGGTAGCCGGTGATGACCTCGTCGAAGATCAAGGCGATGCCGAGCCGGCGGGTGAGCGCGCGGACGCGTGCGAGATAGCCGGGGGCGGGCTGGATGCACCCGCCGTTGACGTGGAGCGGCTCCATGATGACCGCGGCCACGTCGTCCCCCAGCACCGCCTCCAGGGCGTCGATGTCGTTCCAGGGGCACACGGTGACCGAGGCCAGGGCCTCGGGGTCCTGGCCGCCGGTCCCCGGTCCGGCCACGGTCTGCCCGGGGACCCCGGTGTGGATGGTGTCGTGCCACCCGTCATAGTGGCCGAGGAACTTGACCACCCGCCGCCGACCGGTGGCGGACCGGGCGATTCGGAGCGCGACCTGGACGGCCTCGCTCCCGGTGGTCGCGATGACGCAGCGCTCGGCGGAGGGGACGGTGCGGCAGATGGCTTCGGCGAGTTCCAGCTCCAGCGGATGGGACGCGCCGTAGCCGAGCCCGGTCGCGAGCTGCCGGCGCACCCGCTCGAGAACCACCTGCGGGGAGTGGCCGAGGAGGAGCGGGCCGAACCCGAGCGCGTAGTCGACGTAGGTATTCCCGTCAATGTCCGTGATGGTCGCCCCGGCGCCCCGGGCAAAGCACACCGGCACCGGACGCTGGGCAGCGCGGAACGCGGTGGCCACCCCGCCGGCGAGGTGGCGGCCGAGCTCGCCGTGAAAGCGGCGGGACGCGGGCAGATCGCCGGTCATGCCGCGACCGGTGCCCGGGTCGGCGGAACCGGGTGCAGCTGAGCGCTCAGCTCGTCGCACCAACCCTTGACCATCCGGCCCAGCTCGTCCCAGGCGGTGCGGGGGAGGCGCTCGACGATTCCGGACACGGAGATGGCGGCCAGGGGTGAGCCGGCCGCGTTGCAGATCGGGGCCGCGATGCAGACGGCGCCCACGTCCATCTCCTGGAAGTCGGTGGCGAATCCGGTCTGCGCAGCGATCACGAGATCGGCGTCGAGGGCGGCGGGATCGGTGCGGGTGTGGGGGGTGAAGGCCGGGTAGGGCGGAGGGCCGGTCAGGATGGGACGCTCGCCCGCAGGCATGCGCGCGAGGATCGCCTTGCCGAGGGCCGTCGCGTGCGCCGGGGCCTCCTGTCCGACGATCGCGGACATGCGCGGCACGTGCAGGCCGTCAAGCGTGGCCGCGTAGACGATCCGCATCTGGTCGAGTACGCCCAAATTCACCGTCTCCCCGGTGGCCGAGCGGAGCGCCACCAGCGCCGGTCCCGCCGCCCGTTTGAGGGTGGAGATCTGGGCCCGCACCACGAAGGTGACGAGGGTGGCGCCCGGGGCGTACGTGTGCTCGGCCGGGTGGTAGTCGACGTAGCCGCGCTCTCCCAGCACCCGGAGCAGCCGGTGCACCGTTGCGCGTGGCAGGCCGAGCCGGGCACTCAGCTGGGCGAGCCCTGCGGGCCCGTCCCTTGCCACCGCCTCGAGGACGTCGAAGCTTCGATGAATCTGTCTCATGGGGCGAGACACTACTGTCTCCATTCTCGGCAGAGTCTAGACGCCCGGGGGGCGCGGGTCAAGCGCCAGCAACGTCCGACCGACGCCGGTCGCTGGTCCGGCCCTCGGCGCCTACGCATCCCTGCAGAGGTCGGGCGGCCCCCTGCGGCAGCTCCACTCCGCCGCCCGACCGGCCCTGCCGCACGGCGGTCGGAGGGGCGCTCGAGGCCACCGAGGCGCGAAGGTCGGGCCAGCGAACGAAGACGCCCATGCTTCGCCCGCGCGTGGTGGCGCTCGCGGACCACGGCCAGGAGCAGGCAGCCGACGGACCGGGATCCCCGGCAGTGGGAGCGCGCGTCCTTCACCGGGCGGGCCCCACCAGCCCGGAGGCCTCCGGGCTGGTTCAGGTGGTCGATCGGTGACGCGCCGGGGCTGCCGGAGTCCACCCGGGAGCGCGGCGGGCCCGCGGGGGGGCCCCTACGAGGATTCGGCGTTGCGCACGAGCGCCGCGATCAGATTGGCAACGTCGGGCGTGCCGAGACCGGTCGGCAGGTCGTGGCCGATGCGACGCCGGTGGCGAAGGCGTTGTTGCCGCTGGTGACGTCGTGGAATGTGTCGCGTGCCAGGAAGAAGGGACCACCCGGATCACGAACAGCGCCGCGGCCCTCCAGGAGGGCCGCGCCACGGCCAGACTGGATCCGGAGGTGGTCCTGCTGGCGACCTGCGGGTGGTACTGGGCGGTCGACGCCGCCCAGGCAGCGCGGAGGATGGCCCATCTGGCCCACCCGCTCGGGGTCCGGGCGTCCCCGACCCAAGGGGTCACGCAGGACCACACCGATGCCGCCCCCCTCGCCAACCAGCTCCCGATGGACCGCCTGCCGGAGGTGTGGATCGCCCCGCCGGCGACGCGCGAGCTGCGGGAGCGGGTGCGCTACCGCGCCCGGCTGGTGGGCCTGCGGGCCGGGCTCAAGGCCCAGGTCCTGGCGGTGATGGGCGAGCTCGGGATCCCAGTGTCGATGAGCGAGCTCTTCGGGGTGGGCGGGCCGCAGCTGCCCGACGCCACCCAGCTCCCGGCCGCATACGACCACCGGGTCCGGGCGCTCCGCGGGCTGATCGACGCGATCGACGCGATCGACACGGAGGTCGGGGAGCTGGAGGCGCAGATCACGACCCGCCTGCGTCGCGATCGGGGCCATCGGGTCATCCAGCAGGTGCTGGGGGTCGGGCCGGTGCTCGCCACCGTCTTCGTCGCCGAGAGCGGCGACGTCCACCGCTTCCCCGGCCCCAGACGCTCTGCTCCGGGGCCGGCCTCACCCCGCGCCATCGCGCGTCCGACCGCACCGGGCATCGGGGTCACATCACCAAGCAGGGCTCGCGGCTGGCGCGCTGGGCGGCGGGGTGGGTCGCGCAGCGCGTCGGCGGTGATCCCCGCCCAGGTGGCGCTGCCCCGCCGCCTCCTGGTCATGGTCGACTACGGCCTCTGCGACGGCGAGATCCGCGCCGTGGCGCGGCCCCCGGCGGTGGCCGCGTGAGGAGGCTCCGATTCAGCCCGAC
>DAHUZI010000019.1 GCA_027306595.1 Candidatus Dormiibacterota bacterium | reverse complement strand
CCCGTCGCCGCCGCGCCGGTCTCTGCCGGCGGCGGTCCCCGCCGCGGCGGCTCCCGGCGCCCCTGAGCCCGACCCGGGCACGGCCGGGTCCGCGATCCGCTAGGGCGCCGCGCCGGTGCGCGCGGTCCGGTCCGGTGCCTTGGTCGCCAGCATCGCCAGGTCGGCGCGGTGGAGCAGCGCGGGCGGGGACTCCTGCCCGTCCCATGTGATCAGCCCCGCCGAGAAGTGCAGGTGGTCGGGGGCACGGGCCCGCAGGCGCCGGATCAGCGTGTCCAGGGCTGGGGCATCCGTGTCCGGGGCCAGCACGGCGAACTCGTCGCCGCCGATCCGGGCCATGAGGTCCCCGCCCCGGCGCACGGCGGTCCGCCAGGCGGACCCCAAGTCGACCAGCGCGCGGTCGCCAGCCCGGTGTCCGAGGCGATCGTTGAGCTGCTTGAAGTGGTCGAGGTCGAGCAAGGCGACCGCGAGCGGGCGCCCGGTCCGCGCCGCCCGGGCGACCTCGTCCTCGAGCCGAAGCGTCCACATTCGTCGGTTGGGCAGGCCGGTGAGCGGGTCGAGGAGGGCCCGCGCCCGGAGCTCGTGGACCAGCACCCCCACCAGGGCGCTGGCCACCACCGCGGTGCCCACCACCGCCAGCCAGGCGACCACCGCGGCGCCCGGGCTTGAGCCGTCGAGGACGAGGAGCCCACCGTAGGCGGCGCCGATCCAGGTGAGCTCGGCGAAAAGCCAGGTGGGGGTGAAGTAGACCGCCGCGTACAGCCCCACCAGGATGTAGAGGGCGGCGAAGTTGACGTGCTCGGCCCGCCCCAGGAGCTGGGCGGTGGTGACGACGAGGGTGCCAACCGCCGCGGCCGCGCGGAGCAGCCACCCCGCGGGCGGGTGGCGGACCAGAAGGAAGCTGACCGAGATGGCTGCCGAGAGGCCCGCCAGCCCGCCCAGCTCGATGGCGGTGTGCGTCGGCCACGGCCGGAACGGCAGGACGCCTCCGATCGCGATCGCCGCGACCGCCGCCATGATGGCGGCGACTGGGGCCGGCCGCTCCTCGGCGGACAGGATCTCGTCGCCGATGGCCGTGGTCGACCACCAGGATCGACGCCCCGACACCGGTGCGGACGGGGCGGCTCGCTCCATGTGCGCCCGATTGTGCTCGCCGCCGACCGGCGGGACGTTCCGGTGGCGTCGCCGTTCCGTGACAGCTGCGCACCGGGCTGATGGCGGGCAACGCCGTGCCGGCATCCAGGTCCGCCGAGTTGGTGACGTCGGCCGGTCGGCCGGTCGGCTGGGGCGCCGGACGCCGACCGACCGGGGCCCGGCCCCCTGGCACCCGGCCCCCTGGCGCCCGGGTGGCGCGGCGGGCGGCCGCACGGTGACGGGGGTGGGTTCCCGTCGTGCCCCCCTCGACCCGGGCGACCGCGGCCGCTCCCCAACCGCGTGCAGGCCGGTCCGCTGCCTGGCGCTCAGCGCGCGGCCGCTGCAGGGTCCGGCTCGACCCGTGGAGGACGGGGCGCCCAGGGTCGGCGGCGCCGAGCCACGCGAGGGTGACGCCGACGGCGGCGTCAGGCGTCGGCAGGACGGAGAGGGCGGCGACGGCGACCGGCTCCGCCGGCCCCAGCCGCTCGGCGGTGGAGGCGACGGGGGTGGCCATCGCGACGGCCGCGTGGACTCGGGGGGCGGTCGGCGCCCGGCGGCGCACGAGGAAGCTGAGGGCGGCGGCCGGGAGAGGCCAGCCAGGCCGCAAGGGTCGTCGGCGCTCCGGGCCGGCCAGGCGCGGAGCGCCGCACCCCAGGATCGCGACCGCCCCGACCGCCCCCGCGACGACGGCGGTCGGAGCCGGCCGCGCTCCGGCCGACCGCATCGCGTCGCCGATCGCCGCGGCGGACCAGGGGGCCGGCGGCGCACCCGCATCCCCGGGCCGGGGCTCCGTTCAGGGCCGCGGGTGGCCCCGGCGTCCGTGATCGCCCATGGCGCTGCAGGGCCTCTGGGGCACGAGCGCGGCCGGCGGCCCGGGCCGCCGGCTACGGCGCGGTTGGGGCGGCCGCCCCGTAGGCGACCTGGAAGCCGGAGGCGGAGAGCGTCGAGGGGGTCGAGACCGCGGCCCCGCGCTGGACCATCACGTCGCGGGTGAGCTGGCGGCTCGCGCCCGCCACCTGCAGATTGGAGAATCGGACCGCGGGGCGGTAGGGGCCGAGGGCGACGATCTGCTGCGTGTTGCCGTCGAAGGGGGCCTCGACGATCCATTCCGCCGAGGCCAGCTGGGCGCTGTATGGCTGGGTGATCGAGAAGCTCCGGCCGGCCGTGTCGTCGGCGAGGGTGATCCGCCAGGTGGCGGCGGTGACCTGGGCGAGCTGGACGGTGACCCGGTCCCCGGGCCGGACCGTGAGGGTCGTGATCGGCGTCGCCGGTGCTGGGAGGACCTCCCACCAGGGAACCACCGACACCGTGGGCGTGCCCATGTCGGGGTTCGTGACGAGGGCGACGCCTGCCTGGATCAGGGCGGCGTCCCCGTCGGTGGCCCCGTCGATCCCGACCCAGGCCGAGACCGCGGCCTCGCCCGCGGCCGGGGCCATGACCGGGACGGTGAAGGTCCCGGTGACGGCGGTGTAGGGGCCGGCCTCGACGTCGTAGCCGGCCCAGTTCGCGCTCTGGCGGGTCGTCGCCGCCAGGACCGGAAGCGGGGCGAGACCGGTGGCGGGCCCCGGGGCCGGGGTCGGAGTGGGGGCGCTGGACCAGGTGACGACGACCGCCTGGGCGAGCTGGGCGATCCTCGCGCCGCTGCGATCGTGCAGGACGACCGAGTAGCGCACCGTGGCCGGGCCGGGCGGGGCCTGGACCATCCACTGGCAGCCGGGGCTCGTGCACCGATGGCCGGGCGCGGCGAGCCGGCTTCTGGGGCCGGCCGCGGTCCAGAGCACCGCGTAGGCGCCCTGCGGCCAGGCCGAGCCGGTCACCGTGAGGCCGGCGGGATGGTGGAGCGCGATCCGCTGCACCAAGGGCCGGAGCCTGAGGGCGGGCGCCGCCTGGGGCCGCACCACGACCCGCCCTGGGGTCACCCACCAGGCGGCGCCGTTGGAGGCCCGACGCAGGGTCGCACGGGCGAAGACGGCGTAGGTCGACCGGTCGGTGTGGGAGTTGGTCGCGGCCGTCTCGCGCCAGCCGCTGGCCGTGTGGACCAGTGGGGCGATGAGGGTGATGGCGCCGGCGGCCGACCCGGGGCGCGCAGCGCAGCGGTAGGTCATCGGACGGCCCCCGACCGAGATGCCGGCTGGCGCGTAGTGGCAGGTGAGCCAGCCGGCTGTGGGCCCGAGCCGAAGGTCGAGCGTGGTGGGGCGCACGGGCGCCATCTCGGTCCCGACGGCGACGCTCGCGGCCGGCGCGGGGGCCGGGGCGGCCGCCGCCGCGGCCGAGCCGGCGCCCAGCGTCCACAGCACCGCCAGCCCTGCGGCCAGGCGGCGCGGGCCGGCACGGCCGGTGGGGCTCGCCGTCATCGAAGCTCCACCGCCGTGCCGTGGCAGGAGGCGAACGCCCCGGCGAGCGCTGCCCGCGACCCCCTCCGTGGCCCCGCCCGGGGTTCGGGCTCGTGCAGGAGGAGGGTCTCCGGGCGCCCTCCGACCACCGTGGCCGCGTGCTCGCCTCCGCCGATGGGGCACGGCCCGACTCGGCCGTCCCCGGCGCGCCAGCGGCTCATCGACGGGGTGACCAGCTCCCCGGTGGCCCCGACCACGGTCAGCCGGACCACGACCGGGTGGCCGGCCCGGACCGCGGCTCGAGCCGGGTCAGGGCGAGGCCGGTTCCCGACCAGAGGCCGTCGCCGCCAACCGCCCGAGCGCCCCGGGCGATGCCGGGGGCGTGGGGCCCGTACCCGGTCGGGGGATGGGCCGCCGGTCCGTGGACGCTGCCGACAACGCGCGTGGACGGGTCGCCCCGGCGGACGGTCCAGGCCCCAGCGAGCCCGGGCGGCGCCGGGCTGACCCGCTCCCGGCTGAGCAGGGTCGCCCGGGTCACGTGGCCCCCCTCGTGGGCGAGCGCCATCTGGAGGGCGGCGGTCTCGCAGTCGAGGACGCACGGCTGGGCGACGGAGGGGACGCTGCTGATCACGCGGGTGGGGGCCGCGGCCCGCCCGGGCGCGGCGATCGCCATCGCCGCTGCGATCCCGAGAAGGGTCGCTGCGCGCGCCCGGGCTGCGGCCCACCGTCGGTCGGCTCGGGCGCGATCGAGGGAATGCGCGGCGGCTGGCAACGGTGGATACGCCCCGTGCGGTCGCGCCCCTCGAACCCGTGGCGGGGTGGCGGCGGGCGGACCCGCCGGGCTCGGGGCGGCGCTGTGGTCGTCCCCTCAACCGTAGGCGGCGGCCTGGATGCGGTCACGGGGGGGATCCCCGGGGGCCGCCCGGGGGCTTCCGCGGCCCCGGGGCCTCCCAGGGTGAATGACTATCGCAATTGCGCAATCAGGCAAGTAATGATAGGCTTGCTGCCATGGCCGATCCAGCCGCCGATCCGATCCGGACGGAGGCGTTCCGCCTCCATGCGGAGCTCTGCAAGGTGCTCACCGACGCCAAGCGGCTCCTGGTGCTCGATGCGCTCCGCAGCGGCGAGCGCTCGGTCGGCGAGCTCGCGGCGATCGTCGGCTGCACGTTGCCCAACGTCAGCCAGCACCTTGGGGTGCTGCGCCACGCGGGATTGGTCCTGGCCCGGCGGACCGGCACCACCGTCCATTACCGCCTGGTCGAGCCGCGGATCACGGCCGCCTGTGACCTGGTGCATTCGATCGTGCTCGACCGGGTCGAGCACGTCCCGTTTGTCGACCCTCGCGACCCCGCGGCGCACGGCGCCGGGTCGCCATCCCCGCTCCCCGCCGTGCGTTAGGAGCTGCGTCCATGGCCATCGTCTCGCCCGCCCCCACCGCCACGGCCCATCGCGTCCTGGTGTTCACGACCCCGAGCTGCCCCTGGTGCCTTCGCGCCAAGGCCTACCTGCGCGAGCGCCGGATCGGGTTCCGCGAGGTCGACGTCTCGCGCGACATCGCCGCCGCCCGCGACCTGGTCCGCCGGACCGGGCAGATGGGGGTGCCGGTGGTGGAGATCGACGGCCGTCCCATCGTGGGCTTCGACCGTCCCGCCATCGACCGCCTCCTCGGCCTCGCCTGACCCAAGTCCGCCCCACGGGAGAACGACCATGACCGAATCGGTGCGTCCGCTCGGAAGCCGGGTGCTGCTGCGCGTCCTCGAGGAGGCCAGCGTCACCAAGAGCGGGCTGGTGCTGCCCGACACCGCCAAGGAGAAGCCCCAGCGCGGGGAGGTGATCGCGGTGGGGGAGGATGAGGCGGCGAGCCGTGTCCACCCCGGCGACCGGGTCCTCTTCGCCAAGTACACCGGCACCGAGCTGCGTCTCGACGGCACCGACCACCTGATCGTCGACGCGACCGAGCTCCTCGCCGTGGTCGGGGCGCACGGCGCGGATGGCTGAGGCCCGCCCCCTCCCCGAGCCGCTGTCGGTCGACCTCGTCCGCGAGGACGGCTACCGCTTTCGGGTCGACGTCCACCAGCCCGGGGCCGAGCCGTTCACGGTCGACGAGCCGCCGCCGCTCGGCCTTGGGGCCGGACCGAGCGCGTCCCGCCTCCTGGCGGCCGCGGTCGGCGAGTGCCTCGGCCAGAGCCTGCTCTTCTGCCTCGCGCGGGCCCGGATCGCGGTGGCCGGGATCCGGGTCGAGGTCCGCGCCCGGCACGCCCGCACCCCGGAGGGGCGGCTTCGGATCAGCGATCTCGACGCGGCGCTCACGGTGGAGGCCGCCGCCGCCGACTGGGAGCGGGCGGGCCGCTGCCTTGCCATCTTCCAGGACTTCTGCACCGTGACCGCCAGCGTTCGGCCGGCCATCCCCGTCTCGGTCGCGGTGGAGCGGCGCGACCCTGGGGCCGGCACGTGACCGGGTGCAGCCGGCCGGTGCTCCGCCCGGGGGCGGCTCAGCCGCGCAGGGCGTCGAGGGTCACGAACCCGTACCCGCGGTCCCGAAGGTCGCGGATCAGGGTGGGCAGCGCCTTCGCGTCCAGGGTCGAGCCGTCGTCGGGGTTGGCCCCGCAGTGCATGAGGACGATCGCCCCCGGCCGCAGGGCGCGGAGCACGCGCCGGACCACGAGGGCGGCGGTGATCCCGCCGGACGTGCCCTCCCACCCCAGGGAGTCGACCGTCGCGCCGATCGGCACGAAGCCGGCCGCGTTCACGGCGCGGATCGTGCGCGGGGTGCGATCGAGGTACGGGAAGCGGAACCAGGGCCAGGGATCCCGGCCGGTCACGACGCGGATCTGCTCGGCGGCCCTCACGACCTGGCGGCGGATGGCAGCATCGGTGAGGGCCGTCATGTGGGGGTGGTCGACGGAGTGGTCCCCCAGGCGCTCGCCGGCGGCCGCGATCGCCAGTGCGGCCGCTCGGAACCGGGTGGCGAAGGCAGAGGTGAGGAAGAAGGTCGCTCGCACCTGGGTGCGCCGGAGGGTGGCGAGGATGCTGGCGACGCCGCCCGCGTTCGCACCGGCGTCGAAGGTGAGCGCGACCACCCGCCTCTGGGTCGGGATCGTGTTCCACTCCCGACCGGCGAGCCCCTTCGGCACCGTCCGCGCGGCGGGCCGGAGGCGCGCTGCCGCGCCCGGCCCCGACGCGAGCAGGCACGCCGCCAGGATCAGCCCCGCCCCCACCGCTCGACGCCCGGTGGCGTGGGTCACGGCCGCCCGCAACGGTGCCGATCGGGCATGGTGCGCACCCCTGGTGCCGTCGGGCCGCGATCGGATCCCGACCGCCCGAGCGTACCGCGGCCCGGCAGCCGCCCCGCTCGCGGCATCGGCGCGACCCGGCCTCTGGACGCCCGGCACCGGCCGGGGCTGGCGGTAGGCTACGCGGATGCCCGCCCCTGTGCCTTCGCCAGACGCCAATGGCGCCGCCCCCGCCCGGCCCGCCGTCGTGGTCATCGAGACCCCCGAGCTCGGCGACCGCAGCTACCTCGTCCACGACGGGGCCCTCGCCGCCGCGATCGATCCCCAGCGAGACCTGGACCGGGTCCAGGCTGCCGCCGACGCCGCCGGGGTCCGGATCGCGCTCGTGCTCGAGACCCACCTCCACAACGACTACGTCACCGGTGGCCTGGAGCTCGCCCGCCGGACCGGGGCGCCGTACGTGATCGGAGGCGGCGAGGAGGCGAGCTTCGACTGCCATCCCGCCCGCGACGGCGAGCGGCTCGCAGTCGGGCAGCTCGTCCTGCGGGTGGTCGCCACCCCCGGCCACACCGAGGCCCACGTCGCCTACGTCCTGGAGACGCCGGCCGGGCCCGGTGCCGTCTTCACCGGCGGCTCCCTTCTGTTCGGGACCGTGGGCCGCACCGACCTGGTCGCCCCCGCCGCGACCCAGCGGCTCACCCGCAGCCAGCACGCCTCCGTCCGCCGCCTGGCGGAGGCCCTGCCGGACCCCGTCGCCGTCCATCCCACCCACGGGTTCGGCAGCTTCTGCTCCTCGGTCGAATCCAGCGGGGCCGCCGCCAGCACCGTCGGCGAGGAGCGGCGGGTCAATCCCGCCCTCAGGCAGGACGACCCCGAGGCCTTCGCCGAGATGCTGGTCGCGGGGCTGGTCGCCTATCCCCGCTACTACCGCCACATGGGCCTGCTCAACCGTGCCGGCCCGGCCGCGCTCGACCTCAGCCCTGCGGCGGCGGTGGCGCCCGCGGAGCTCAGGGCGCGCATCGACCGTGGCGAGTGGGTCCTGGACCTGCGCGACCGCCGGGCCTTCGCCGAGGGCCACCTCGCGGGGACGATCGCGGCCGAGCTCTCGAGCTCGTTCACGACCTACCTCGGCTGGATCGTCCCCTGGGGGATGCCGCTCACCCTGCTGGCGACGAGCGCGGCCCAGGCCCACCAGGCCCAGCGCAGCCTCGCCCGGATCGGGGTCGACCGCCCCGCGGGCCTTGCCGTGTCGCCCCCGGCGCAGCTGGGCGGCGCGATGCGCTCGTATCCCGTGCGCGAGTTCGCCGATCTGGCCCTGGCCCTGCGCGGCGGCGCCGCCCCCACGGTGCTCGACGTCCGCCGCGACGACGAGTGGGAGCGGGGCCACATCGCCGGGGCGCGCCACATCCACCTGCCGGAGCTGGTGCCCCGGGTCCAGGAGCTGCCGTCGGACGTGCCCATCTGGGTGCACTGCGCGGCCGGCTACCGGGCCAGCCTGGCG
Organism: Candidatus Dormiibacterota bacterium; assembly: GCA_027306595.1. Taxonomy (GTDB): domain Bacteria; phylum Chloroflexota; class Dormibacteria; order Aeolococcales; family Bog-877; genus DAHUZL01. The sequence goes on along the minus strand of DAHUZI010000019.1, from coordinate 33,232 downwards.
GCCTCGCTCCTCGACCGGGCCGACCGGCGACCGGTCCTGGTGGACGACGAGTGGGAGCGGGCGGCCCCGTCGGGGCTGCCGATCACGGCGGGAGCGTGACCCGGTCGGAGGCGGGATCTGGCTCGGCCAGCGCGACCGGGATCCCGCCCGCCACCGGTCCTGCCGCTGGCCCTCCGCATTCGTGGTCGGTCTCCGCTCAGCCGTCGCCGCCAGGGGCGGCCCGCATCCCCTTCTCGAACAGCGCCCGAGCGCCGCTCATCTCCGCCAGCGAGGCCCCCGCCTCCAGACGGGTGACCCACGACGGCTCATCCGCCTCATCAGCCGTGAGGATTGGTAGCCAAGACGCCGCCGCCGCTGCGGACATCGCGACGACACCGTTCTCGTCCCCGAAGATGACATCGCCCGGCATCACCGTGACGCCGCCGACGGTGACGGGGATGTTGACTGACCCCTCCAGACCGAGGATCCTGGTCGTCAGAGCAGATGCGCCCCGAGAGAACGTGGGGAACTCCATCGCGGCGATCTCGGCCACATCGGTCGTGGATCCGTCGATGAGGGCCCCAACAGCCCCCCTGGCCCTGGCGGCCACGGTCACCACGCTGCCCCAGCAGGCTCGCTCGTGGTCTCCCGACTGGTCGACGACCAGGACGTCACCAGGCTCAACGCTGTCGAGCGCGTAGTGGAGCGCCGTCGAGTCGAGGTGGGGGAGGCGGACGGTGATCGCGCTCCCCACCAGCTTGAATCGCCGCAGGTTCGGTCGAAGACCGCGGAGGAAGCCGCAATCGGTGTAGTGCCCGAGGGTTGAGGGGCTGGCCCCTCGAAGGCCCTCGAGGATCTCCGCACTCGGGCGGCTTCCGCGTGGCGCGTGCGTGAACATCGGCCCTCCTGTCGACGCTCCTGGCGGTTGACCCTGGGCCGGCCACGGCGCGTAGCCGGCCCAGGGCGCTAGCTACTTGGTCAGATACCAGTTGGCCGGGTCGATCTCCTGCAACACACTCTGGGGCAAGACGCCATGCAGATGCCGGCTGATCACTGAGATCTGCAACACCGGGACTGGCAGGTAGATCACCGGAAGCTGTCGGGTGAGGTAGTCCTCGTACGCATACATGGCGCTCAGGCTGGTCACGAGGTGCGTCCGATTGATGAGCGCATCCGTGTGGGGGTCGCTGTAGCCTCCGGCGTAGAGCGCGCCGGTGTTGAAGAGGCCCTCGCCAGTGGGAAGGTTGGTTGGCGACGAGAAGTTCCACATCGCACTGCCCGAGAACGTGAGCAGATCCCAATTGCAGGGCGGCGCCATCGGACACCGGCCCTCCAGGGCGTAGAGCTCGGTGTCGTTGTGCGGTTGCGGCTCCAGGGTGATCCCGGCTTGTGACCCGGCGGACTGGATGGCCTCGGCCATCTGCGTCACCTGGAGGGTGGTGTTCCCGTACAGGAACCGGAGCTTGAGCGGTGTCCCCGTCCTGATCCCCGCTCCGCAATCGGTCGCCGACGTACCGGCACGAACGCAGGTGTCGGTCCCGTTCGGGTTTACGGACCATCCGTGGGCCCGCAGGAGCTGTTTGGCTGCACTGATGCTGTACGAGTATGGGTCATGCCGCTCGAAGCTGTCAGCGAGCGTGCCCGCACTCTGCGGGACCGGGCCGTAGTCGGGGGTCGCGTATCCATGGAAGATGGCGCGAATGTAGAGCGGTTGATTGATCAGGTGGGCGATCGCCTGGCGAATGTAGAGCTTGTCGGTGATGTTCTTGGTTGGGGGGCTGGTGTAGTCGACCTTCATGTAGTTGATGGCCAGCCACTGCCAGGGAACGACGGCGTAGCCCTGCTGCTTGAGAGAGGGAATCAGGCTGACATCCTCAATCGGCAGGTACCCGTAGTCGACCTCGCCACCGCGGAGCGCATCGTACTCGGCGGTGGCCGAAGTGAAGGTCAGGATCCGGAACTCGGACAGCTTCGGGTGGATGGGGCCGGAGTACCGGTAGTTGGGCACGAGCGTGCTCTCGCCCGTGGCCGGCACGTAATCCTTGAGCACCCAGGGGCCATCCACGACCTGCCAGAGTGGGTTTGAGCCGTAGGCGGCGGTGTCTGCGGACTGCGCGGCCAGGAACTTGTAGACGGCGACGGCCCCCTTGGTGGACGCGTCGAAGTTGCCGACGGGCCCTGCCGCCGTGGTCTTGTCCCACAGGAACTGGGGGAGAGGGATGATCTCGCTGAGCTGGTTGTAGAGCAGCCACAGGTGGCTGTACGCGTGGGTGAACGTCAGACTGAACTTGCGCGAGCTGATCCAGTCGGAGCGGACGATGCTGTCGGGGATCAGCCCCGGTGCGTAGTTGGCCCAGACCGCCTTGTTGGCAGTGATGAGGTTGAGGAAGAACTCGACGTCACGGCTGGTCAGCGGATGTCCGTCCGACCAGAGGTATGGCTTGAGGGTGATGGTGACGGTGCGACCACCGTTCGAGTACACAGGTGGATAGGCCAGGCTGCGGGCGGGATTGAAGACGTCTTGGCCCCCCTTGCCGATGGCGTAGAGGGGCGGGTACATCTGGTTCAGGAAGTCATTGACGCTGGTGTAGAAGTCGTTCGGCGCGTTGACGACCGGGAAGATCCAGACGGGCTTGAATCCAGCCGTCATGGCGAACGTGGCGATGCCGCCGGCCTTGGCCGTGTGGGTCCGAGCGATGACCGTCGGGGCACCGATGGCCCCGATGGCGACCGCGGCGGCGAGCAGCGTCGCCCGGGCCGGATGTTGGCTCCGGCCGCCCTTTCGAGCATGCCGTAGCCGATGCAGTGTCGCGAGCACTCTCATCTGATCCCCTCCTTTCGTTGTGGCTCGTGGGAGCCTAGCCGCCGGCGGTGTGACCTGTGGTCGATGGCTTCGATTGCTGCGCGTGGGGATCGTCCCCTTCGGAACCAACGTGAGGCACGATCGTGGGGTCGATTCGCAGACGGCGCTGGTGGATACCGGGAAGGAGGCGGCGGCCGGCGGAGACCCGATCGGTGTCGAGATCGTGGACCAGAAGCGCCTGCCGCTCCTCGCCGAGCTGGCCCCGGACGATGCCGAGCGGGTCAACGACCATCGTGAGTCCGGTGCATTGCTCCCCAGCCTGGCTGGCCCCCAACACCCAGCAGGTGTTCTCGATGGCCCGTGCTCGCAGCAGCGTTCGCCAGTGATCCTCCTTCAGCGGCCCGCGCTGCCAGGCCGCCGGTACGAGGATGACGTCGGCCTGGTCGTCGACGAGAAGCCTGGTCAGCTCTGGGAAGCGGACGTCATAGCAGTTGATGAGGCCAAAGCGAAATGGCCCCAGATCGAAGGTGACGGGCGGGGCGTCGCCGGGGAGGATGTACGCGGACTCCCGATACCCGAAGGCGTCGTAGACGTGCAGCTTGCGGTAGGTGTGCCACAGCGCGCCGTCATCGCGGATCAGCACAATCGTGTTGTATGGACGATCGCCATCGCCGACCTGCTCATGCATTCCCGCGGCGATGACCATGCGCTGCTCGGCCGCGAGGGATCGGAGCTGGGCTACGAACGGTCCGTCCAGGGGCTCAGCCGTATCACGGGGCGCGAGCCCGCTGGGGAGGCTCACCATCGACTCCTCGGGGAAGAGGCAGAGCCGGGCACCCGCCTTGGCGGCCTGCGTTGCGAGGTCGACCACGAGGCGCCGGTTTCGATTCTTGTCGGCCGTGGCCTCGAACTGGGCGAGCGCGACTCTCATCAGGGTCATGGGCGCGATGGGCTCCCGGCTGCGCGCGGAGCTGGAAGCAGCCAGGGGTCGGTCGGGTCGAGGTGCTGCCGCATCCATCGTTCCGCTTCGTCCGGGCGCCCGTCGCGGATGGCCGCGACCACGCCCTCGTAGTTCGTGAGTTCATGGTCGATCGTCGTCAGCGAGACCCCGGACAGGCGCTGGATTCGGACGCTCAGGGCAAACAAGCGGTCAACGTCCTCTCGGAGGTACCGGTTGCCCGCCGTCGCCGCCACGCGCGAGTGAAACTGGCGGTCGATCTCAAGATGACGGTCAATCTCCTGCCCGCCCAGGTGCTCCCGTGCGTCCACCAGGAGTGCCTCCAGGGAGGCGCAGTCAGCCTCGGTCGCCCGCTGCGCCGCCAGGCGCGCGGAGAGACCCTCGACGGCTTGGCGCAGTTCGAACACATGGGTGAGATCCGAGAGGCTCACCGGGGCGATGAAGTGTCCCCGACGGGGAACGACATCCACCAGACCGTCATGCGCGAGGCGCTGGATCGCCTCGCGCAGCGGGGTCCGCCCGACCCCCAGCTCCGCCATCGTCTCCCGTTCATCGATCAGCGCTCCCGGGGGGAGCTCGAGCCGGACGATGCGATCGCGGAGCTGGAGATAGGCGTGGTCGCTGAGCCGGTTCGGGCGCGTCGCAGCGGCTGGCACATTGGGAGTATGACCTGGATATATCTGCTGGTCAACCCACCTTCCGGGGGCGTCCCGGCCGGGCGTCTCCAGACCGGGGGCTAACTCGGTCGGCCGCGAGCGTGGGGGAGGTGGCGTGGGCAGGTGGCGCCAGCCGCCTGGGCCGCCTGCTCGCCGAGGGCCAGCGCCCCCAGGGCACCGGCCCGGCCTCCGAGCGCGGCCCGGCGCACGAAGGCGGGTTGGGCGTGCTCGGGCAGCCCCGGGTACCCCGCCAGCTGGCGGACGAGCTCGGCGCGGAGCCGGGGCAGGAGCCCTGGCATCGCCGCCACCCCGCCGCCGAGGACGATGCGCTCGGGGACGGCGACGTAGGTGAACGAGCGCAGCCCGGCCGCGAGGTAGAAGGCGATCAGCGTGCGCGCCCGCTCCAGGTCCGTGCCGGTCAGGGCCTCGCCCCTCCGGCCGAACCGATCCTGGAGGGCGGCGCCGCTCGCCATCCCCTCGAGGCAGTCACGGTGGAAGCGGCACCCGCCGCGGTACGGGTCGTCGGGATGGCGGGGCACGAAGACGTGCCCCATCTCCGGGTGGATCAGGCCGCGGACGACGCTCCCGTTGGCGATGCTGCCGCCGCCGATGCCGGTGCCGACAGTGACGTACAGGAACGTGCGCAGGCCCCGGGCCGCCCCCCACCGGCCCTCGGCGATCGCCGCCGCGTTCACGTCGGTCTCGAGGGCGACCGGCAGGCCGAGCCCGCGCGCCAGGGGGCCGACGAGGTCGATGTTCGACCAGAGCGGCTTGGGGGTCGCTGTGATCGAGCCATAGCGGGGCTGGTTGGGGCGGAGCTCGAGGGGGCCGAAGGCGGCGATGCCCAGCCCGATCGGTGCCCGCGGCCCCGTGGCGTGGGCCCGGAAGAAGGCGAGGCAGGCCGCCAGGGTGTGGGCGGGGTCGGTGGTGTCGACCCGGTGGTCGGCGACGATGTCGTCCGGCCCCGAGCCGATCAGGCAGACGAACTTGGTCCCGCCGGCCTCGAGGCCCGCGAACGTCAGCCGGGGCGGGGGTGCCGCGCCCGCCCCGGGTCGGCTGGTCGCCGCCCCCCGCGACCCGGCCATCATCCGGGCCCCGGCGCCGTCCGCGGTTGGGCCTCTCGCTCCTCGGCACGGCGGATTCGGACGACAACCGCCGTGCGGTCGTCGTGCTTGCGGGCGATCGCGATCAGCTGCTCCGCCGCTGCCTGCTCGCCACGCCCGTCCAGGGCAGCCTCGAGGTCGGCGGGGCTGAGCCACTCGTCGGGCAGGTCGCCGGTGACCCCGTCGGTCACGAGGACGAGGGTCAAAGGGAGATCGAGGGCGATGACCCCTGCCTGCGCGATCCGGGCCCGGGGCAGTGGCCAGCTTTCTCCGAGCCAGTTGTCGACACGGTGGCCGACCCCCTCGTCGGTCGTCCACTGCACGAGCCGGCCCCCACCCGCGGCGACATAGAGGCGGGAGTCCCCGACCGCCGCGACCGCGACCCCGTCGCCGGCGAGACGGACGACGACCGCGGTGGTGGCACCCCAACGGCGGGCGATGATGGCGGCGTGGGCGTCCTGGAGCCCCTCGACCACCGCCGGCAGCGCCTGCGCGGCGTGGACGCCGGCCGGAGCCGAACAGCGTGCGCGCACCGACCCTGCTGCGCAGGCGGCGGCGCGCCCGCTCTCCCGGAACTCCCCGACCCCGTCGAACACCCCGTAGAGGCCGAGGTCGTCGACGACCAGGAGGCGGTCCTGCCCGTGGATGGCGAGCTGACCCGACCCGCTGGCCACCACGAGGCCGCGGGCGTGGGGGTCGCCGGAGCGCCGGGGCTCGAAGCTCGTCACGCCGCGAGGCTACGCGATCGGCCGCGTCCGGCGGCGCGGCGGCGGGCGCCGGCACTTGCCCTCGGCTCCGCAGCCGGGGCGGAGACGAGCCCCAGGCGATCAGTCCGGGAAGTGCGCCTCCACCAGCTCGGCGGCCTCGCGGTACGGGGCCTCCTCGCGCCGGATCAGGTCCGGGTTGGTGCCCGCCGCGGCCACCAGCGCGAGGGTCAGCCGCTGGAGCGCCATCGCCGAGCCGGTGAGGGCGCCGGTGAGGGCCGGCAGGTCGTCGCCGCTGGGGACCACGATCCGGCCGGCCGGGGTCGCCGCCGGGGCCCAGGCGGCCGCGGTCGGCTCGTCGACGATGGCGGCGGCGCTGGCGCCCACCCGGGTCGTCGCCTCCAGCTCCTGGGCCGCCCGGGCCCGGCGCGCGTCGGCGCAGCGCGGCTCGGTCGCGCACACCACCAGCCCCGTCGACCGGTCCCGGGCGACGAGGTGGCCGTGGAGCACCGTCTCCAGGTCCCGACCCACGGCCGGCCGCCGCATCCCCTCCTCGATCTTGAGCGCCACCTCCCGGGCCGTGATCGCGTCGACCCCGCTCCCGCTGCACTCGAGGAGGGCGCAGCCGCAGAGCGCCTCCGCCACCGAACCCGCCTGCGCCGCCGCCTGGGCCGAGCTGCGGGCGAGGTGGCCGGCCAGGCGCGCGGGGTCGATGGCGACGCCCCCGACCCGGGAGGCGAGCAGGGCGCCCGCCAGAAGGGGGGAGAGGTAGCCGACCGTGTGGCACCAGGCGCGGTCGACGACCGGGGTCGCGAGCACGTGGTCGGCGTGGGCGGCGGCGGGCCCGGCGGGGGTCGCGGTGACGAGCCCGGTTGCGGCGCCGCGCGCCCGGGCCGCGGCGAGAGCGGCGATCGTCGCCCGGGTGCCCGCCTCGTGGGAGACGGCCAGGCAGACCCCTGGCCAGGGGTCGAGCGCTGCCTCGAAGGCCTGCCGGGAGGCGATCAGCCACGCGCCGGGCGCCCAGCGGACGGCATCCCGCAGGAGGGCCGCGATCGCCATCGCCCCGTGCTCGCTGGTGCCGCAGCCGACCACGCAGACCGGCTCCCCGGCGACCAGGGCGCGGTCGACGGCGGCGGCGAGCGCGCGCGCCGGCTCGTCGCCGGCGCGCCAGAGCGGCTCGACGAGGTCGGGCTCCGCGGCCACCATCTCCTCGGTGACCCACGGAGGGCCGGGCCTGAGCTCAGGGAAGCCGTCCGGCAGGGGGGCGGAGGGCGCCGTCATCGTCCGAGGAGCGGTCGACCGGAGCCGCTGCTGCGTCGGGTGCCCATGGCCCTGCCTCCCTGCTCGGGCCGAGCGGCCCGGATGGCGCCCAGGGTACCCGGGCCGCCGGCCCGGCGGCGCCGGCGGGCGCTCGCCTGCCGCCTACGCCGGGGTCGGGTACCAGGTGCGCCCGCCGGTGTTCGTCAGGTACACGGTCCCAAGCCCTGCGGGTGCCCGGGGCGCCAGGACCTCGGCCAGGGTCGCCCGCCCGTAGACGACCGCGCCATGGAGTTGGTCGACGAAGGTGAGGCCGGTGAAGCCCACGCCGCCGTCCCCGACTTCGCGGGCGGCGGTCCAGAAACGGTCCGGGCCGACCGTTCGGTACAGCCAGCTGGCGCCCGAGGCCGCCGAGACGAGCAGGGTCGTCGGCGAGGCCGCCGCCAGCTGGACCGGGTCGCCGCCCAAGGGCGCGTTGGCGACCCGGCGGAAGGTCTGGCCCGCGTTGCTCGAGACGAAGACCGACTTCTCGACGCTCCCCGCCCCGGCGTTGCCGGCACAGAGAACGGCGAGCGCGCGGGGGCCGCCAGCCGCGAGGCCAGCCGGGCCGGTGAGCGGGGGCGCACAGGGGCTGCGCCGCTTGCCGAAGTGGAGGCCGTCGGTCGTGACCCGAAGGGTCGAGCGCCCGGGTCCGGCCGTGAGGGCGGCGACCGTCCGCCCGCTCACGGAAAGGATCGGGGTCGCGCCCACAGGGAGCGAGACGCCGGCGATCAGGCGCCAGCCGTCGGCGATCGCGGCGCTGGTGTACAGGCTGCCGGGCCGCTGGCAGGTGGGGCCAGCCTCGGCGCACGGGGTCACCGCCGCGTAGACGCGGCCATCGGTCGCCGCCAGCGCCGCCACGGTCCCCGGCAGGTGGATGGCGTGCCAGTGGCCGCCGGCGTCGTGGCTGACCCACAGGCCGGGGTCGAAGGCGAAGAGGTCCTCGGCGTCGGCGGCGACGAGGGCGCTGACGGCGCTGCCGCCCACGCCTGTGGCGAGCCGGGCCGGCGGGGCCGGCCGGGCGGTCCAGCGCCGTCCCCGGTCGGTGGTCCGGCGGAGCGCGGTGCAGTAGCCCGTGCCGCAGCGGACCGCCCCGAGCAGGAAGCCGTCGGCCGGGGACGTGAAGCTCACCGACTGGGCGAGGACCCGGGCGGGCGCCGCCGGCGCCGCGGCGGCGAGGGCTTGGGGGCCGAGGCCGGCCGCGCTCGCGGCGAAGGCCGTGAGGAGGAGCATCGCCGATCCCGCGCGCGGGCCAAGTGCTCGCATGGCCGAGGGAACGCCCGGCCCCGGCGTCGGGTTACGCGCCCGCCGCCGCCCCTACAGCCAGGGATCCAGCTCGATCCCGGTCGGCGAGGGGCCCCGCCCCACCACCCAGGCGAGAAGCCGTCGGCGGTCGGCAGGCCCGCGCAGCCGCGCCGGCAGCCCCGGCAGGCTCGCCTGGAGCTCCCAGGCCACATAGGGCGCGGGCCAGTCCTGGGGTTCGTAGCCGAGTCCCAGGTCCACGTGGTGGACCTCGACCTCCCGCAGTCTGCGGATCGGGCTCTGCGTTGTCGGCCAGCTATCGGTCGCCAGCAGCTGCGCGTGCGGCCAGCCGGCTGCCTCCGATCGGGTCCACACCGCCTCCAGCCGCTCGGCCGTGGCCAGGACGTCGGCGGCGAGCGCGGAGGCGGGCCGGCCCGCCCCGCCCTCGATCTCCCGGGCGCGCTGCTCGGGCCCGCCGGGATAGCGGGGGACCGCCTCCCCGAGGAGGGCGCCCGCCAGGCGCCCGACGTGCCCCTCGGCATTGCGGGCGAGGTGACTGAGGACGTGGCCGACCGTCCAGCCCGGCAGTCGGGACGGCCGCCGGGCGGCATCGTCGCCCAGGGCGGCCGCGGTCGCCACCAGGCGCCGGTGGGCTGCCTGGGCGAGCGCGATGGCCTCGGCGGGCGTCATCGGCCGGGCCCCGGTCGGGCGCCCCCGCCTCGGGGGCGCCTCAACCGGCCAGCGTCCACTCCTGCGGGTAGATGTTGAGGTTGGGGTCCTGGGGCAGGGCCCCGTGAATGCGGGTGCTGACCTCGGAGAGCTGGGCCGGGGCGATGGGGAGCCAGAGCACGGGCAGCTGGAGGGCGGCGGCGTTCTCGTAGCGGTAGAAGGGGCCCAGGCCGCTGTCGACGTGGGTCGCCGCGATGAGGGCATCCATCTGTCGGCTGCAGTAGTCGCCGACGTTGAAGGCGGCCCCGCACGCGGTGTCCTCGCCTCCGGTCGGGAAGTAGTCGGGGGAGTAGGTGACGCTGTAGGTGCCGGCGCTCCAGTCGATGAGGTCCCACTGGCAGCCGTAGCCGGTCTTGGGTTCGCAGGGGGTGGCGAGCGCGCCAGCGTTCGGGCTCGACCGCAGGGTGAGGTCGAGCCCGACCCGGGTGAACGCCGACCGCATCGCCTGGACCGTGTCGGCCTCCACCTGGGTTCCCGGTGTCCAGATGAGGGAGAAGGCGAGCTGGCGGCCGGTCGCGACCCCGGGGCCGCATCGGCCCGGGCCCGCGCCGCCGTGCAGGCAGACGCTGGTGCCGTTGGGGTGGACGGCCCACCCGTGGCTGGTGAGGAGGGTGCGGGCGGCGGCGACGCTGTACGGATAGGGGTTGTGGCGCTCGACCGAGCTCACGAACTTATTGGCGGGGATCAGCGGCACCGGGCCGTACTCGGGCGCGGCGTGGCCGTGATAGATCTGGCCGATGTACTGGGGCTGATCGATCAGCCGCTGCATCGCCTGACGGAGATACAGCTGGCGGAAGAGGGGGCCGTCCTTGGGGTTGGTGAAGTTGATGGCGACGTAGCGGATCCCCCACGCGTTCCAGGGGGCGAAGCGGTAGCCCTGGTGCGCGAAGTACGCCTTCTGGTTCAGGTCTGTGATCGGCAGGTAGCCGTAGTCGAGCTGTCCCGCGCGCAGGGAGTCGAACTCCGCGGTGCTGCTCGTGAACGGCACCTCCTCGAATCGGGCGAGGTGGGGCTTGGCCCCCGGGTAGTTGCGGTTCGGGACCAGGACCGTGAAGCCGGTGGCCGGCGAGTAGCCGGTGCCCGGCTCGATCCGCCAGGGGCCGTCGACCACCTGCCACAGGGGATTGGTGTCGTAGGTGGTGAGGTCCTTGGATTGGCCGGCGAGGAAGCGGAAGACGGCCCGGGCCCCGCTGGTGGTGCGGTCGTAGTTCCCGACTGGGCCGCTGGCCGTGGTCCGGTCCCAGCTCTGCTGCGGCAGCGGCACGATCTGGCTCAGCTCGTTGTAGAGGGCCCAGTAGTGGCTGACCGGGTGGGTGAAGGTCAGCTGGAAGGTTGACGCGGTCATGAACCGCATCCGGGCGATGAGGTCGGGCCAGCCCCCCGGCACGTAGACGCCCCAGTTCGCCTTGTTGGCGATCAGGAGCCGAAGCCAGAACTCGACGTCACGGGTGGTCACCGGCATGCCGTCGGACCAGTGCCAGCGCTTGAGGGTGATGGTGACGGTCCGGCTGCCGTCGGAGAAGACCGGGGGCTCGGCCAAGCTGCGGGCCGCATTGAAGTACGGGGTCCCGTTGCCGCCGAACCAGTAGAGGGGTCGGAACATGAGGTACTGGAACTGGAGCGTGTTCACGTTGCTGAAGTCGGCGGTCGAGGTGATGGGGAAGATCCAGTTGGGCACCTCGCCGGGCGGGAGTGCCCAGCGGACGGTGCCGCCGGCGCTGGCCCTTTGCACTGCCGCACGAGAGGCGAGGCCGCTGGGCCCGACCACCGCGGCGACGCCGACCAGCAGGACGGCCGGCACGGCAAGTGTCCGGAATGCCGCGGCGCGCCGCACCCCCGGGCCGCCAAGACGCGCACGCAGTCGACCGAGCATCCCCGCTCCTCCCGAACCCAGAACGGCGGAATCGTATCGGGGCCGGGGCGAGGGCCACAAGGGGGTGGGTCCGGAGCGGCGGCCGTGGCCTCGATCGAGGGGCGACGGCCAGCCCCGGCGCCGGTGGGCGGGGCGCGGCACCATAGCGGCGGTCCGCTCCCGGGGCTTAGGGTGTGAGAGCCGCGGGCTTCCGGGACGCGCCGGGTGGCCGCGCGGCCAGGACGGGGAGTCGCACCAGCCGTGAGCGAACAGATGGTCCCTGCCGCCAGGCCCGGCCCGGGGTCGAAGCGACGCCCCGTCGGCTCGGGGCGCGGGCGGGCGCACCTCCATGCAGGGTGCGAGCGCTGCAACCGGGGGCCGGGGCCGGTCCCGCACCTTCGATGAGGCAGCCGATGCCGGCACGGGTCGACCGTCCCCTGCGAGCGGCCGTGATCGGGGCTGGCCGGTGGGCCGCGAGCGCACACCTTCCGGGATTCGCCCGATGTCCGGGCGTCGAGCTGGCGGTGCTCTGCGACCGCGACGAGGCCCTGGCTCGGCGGCGGGCCGCCGAGTTCGGGGTCGCCGAGTTCAGCGTCGAGGCCGGGGAGGTGATCGCCCGCGACGACATCGCCATCATCGACGTCTGCACCCGCGATGAGCACGATGCCCTGGTCTTCGCGGCTCTGGAGGCGGGGAAGCACTGCCTGTGCGAGAAGCCGGTGGCCCACGACGCCGCGGCCGTGTGGCGCGCCCACCGGCTGGCCCAAGCGCCCGGGCTGCGCACGAAGGTGGGGCTCACCTTCCGGTTCGCGCCGGCCATGCGGCGCATGCTCGAACTGGTGAGGGAGGGGGTCTGCGGCACCCCGTTCATCTTCAACGGCTTCGAGCAGAACAGCCAGTGGCTCGACCCCGACGTGCCCGCGGACAAGCGCCTCTTTACCGCGCCGCCCGAGGAGGACCTGGTGGGCGGATGGGCGCCGGGACCCGAGGCGATCACCGTCTCCTCGCTGGAGGGGTACGGGGCGCCCATCATCGATCTCGCCCTGCTGATGACGGGACGGCCGATCCAGGAGGTGGTCGGGGCCTTGCAGAACTTTGTGCCCCGGCGGCGACGCACCAACCTCGATCGCGAGCGCGAGCCGATCAACATCGACGATGGCGATGTGTTCATCGCGCGGATGGGCGGTGGGGCGCTCGCCACGATCCAGAGCAGCTACGTGACGGTGGGCAACTATCCGGGCATCGAGGCCCGCCTCTACGGTGACCGGGGCGCGGTGGTCTGCCGGCTGGTGGAGGAGCGGGGGACGTGGCAGCGACTGTGGGCGGCGTCCAGCGGGTCGGTGGAGTTCCAGCCCCAGCCGATCCCACCTTCATGCTTCCCGCCCGGATCTCAGCCCGGGGACGACTGGCCCTCCACCTGCTACGGGAATCTGGTGGCGAGCTTCGTGGAGGAGATCCGCGATCCGTCCCGGGCGGCGGAGGGGGACTTCGCCCAGAGCGCGGTGGTGCAGGAGGTGATCAATGCCGTCGAGGCCTCGCACCGCCGCCACGCCTGGGTCGGGCTGGGCTCCGCGGCCGGCGGCTGACCCGGGCGGCCCTCTGCGATCGGCGGGGTCGCGGGCCGCGGCCGCCACTCTTGACGATCCCGGGGACTGTCGACAATATGTGGGGCGCTGTGACCGGACCGGTTCCCGCTGGCCGCCCCCGCGCCGCCGCGTGGGTCGCCGCATTGCCGACCGGCACGCGGGCCGACCCCGGGAGCCGGCGATGAGGAGGGGCGGTGTCCGGGCCGCCCCCAGCCCGCTCGAACACCTGCGGCTGATCGGGAACCCGCGCCGCCGCGCCGCGGTGACGCGGGGCTCGAAGGGGGGGGCGTCGACGGGCTCCCCCGCGTCCGCCGCCCCGTCGACCGATGCCGCAACCGTACGCGGGAGGGACCAGCGATGATGTCAGCCTGGATGCTTTGCGGGGCACGGAGGCGAGCGGGGGCTCGGCCGAAGATCAGAGGCCGTGCGGCTGTGAGCGTGGGCGCCCTGGCTCTGCTCGCCGCATCGCTCGGCGGCCTGGCCATGGTGCCAGCCCAGGCGGCGTCCGGCGGGGTCGTGCGCTGGGCGGAGTCCGCGGGTGGCGCTCCCAAGTGGATCTTCCCGCTCTACCCCGGCACCGACTTCACCGTCCAGTACCAGAGCGAGTTCGAGTACCTCATGATTCCGCCGCTCTACCAGTTCGGCAGCGGCGCCTCGCCGGCCGTCAACTACCGGATCAGCCTCGCCCTCCCGCCCCTCTATCAGGACCACGACTCCCAGGTGGTGATCCGCCTCAAGCCCTACCTGTGGTCGGACGGCACGCCCCTCACCGCGCGCGACGTCGTCTTCTGGATGAACCTGCTGCGGGCCGAGAAGCGCAATTGGGCTCCCTACGTCCCCGGGGCCTTCCCGGACAACGTCAAGAGTGTCAGGGTGGATTCCAGCCGCCGGCTGACCTTCATCCTCACCCGCAGCTTCAGCCCCACCTACTACACCGACAACGAGCTGAGCCAAATCACGCCGATCCCTCAGCACGCATGGGACCGGACGGGCATGCGGGGCGCGGTCGGCAATTACGACACCACCCGGGCGGGCGCGGTCGCCGTGTACCAATTCCTCTCCAACCAATCGAAGGAGCTCGGCACGTACGGGAGCAACCCCCTCTGGAAGGTGGTCGACGGCCCCTGGACGATGCAGAGCCATAGCGTGACCGGCCAGGTCGTGTTCGTTCCGAACCGACGCTACAGCGGACCCGACAAGCCCCATCTGTCCCAGTTCATCGAGGAGCCCTTCACCAGCACCACGGCCGAGTACGACGCCCTGCGCGCCGGGCAGCTCGACGTCGGCTACATTCCGCCCGAGGACATCTCCACGCGCCCGGCTTTGGCCCGCCAGGGCTTCAGATTCGGCCAGTGGCCCGTGTATGGCTTCAACAGCCTCCTGATCAACTTCCACAATCCCCAGGTGGGCCCGCTCTTTGCCCAGCTCTACATCCGCCAGGCATTGCAGCGGCTCATCGATCAGCCCGAGTGGATCCAGAAGTCGCTGGGCGGCTACGGGGTGCCCACCCACGGTCCCGTGGTCAACGGCCCGCCGTCCCTGATCGGCCCCGCGGAGCGGGACTTCGCCTATCCCTACAGCCAGTCCGCGGCCCGCTCCCTCCTGAAGCAGCATGGGTGGGCCGTCCACCCCAACGGCGCCACGACCTGCACCTTCCCCGGCCGCGGGGCCGGGCGCTGCGGCGCCGGCATCCGGCGCGGGGAGGCCCTCAGCTTCAACCTCGTCTACAACAGCGGACAGATCTTCCAGACGATTCAGATGGAGACCCTGAAGTCGGCCGCCTCCCAGCTCGGAATCCAGATCGCCCTGTCGACCAACGTCTTCGCCTTTCAGCTCGCCATCCCCTGCACCTCCACGCAGGCCGCCTGCAAGTGGCAGCTCATCGATTGGGGCGGGGCGGTCTACACGCTTCCCTACTACCCCTTGGGGGGTGGCTACTTCGAATGCGGAGCGCTGCTCAACTACGGCAGCTACTGCGATCGCACCGAGGTGCGACTCGACAACCAGGGCCTGGCCGCTGGCGGGAGCGTCATCCCCTGGGAGAACTATGTGGCCACCCAGCTGCCCATGCTCTGGATTCCCAACGGCGACTTCGAGCTGATCGAGGCGCGCAGCACGCTCCGGGGCGTGTTCCCGGCCAATCCGCTGCTGGCGATCTTCCCCCAGAAGTGGGCGTACGCCGGGTCTGCGGGGTGACGGCGATGGCGGGCCGTGCCTCGGTCGGACCGCCGCGCCCTGGGGGCGGCGGTCGACGGGGGCGCGGCCGGGTGGCGCCGGGCGTCGCGACGAGGCGCTCGGCCAGGCGCGGCGGAGAGTGAGCACCCCGATCCGGATCGGGGTGGTGGGGGGTGGCCGCTGGGCGACCATGGCCCACCTGCCAGGCTGGGCGCGCGACCCCCGCTGCCGGGTGACCATGCTCTGCGACTGCGATTCGGTGCGGGCGGAGCAGGTCGCCCGCGACTTCGCGATCCCCGCCCACGTCAGCGACTACCACGATCTGGTCTCGTCGCCGAGCGTCGACCTGGTCGACGTGGTCACCGACGACGACAGTCATCTCGCGATCACGTCGGCCGCGCTCGAGGCCGGCAAGCATGTCCTCAGCGAGAAGCCGGTGGCGCACGATTACCAGGAGACACGTCGGGTCGCCGGGCTCGCCCGGGATCGGGGCCTGGTGACGAGGGTCGGCTTCACCTTCCGCTACAGCCCAGCCGTCCGCTACGCACGCGACCTGATCGCAGCCGGGCGGATCGGCACCCCGTACATCTTCAACGGGTACGAGCAGAACTCCCAGTGGCTCGACCCAGCCACCCCATTCCGTCCGCCCCCGCCCACCCAGGACCCTGACGAGCTCTGGGTCGGCTCGCTCGAGGGGTATGGCGCGCCGATCATCGACATCGCCCACTGGTTCGTGGGCGACAGCCTGGCCAGCGTGGTGGGGACGATGCGCAACTTCGTCCCCAGTCGGATCGCCCGCGGCAGCGGGGCGCTGACCCGGATCAAGGTCGATGACGGGGACATCTTCCTCGGGGAGTTCCGGGGCGGGGCGTTGCTGTCGATCCAGAGCAGCTTCGTCACGGTGGGCAACTACCCGGGCGTGGAGGCGCGCATCTACGGGAGCGCCGGCGCCCTCATCGTGCGTCTCGTGGAGGAACTCGGCATCTGCGAGACCCTCATGGGGGCCACCCCGGACCAGGTCGAGTTCCGCCCGATCGCGATCCCCCGCGAGTACTACCCGCCGGGCGGCAGCGCCAGCGAGAGCTGGCCCACCCTCTGCTATGCCAATCTGGTGTCGGGGATGCTCGACGAGGTTCTGGGCGCGGTGACGACCGGCCAGGCCGACTTCGGCCAGGCGGCGGTGGTCCAGGAGGTGATCAACGCGGTGGGGCGGTCGGTTCGGCTCCGAGGCTGGGTGGATCTGCCCCTTGCCCCCTAGGGCGCGAGTCGGTGGCAGGCGAGGGGCGGCCACGGCCGACCTCGGGGGCTCGACCGCCCTGGTGACCGGGGCCGCCAACGGCCTGGGGCGCGCGATCGCCGAGGGCCTGCTGGCGGCGGGCGCCCAGGTGGTGGCGGTCGATGTCGCCGAGCCCACCCACTTCGCCGGGCGCGCGGCCGTGCTTGTGGTGGTCGGCGACGTCTCGGACCCAGCGCTCGCCGACCGGGCAGTCGGCGCCGGGGTGGAGCGCTTCGGCCGCGTCGACATCCTGGTCAACGACGCGGCGGAGTACCCGGACGGCGGGCTTGTGGACATGCCCCTCGAGGCCTGGAAGCGGGTGTGGGAGGTCAACGTCACCGGCTGCTTCCTGCTGAGCCGCGCGTTCGTCCGGCATCGGCTGGCGACGCCGCCCACCGATGGCGTGATCGTCAACATCTCATCGGGCTCCGCCCGCAGCCCCCGTCCCGGTGGCGGCGCCTATGCCGCCTCCAAGGCGGCGATCGAATCCTTGAGCCGCACCCACGCCATGGAGCTGGGGCCGCACCGGATCCGGGTCAATGTGGTGGCGCCCGGATACATCGATGTGAGGGGGTGGAGCGACGCCCACCCCGACCGTGCATCGCCAGCCCTTCGGCGGAGGCTGGTGGCGGGCATTCCCCTGGGCGAGGCCGGTCGGCCGAACCACATCGCCGATGCGGTCTGCTTTCTCTGCTCGCCGAAGGCGCAGCACATCTCCGGCGCGGTTCTGGATGTCGACGGCGGTTCGCTCGCCGGCCGGTTCCGGCTGAGCCCGGGGTGAGCGCGCGGGTCGACGGCCGGCCGCCGGCGGGGCCGGCGCCAGGGGCCGAGCCCCCATGATGGCGCGCCCCCGGCGCCCGCGCCTCGAGCGGCATGCCGCGAACTGAGCCCCCCGACGAGCTCCGCACCAATCGCGATCGCCTCGTGCGGGTGCGCTGCGCGGCTGAGATCGTCCATCCGGTGCACCGCGGGCACCTCGCGGTCGACTGGTGGGATCGCCCGGTGGCGCTGCCGGGCATGGCCGGTGTCTGCCGCAATCTGCGCCTGGGCAGTCCGGTCTTCGGGTGGGCGGCGGACCATGGCGAGCCGGGCGCCTCGCTCGGGAGCCGGGACAGCGCTCAGCACCTGGCGGTCCAGGTCCTGGCCTGCCTCGGGAACCCGGTGCGGGTGGCGTCGGGCCGGGCCGCGGGCGCGACCGGAACCGTGATCGGCAAGCACGCCTACGTGCTCTGCGACTTCGAGCCCGAGGCCCTGGAGCAGCTGGTGCCCGGAGACTCGGTGGTCGTGGAGGCCGAGGGGCAGGGGCTGCGCCTGCTCGACCATCCAGATATCGCGGTGCGCAACTGCAGCCCGGGGCTGCTTGCGGGGCTGTCGCACCGCTCCGGTCCGGGCCGGCTCGAGGTCGGGGTCGTCGGGGTGGTCCCGCCGGAGCTCATGGGGGCGGGATTGGGCATGAGCTCGGAATGGGCCAACTGCGACGTCATGCTCCACGACCCGGTCCTTCGGGGTGCCCACCGCCTGGCCGAGCTTCGGATCGGCGATCTGGTGGCGATGGTCGACCAGGACCACCGGTTTGGCCGCGGATACGCGCGGGGCTGGGCCTCGGTCGGGGTCGTCGTGCATGCGCTCGGTCCGGTTCCCGGGCACGGCGTGGGCGTGGTGACGGTCCTCACCGGACCCGCCGACCGGCTGGGATGGTGGGTGGAGGCCGGCCTCTCCATCTCCACCGCCTGCGGGGTGCGCCCGTGACGGCCGGGCCCGCCGCCGGAGGGGCCGCGGCGACCAACGGCGGCCGCCTGATCGGGACCACTCTGACCGGACGGGTGGCGCCGGTTCGGCTGCTGGGCGACCCGTACCTCGTCGACCGTGACGGAACCCCGTTCGTCGGGGTCGGGATTGGGGGGATCGCGCCCGCGGTCCGGGTGGGCATGCCCGCGCTGGGGTGGGCCGGGGAGCAGGTGGAGCCGGCGGTCAGCATCGTCCATCCCGATCCCGCCGCCAACGCCGACCTCAGCCTCCAGGCCTGCGTCGGCAACCGCGTGGAGATCCAGGGCGGGGCGGTGGACGGGGCGATCGGGGTGGTGACCGGCAAGCACGAGGAGTTCCAGGCGTTCACCCACGTCCTCTGCGACTTCCCGCCGGAGGTCAGCGAGCGCCTGGGCCCAGAGGATCGGGTCGTCGTCCGCGCTGTCGGGGTTGGGCTCGCCGTGCGGGATGCGCCATCGGTGGCGTGCCACCGCCTGAGTCCCCGCCTGTGGGCGGCGTGGGCCCCCCGGGTCACGGGCGGGCGGCTGCAGGTTGGTGTCGTGGCGGTCTGCCCGCCCCACCTGGTCGGGATGGGCGCCGGCCGTCTGGCCGCGACCACCTCCTTGGAGATCCAGACCTCATCTCCGTCGGCGCTGACGGCGGCCGGCCTCGATCACCTGCGATTGGGCGATCTGGTCGCGGTGCGCGACTGGGACGGCCGGTTCGCGATCGGGTACCGGCCCGGGGCGCTCACGGTGGGCGTGATCGCGACCGGCGCCAGTCGCCGCGCCGGCCGGGGCCTGGCGGTCACCGTCCTCGTGAGCGCTCTCGACGGCCGCCTCGAGGTGCAGGTCCATCCTGGCGCCAATCTGGCCGCCCTGCTCGCGGTCGGCGAGGCCGGGCCGTGAGCCACCGCACCGCCACGCGGGCCGGCGGCCCACCCGGCCGCCCGTAGTCCGGCGGGTTGGGGGCGCACCGAAACTGGGCCCCTGCGGCTTGCCGTGATCATGCCAGGCAGGCGGACGGTGGGCGGAGGGCCACGATCCCGGCGGCCGTCTCCACGTACGCGAGCCCGCCGCGCTGGGCCACCACCCGGCTGACCTGGCCGGCGAGCGGCGATCGACCGGCGAGCGTCTCGCCGCCACGGACGGCGCCCGTGCGAGGGTCGTTGCAGGAGAGGCCGAACGCCCCCGCGAGCCACAGGGTCCGACCGGTCACGCTGGGCCAGTCGCCCATCCCGACCGACCGGCACGGCGCCGGGACCGGCCAGGTGGCGGGCATGCGCGGGCATGCGGCCGGCTGCAGCCGCGAGGCGCGGAGGAGCTGCGTGAGCCCCAGCATCCCCGTGCGGTACGAGACCCAGACCCCCGTGGCCACGGGGAGCAGGGCCGCCGCGCTGAGCGCCGGCAGCCGTGCCGATGTCGCCTCCACCCGGCCGGGCGCCGGGTCGAGCGCCAGCACCCGGTTGACGCCGCGGGCATCCGTGACGGAGGTGTACAGGCGCCGCGGTGCCGGGGCCGCCGCCAGGGCGCCGATCGCCCATCCGGGCGGAACCCGAAGTCGGCGGGCGGTGCGCCCGGTGGCGAGGTCGACCAGCCGGACGGTCCGCCCGTCGCCGATCCAGGCGGCGCCGGAAGCCGCGGACGTCACCTCCGCGGGCCACTCGACGCCCGCCGCGTTGCGCAGCCCGACCGGGCGGCCGGGGCGCAGGGTGCGGGGGGCGAGGGCGCGCAGCCAGGGGTGCAGGCCGGTGTAGTCGAGGACGGCGACCTGGGATGCGAGCGGTGCCAAGGTGGCGCCGGCGGCGACGGCGCGCGCCGCCTCGACCCGTCCCGAGGGGAGGGCGATCCGCTCCAGGCGGCCGGGGGCCCGGCCGCTGGCCGGGGCCACGATGAGGTCGATCGCGGACCCGGCCGGGCTGGCGACCGCGGCGGTGACGATCCAGCCCGTGGGGGCGGCGACCAGCCAGTGCGCCGGCCAAGGCACCGGCGCGGACGCCTCGGCACCGGTGCGCCCGCCCCGGCCAGCAGCCCGGGCCGGGGCGGGCGCGCCCGCGCCCGCGATAAGGGCGAGCGCCGCCGCGAGCCCCAAGACAGCCCGGCTCGCGGCCGCCCCAGGCGCGCGGCAGCAGGGCGATGCAATCCCGCTCACGGCCGTGGAACGGCTCGCGCGGGTCCGGGTTACGGGCCTTCGGCCTCGGTCCCAATTGAGACCGCGAGCGCTGCCGGCGCGCGGGCGACGGCCTCTGGATCTGACCCCGCCGGCTGATGGCGATCCGGTTGGTGAGCCGGCGGAGGGTGGTGCCCCAGGGCTGGTGGCGAGCGGGACCGTGACGGTGTGGCCCCCTGGGCGACGGCGCCGGAGGCCCGAGCCAGGCGCTCGGGGCCCATCCCGTCCAAGGCGGGCGCGCGCACTTTCCCTGGCCGCAGGTGCTGACTTTGAGTTGGCCATGGACAAGTCCCTCGGCCCGGCGCGGGCGCTGGTCGGGCGGTTCAGTCCGCCGGGTCAGCTCGTCCTCGACCGTTCGCGGGATCCGGGACGTTCGGCGTGGCCCCCATCGATGGTGGGCGGTCGTTCGCCGAGACGGACCTCGACTCCAGCCATGCCCAGTCGGCCCGGCGGCGGCTCGCGGCGGGGCTGGCGGAGCGGGAGCAGCGAGCCGCCGATGCCGGCCGGCTCCGAGCGGCCGGTCCCCCGGGGCCTGGCTCCACGCTCGAGGCTGGACTCGCGACCGCGACCAGGACCCCGGGTTCCAACGTGCCCCACTTCGGGAGTGCACCCGGGCGCGCGGTCGGGCGGCGCGCCATCGGGTACGGCCAACCCGCGGGCGGCCGCGCGGAGGCGGGCGCGGGTTGCGGCCCGGTGCGTCCGGCCCAGCTATGGGGCCGGCGGCGAGCTGCTGCCGTATGCGACCGTGAAGCTGCCGGATGCCGACAGGATCGAGGGAGTCGAGACTTGGATGCCGTTCTGCACCATCACGACGTCGGTCAGCGAGGTTTGGATTCCATTGAAGCGATCGTTGGTGAACGTCACGGCCGGTGTGAACTCGGCGAGCGTGTCGACGGTCCCGGCCGGTTCCGCGGTCGGCGCTTCCACGATCCACTCGGCGGACACTCCCTGGCCGCTGTACGCCTGTTCTGTGGTGAAGCTCGTCCCCGTGGTGTTGTCGGTGACGCTCAGGTCCCAAGCCCCGGGCGCGACCTGTGACACGGTCGCCGTGATGGAGTTCCCGGCGGAGATCGCCATTGCGATCGGCTGCATGGTCCCATACGCCGGCAGTACCTCCCACCAGGCGAAGATGCGGAACTGCGTCGTGCTGACGTTGGGGTCATAGACTTCGTCGATCCCGGCCTGTATCAAGGACTGCTGGTTCCATCCGTCGACGCCGACCCACTCGGCCACCTGCGTCTCGGTTGGCCCGCCGTAGAGGCGAGGCACGTTGAACGTTCCGGTGGCGGCCGTGTACGGGCCGTTCCCCACGACGTAGCCGGACCAGATCGGCGTGGACGCGACCGCCGACGATGGTGGTGGTGGCGCCGGCGTGGGGGTCGCTACCGCCGTGGGCAGTGGCGTCCGGGTAGGGGTCGAAGCCGGGGACGGCGTCGGTGCCGGACTCGACGCCACCCAGGTAACCGTGACGGCTGCTGACAGACCGGCGATCCGGGCCCCCGAGCGGGCGTGGAGGTACACGGTGAACTCGTAAGCCCCCGACCGGTGTGCCGGCACCATCCACTGGCAGTTCGGGGCCGTGCACCAGTCGCTGACCGTCGGGGTCGTGTTGACGTTGTCCGTCAGGTCCCAGAGCTCCGCATAGGCCCCAGACGGCCAGCCGGAGCCCGTGACGGTCAGCCCCGCCGGGTGGCCGGCCGGCACCCGCTGGGAGCCCGGCCGGAGTCCGAGGCTCAGTGCCATCGACGGTGACGGAGGGGGGGGCTCGAGGCGCACGAGCTGGGGCCGGGTCGTCACGTACCACGGGCGCCCGTTCGATGCGCGCGTGAGTGTGGCTACACGGAACGCCTCGTATGTGTCCGCGTCCCTGGTCGAGTTGGTCGCCGCCTGCTCCCACCATCCGGTGGTCCTGTGCACCAGCGGCGCCACCAGCGTGATCGCCCCGGCCGCCGAACCCGGGCGCGGGGCGCACCGGTAGGTCATCGGTCGCCCGGTCACCGACACGCCGGTCGGGGCGTAGGTGCAGGGTAGCCAGCCCGCCGTGGGGCCGAGATACAGGGCCAGGGAGGTGGTCGCGGCTCCCCGATGGCTGATCGCGGGCGACCACGAGCCGTGGTCCCGCCAGTCGCGCGGCAACTCCGCGTCAGGGAGGGCCCGAGGGGCCTCCGCCACCCGACTCCGCTGCGTGAGTGCGGTGAGGCGGTGGGCCGTCAGCGGCGGGCGGAGCGGAGTCGGGATCGTCCGGATCGCGGCGAGTGCGAGCCCAGCACTCGTGCCGCCGAGGATCACCGCCGTCACCGCGGCCAGGGCGAGGAGTCGGCGGACGGTCAGGGTCACGGGCGGCTCTCCTGGGTGGCGGGGCGACGAGCACCACCCCGCTTGCTTGTACGGCGCCCCCGACCGGTGCCGGGTGACACATCGGCCACGATGCGGGCACGATGTCGGAGTCGGCTCACCGGTCCCAGGTGCTCACGGGTCGACCGTGGCCCGGAGCGCTTGGGAGGCGGCGGGCATGGTCACAGCGGCGACCGCCGCCAGCGCTCGGCGACCGAGCGGGTGGCCTCTCGGGGCTGGGAGTGGATCACGGCCCGGAGCCGGGCCGCTAGGCCGGGGGCCGGCGGCAGCGGGCTCGCGCGTCGCCCCAGACGGTGACGAGGGGCGGCCGCCATGGCACGGCCGGGCGACCTCGGGCGCGGCGGGCCCCAGGTCGCCGATCGCCATCGGGTTCACGGTCGCGGCGATGTTCGGGCGGGGCCATGCGGACCGCCACGGGAGCGATGGTCGCACCGGGGACCACTCGGGGTCGCAGCTGGCCACCACGTCTCCACGGCTGCAGGGACCGGCAGCGGGCTCGCGCCCTCGCCCCAGGCGGCGGCGGCGATCGCCAGCCCGACCGGGCAGGCGGCTGGGCCGACCCGCCGGTCGGCCTCATGGGCGGCACGGTCGCCAGTGAACGCCGCGGGCGAGGACAGCGCCGCGACCGGTTCGGGCATTCCGCCTCGCATAGCAGGCGAGGGTACCGGCCGGGCTGACGCGATGGCCTCGACCGGGCCCCGGGGTGGTGCCGGGGGGTGGCGCGGGCGGCTGAAGACCCGGTGGCGAGGCAGCGGTTGGCGGGCAGGGGCGGCGGCCGGCTTGCCGTCCGCATCCACTCTGGGATGCCGATGCCCACCACGTCATCAACTGGGGCAGAAACCCGCTCTGTTGCGGGGGTCGCGCTGGCGCGCCCAGAGGGCTTTGAACCCCTGCACCCAGATCCGTAGCCGGCAGACAGGGCACTTCCGACTGCTCCGGTCGGCTCGCCAGCGGCTCGTCCGCATTCGATTGGCGCGACGCCGCCCGCACGAGGGCGCGCCCTGGCACGCTGGCGTGGACTCAGGTTGGCGTCAGACGGGGGGACCGCGCCCCGCGGCGCCGCATCCCGAGGAGGGGGCGTGCGTGGCCGCAAGCGAGCGAACGGGACCGGTGGCGTCACCGAGCGGGGTGACGGACGCTGGCAGGCGCGGTACTCGGTCCGCGACGAGGCCGGGCGCCTCGTGCGCCGGCACCCGTACGGTCGGACCCGCCAGGAAGCCGAGGACAACCTCCTCATGGCGCTCGGCGACCGCCTCCGGGGCGCTGTCGCCGCCCGCCCGGGACGGTCGCCCACCCTCCGCGCGCATGCCAAGCAGTGGCTGGCTGGGCGGCGGTGCGGCTCCGGCCCCGGACCGCGGCGTGGTCCCGCACCGACCTGGAGCCGCACGTCCTCCCCGGGCTGGGCAGGGGACCGTTCGTCGAGCTGACGGCCACGAAGTGAACCGTCTCTTCGCCGCCACGCTCGCTGCCGGGTTGAGCCCGCAGAGTGCTTGGCATGTCCGCAGCATTCTTCGGGCCTGCCTCGCGGCGGGCGTCCGCGACGGCAGGCTCCTGCGCAACGTGGCGCAGCTCAGCGACCCGCCGCGCCTTCCGGTCCGCGAGCCTGCGGTTCTCACCGCCGGGCAGGCGCGGCGGCTCCTCGCCGCGGTGGGCGACGATCGCGATGGCCCGCTGTGGACGCTGACGCCGAGTACGGGGACGCGTCAGAGCGAACTCTTGGCGCTCCACTGGCCCGATTACGACGCTGAGCGGCGTGAGCTGCGCGTCGTCCGCACCCTGCAACGGCTCCGCCGCACCTGGATCTCCGCCGAGCCCAAGACCGGCCGCAGCCAGGGCCGTGGCTCTGCCCGCCCTCGCGGTCGCCGCGCGCGACCGGCAGCGGGCGCGACAGGCTGCGGAGCGCCTCGTTGCGGGACGACGTTGGGAGGATGGCACGGGCCTGATCTTCACGACCCCCGTCGGCCAGCCGCCCTTGGGGCCTGCGGCCACCGGCCATTTCCGATTGGCGCGCCAGCGGCACGGCCGGCCAGCGATCCGGTTCCACAGTCTCTGCCAGGGCGCCGCCAGCTATCTCGCGGACGCCGGCCTGCCGTTGCGGGCCGTCGCCGACGCGCTCGAGGCGACCCTGGGTGCCCCAGCGCCGCCGAGCGGCTGACCGTGGCCGACGACCCGGCGGGCGGATGGCTCACCCAGCAGCAGGTCGCCGACCACGCCGTCCAGCTCGGCCTCGGCGGCTGGCGCACCGTCGAGCGGCACATCGCGGACGGCTTGGTCGATGGCGGACGGCGCGTCCGGGGGCAGGGCCGGAAGCCTCCGTACCGGTACCCGCCGACGGTGGTGGCGCAGCGCCACTGGGTGAAGACGCGACTCGAGGCTGCCGCCCAGGATGGCCGGCGGGCACCGAGCCCGACACGCCTCCTCTACAGGCGCTGGTGGGAGTCAGCCGAACCCCACCTTTCCGAACCGTGGCGACGGGACCCGCTCCGCTGCACCTGGCGCCAGTGCAAGGGCTGGGCCGAGGACCGGGCACGGGCGCCCGACGACCTCGATCGTCAGGGCGCCGTGTTGGCCGAGGACTGGGGGCGGCGCCGCGACTGGCGTCACCGCAAACGGATGCGCGGGGCCGATCGGCGGGCCGCACTCGCCGCCGCGATCGTCGCCACCGGGCCGGGACGCCCCGGCGACGTTCGACTCGATGACGCCTTGGACCCGACCATCCTCCCCGGGGAACCGGGCGACAGCGCCGTCGGCGCGGCCCTCGAGCACGCGATGAGGCTCGACCGGGCTCGACGCGCGAGGGTGGCCATCCCGCGCCCGCCGGGCGCACGGGCGCGCGACGTCCTCGGCTGGTAGCCGCCGCCCAACGGCCGGCTGTGGGTCCTGGCCCGGCCGAGCGATCGGCAAGCGACCCGCATCCGCACGCTGCTGCGAGCGCACGAGGGCGACGTCCGGACGCGTGGCGACCCGGCCCTGCGTGCCTCGCTCCGCGACCAGCCCGCGCTGGCCGGGCTCCTGATGGCCACGTGGGCGACCTGGGGCTGTGGGTCGGACCAGCTGGCCGGGCCGCCGGAACGCACGACGTGTCTCCAACGCGAGACCGACGTGGAGGTATCGCCAGCCCAACTCTTGGCGCCATGTCCCGGTTGCGGGACCTGGCTGACGCTGAGCCCGGACCCGCCCGACCCACTCGTGACGTCGCGCAGCAGGTGGCTGTTGGGAGCGCTCGACGGGCCCGTCGGAGGGGAGGCGGGTCGCTCGCCGCCGGGCGTTGAGCCTACCGCAAGCGCAGGCCAGACTGCCGGCGGATGCTGGCGACCGCCCCGGGCGTCCCTGGCTGGCCGAGCTTCCCGCTGACGGTCACGCGCCCCGGCTTGACGGGGTGACGGAACCGGCGATGTTCTCCGACGGTGGCGGCATGAACCCACCCGTCCCGGGTGAGGGCGGAGATGATCGCGCGAACGGTCGCACGGGAGCGAGGCGCCTCGCCGGCTGCCGCCCGCGGACCGGCCGGGCGTGGTTCGTTGCCGCCGGCACCGGCACGATCGCCGCGGCGACGCCCGTCGGGCGGGGGACGCGCTGCCCGTCCTAAGGCATCCCCGCGACGTGGAGCGCGATCGCTCCGGCGATGAGGCGGCGGACCTGCGTGAGGGTCGCCCCCACGGCCACGCAGCCGATGAGTTGGGGGACCCGCGTGCCATACGCACCCCGACGGCCCTCGATCACCACCGCGCAGCCGCGGGGGCCGCCACGCTCCGACGATGGGGTCTGGCCGTGCTCCACCTCCACCACCCTCTCATCCCACAGCGCGACACGAAACCGACGGCTTTGACCAGGCGTGCCCTGCTCCACTGGGGGCATGGCCACCAGCGCCCAGCCCCGTCGCGCCGGCACGGTCGCCTTCGACGCGGCCGCGCTCCGCGTCGAGTTGGCCATCCGGGGCCTTGATCAGCAGGGGTTCGCCCAGGTCGTGGGCCCCAGCGAGGCGGCAGTCAGCAAGGCGCTCCGGGGCGGCCCATCACTGGGCCGACCCTCGGCCGGATCGCGCGGGTGCTCGCGGCCGTCCCGGCGGACCCGCTGGCGGGACAGCTCCTCGCCCCCGCCCCGCCCGGCGCCCGAGGACGGCGCCACCGACCCCGGCCCGGGGCCGGAGCCGGGGCCGGCGGCAACGGAGGACCACCACCAAGGTCGTCCCGCGAGCTGATCGGACCCCAGCGTTCGCCCCGCCGCACGGGGCACCGGCCGGGAGGCGGGCGTGACTGGCGCTGACCGCTACACTCGCGACCGCTCCGGCCCCATCTGCAGCGGGTACCCAGGACGGCCAGCCGGCACCGGAACGCGCTGCGCCGGCTTCCGCTCCGACGACGGTGCGCGGGCCGTGTGCACCCGCGGGGAACGCGCCGGGGCGTGGCCCCGTGACGACCGAACCGCCCAGCCCGGGTGGTGGCACCGACTCGACGCATCGTGCGCGCGTGGGATGCCGCACCGCGTCGCGCCCCCGACCCTGCCCGGGGCCGCAACGGGCGCCCGCGGCGCACGCCGGTCGGGCCCGCACCGCGCTGGCCGGATCTGCATTCTCGACGGCTGGGCCCTCGCCGTGCCCGGTCGGCAGGATTACACCGACGGCACCAAGCGCTGCTGGTGGTAGCAGCTCGACGGGCCGCGCGGGCTGGGCGGCAACGCGCTCCCCGCCCTGCCGCTCGAGGGCACGGAGCGGGTGCGCGACGTGTCTGCCGACAACACCCCCGCCATCGTCTGCGAGGGGAAGCCCGGCACCGACGCGGTCACCGGGCTCACGCTGCCGGGCGTCCGCGCGGTCGCCACCGTCACCGGCCTGCCTGCCGACCGTGCCGGACGCGGTCGTCCTCGACCCGCTGCAATGGTTCGCTCACATCGCGACGTGGGAGGACGCGGACACACCAGGCGAGGCGCACATGCGCGGCATCGCCGCACGCTGGCAGGACCGGGATGCCCTGCCGTGCTCCGCCTGGGCGATCCCGGCGCGCGGCCCGACTCGGCCGGGCCGCGACGTGGGAGCGGGGGC
Source organism: Candidatus Dormiibacterota bacterium (assembly GCA_027306595.1). Lineage (GTDB taxonomy): Bacteria > Chloroflexota > Dormibacteria > Aeolococcales > Bog-877 > DAHUZL01. The sequence goes on along the minus strand of DAHUZI010000019.1, from coordinate 5,562 downwards.
GGCGGGAGCCTACGCGAGGGCCTGCTCGGCCACCCCCTTGACGAAGTCGGCCTCGTGCTCGTTGGCTGGCCGGTATAGGCCCAAAGCCCGCTCGATCACCACCGCACGCTGCTGAGGGACGAGAGTCCTCCGCGCGATCGCCGCGCAGCCGGGCTTGGCGCGGAGGAGTTCCGCGCCCTCCACGGCTCGGGATGGCCAATCAGCACCGATGGGGCGATTGGCTGGGTCCCACCCTTTCTGCTTCAGCTCGGCGGCGACCTCCCGCAGGAGCACGACAAGTTGCTTCGCCAGGTACATGCGGTCGGCCGGTGTCAGGTCGAGGTCCGGAGCGATCAACTCCCCCTACACCAGGAATGGATCGGCTGCGATGACCCCGTGGCAGGGCGGCCCCCGTCGCCTATGGAACCGGCGGGGCGGTGCTGCCGTAGGCGACACTGAAGCTGCCGGAGGCCGACAGGTCCGAGGGAGTGGAGACTTGAGCGCCATTCTGCACCATGATCTCCTCCTGCAAGGTCGCCTGGACCCCGTTGAACCGGTCATTGGTGAAGGTCACGTCGGGGGTGTAGTCGCCAAGAGGGTCGATTTGGTGAGTCGCCCCATTGGTTGGCGCCTCGACGATCCACTCGGCGGAGGACAGCGGTGCCGTGTAGGACTGCTCGGTCGTGAAGGCCGCACCGGTTGTGTCGTTCGTCAAGGTGAGAGCCCAGATCCCAGCGCTCACTTGGTCGACGGTGGCCGTCATCGCGTTCCCGGGCGACAGTGCCATGTTGATCGAGGTCGACGGTGCGGGGAGGATCTCCCACCACGCCTGGAAGTTCACGAGGTTGGTGCTCGGGTCGTAGATCTCGGTCACACCCGTCTGGATCAAAGAGGAGTCCGAGGAGGCCGCGCCGTCGATGCCAACCCACTCGGCGGTCCACGCCTGGGTTGAGGATGCGTACAAGTTGGGAACATCGAACGTTCCCGTGGCGCCCGTGTACGGGCCGTTCCCCACGACGTAGCCGGACCAGTTCGGTGAGTAGGCGAACGTCGATGATGGCGGAGGCGGCGTCGGGGTCACTGTCGGGGTCGCTACAGGCGTCGGCAGTGGCGTGGGGGTAGCGGCCGGGGGCGGCGCCGGTGCCGGCTTCGACGCCACCCAGGTGACCGTGACGGTGGACGGCAGACTGGCGATCCGGGCCCCCGAGCGGGCGTGGAGATACACGGCGAACTCGTACGTCCCTGGGGGAGAGGCCGGCACCATCCACTGGCAGTCGGGCGTCGCGCACCAGGACCCGGGCGTTGGCGTAGTGTCGACGTTGTCCGTCATGTCCCACAGCACGGCGTAGGCACCGGCCGGCCAGTGGGCGCCGGTGACGGTCAGCCCCGCGGGGTGGCCGGCCGGCACCCGCTGGGAGCCGGGCCGGAGTCCGAGCGTGGGGGTTTCCGGCGGCGGTTCGATGCGGACCAGGACGCGGTTGGGCGTCACCCACCACGGCCGCCCGTTGGACGCCCGGGTGAGCCGCGCTCGCCGGAAGACGGCAAACGTCGCCCGGTCCGCCTGGGAGTCCGTGGCCGCGTGCTCCCACCAGCCGGTGGCGGTTTGGACGAGCGGGGCGACCAGGGTGATCGCCCCTGCCGCCGAGCCCGGCCGCGCGGCGCACCGGTACGTCATCCGCCGGCCAACGACAGAGACCCCGGTCGGCCCGTACTGGCACGGGAGCCAGCCGGCGACGGGGCCGAGGTGCAGCGCCACCTGGGCCGTCTGCGTCCCCAGCTGGCCGATCGCCGGCCACCACGTCCCGTGGTCTTGCCAGTCGCGCGGCAGCTCCCCGCCGGAGAGCGCCCGGGGCGCCACCGCGACCCGCCCTGGCTGCGCGAGCGCGGCGAGGCGGTGGGCCATCGGTCGCACGCGGAGGGGAGGCGGGATCGTCCGGGTCGCGGCGAGCGCCAGCCCAGCGCTCGTGCCTCCGAGGATAACCGCCACCACGGCGGCCAGGGTGAGGAGTCGGCGGGCGGTCAGGGTCACGGGCGGGTCTCCTCGCGGGTGGGACGACGAGCGCGCCGCCCCACTTGTTTATACGGCGCCACTGCCCGGTCCGGGATGGCACGGTGGTCACGAGGCCGGCACGGTCGCCAGGCCGGCCCGTCATGCCCCGGTGCCCGCGACCGGCAGGTGGCGGGGCGACCCAGCGGCGCGCCCGGCAGTCGGCTGCGTGGACAGCGCGGTCGCGGGGGAACGCGGCGAGCTGACCGCTCGGCGAACGGTCGGCTCGGTCGAGTCCGCTGATTCCCATGGGCTCATGCCCCCTCCGGCTACGGGTGGGGGCGCCGGCCGGGCTGACGGAACCGCCTCGGGTGGGCCTCGGGGTGGTGGCGGACCGCGGGGCGCCGCTCCAGTTGGCGTCAAGGCCACCAAGGCCCTAGGCACTCGCCTAATGCTTCTGCGCAGAAACCCGCTTGGTTGCCGGGGTTTCGCTGGCGCGCCCAGAGGGATTTGAACCCCCGCACCCAGATCCGTAGTCTGGTGCTCTATCCGGGCTGAGCTATGGGCGCCCGCGCGTCCTATTCTACCTGCCGCGCTCGAACGGGGTCGCCGCCCCTGAACCGGCCGGGGACGGCGACGGTCAGGCGACCGGCACGGCCCGGGTCTGGTGCAGGGTCAGGGTGGCCGCGATGCGGCAGCCGAGCTGGTCCAGGACCGCGTCCAGCTCGTCCTGGAGCGCCGGGTCGAGGGGGATCGGGTGATTGTCGAGGTCGCGGAGGAGCGCTGACAGCCGAAGCGCCTTCTGCTCGATCTTGGCGACGACCTGCCGGGGGTCGTCGACCGGACTCAGCGACACGCTCGGATGGTCCACGGACCTGACCTCCTCGTGTGCGGATGGGGCCACCGTCAGCCCGTCCATGCCCGCTGCCCCGCTGACGGGCACAGGGTCATCCTAGGACGGGTCGGAGCGGATGTCGAGGGCGGGCGCCCGCCCGGTCACGAGGCGCCACGGACCCCGCCGGCCGGGGTCAGTCGGCTCGGCGCCGGGGCCGTCCGCGCCGTCGCGGCGCGATCCCGCTGAGGGCGTCGGTGAGCTGGGTCAAGGTGCCATGGAGGGCGGCGTTCTCCTCCCGGAGGCGCTCGTTGTCGGCGACCAGCGCCTGCACCCGCGACACGATCTCCTCAACCACGGAGGGGACGGGCGCAGCGGCCGCGCGCGGTCGACGCGCCCGCCGGGTGGGGCGGGCCGGGGCCGCGTCCGTCTCGGCCACACGAACCCGACGCGGGCGGCCCCGCCGGGGAGTCGGGCCGGTGGCCCCGCCCGAAGCGCCCTCGCCGCCGGTGTCGCCAGGTCTCTCCACGGCTCCGATGATACGAGACGCACGGCCCCGACCCGGGCTCGAGCCCCGCGGAACGCGGCGCAGGCCCTGAGCTGGGCCCGTTGCTATACTCCGGCGGCGCCGGGCGACCCGTGCCGCGGCCGGCCCTCGGCGGGCGCGGATGGCGGTATCGGTAGACGCGCGGGGCCTAGGACCCCGTGGGGTGACCCGTCCGAGTTCGAGCCTCGGTCCGCGCACGGACCGCGGCCACCGGCGCCCGGCATGCACACAGGACGGAGAGGCGATGAGCACGGCGGCGGCGCCCCTGGACGTGGCGGTCGAGCGCCGCGGCGGGTCGGAGGCGGTCGTGACCGTCGTCGCCCCGGCCGACGAGGTGGGGCGCGCCGTGGACCGAGCGGTCCGCCGGCTCGCCGGGCGGGTCCGCATCCCTGGCTTCCGCCCCGGGCGCGTCCCCCGATCGGTCCTGGAGCGGGCGGTCGGGTGGGAGACTGTTCGCCAGGAGGCGGTCGACCTCCTCCTTCCCGAGGTCTGGACGAGGGCCCTGACGGACACCGGGCTCGAGCCGGTCACCCAGCCGGAGGTGAGCGAGGTGACCCTCGACGAGGGGGAGCCGTTCCGGTTCACCGCCACGGTCGTGGTCCGGCCCGCAGTCGAGCTGGGCGACTACCGTGCCCTGCGGGCGCCGCTGGCCCCCGACCCGGTCACCGACCGGGACGTCGAGGCGGCGGTGGCGATGGTCCAGCGGGAGCACGCGATCCTCTTCGACGCCGGCGACCGGCCCATCGAGGCGGGCGACCGGGTCACGGCCGACCTCGCCATGTACCGCGACGGCCAGCTGGTGGGCGGCGATGGCCGGACCCAGACGCTGGACCTCGACCCCGGGGTCGTGCTCCCGGGGCTGACCGAGGTCCTGCTCGGGCGCCGCGTGGGCGAGCCACTCGAGGCCGACCTCGTCCTCGGCGACGACTATCCCGAGCCGGAGCTCCGGGGCACCAGGGTCGTGGTCCGCGGGACGGTGCGGCAGGCGCAGACCAAGGAGCTGCCGCCGATCGACGACAACCTCGCCTCGATCGCGGGGATGGGCGAGACGCTCGCCGAGCTGCGGGCCGCACTCCGGGAGCGGCTGGAGGCGGCGGCGGCCGAGGTCGCGACCAGCAAGCGGGAGAGCCAGGTGCTGGAGGAGGTCCTGCGGCTGGCGTCGGTGGACGTCCCGGAGGCGATGATCCAGCGGGAGGTGGACCGCCAGCTGCGCGATCTCGAGCTCCGCCTGGCTAGCGCCGGGGTCGCACTCGACGCGTACCTCCAGGCGACCGGCCAGACCGTGGAGCAGATCCGCGGACAGCGCCGCCAGCCGGCGACCGAGCGAGTCAAGCTGGAGGTGACCCTGGAGGCGGTCGCCCGGGTTGAGGGGCTCACGGTCGACGACGCCGACCTCGAGCGGGCCTTGGACCAGCTGTTTCGTCGCGGGGACCGGGCCCGGCGGGACCAGGCGCGCCCGGCCCTGCGGCGGGAGCTGCTCTGGCGGCGGGCCACCGACCGGCTGACGGCGATCGCGGACGGGAAGGCCGACTCCGAACCGGACCTATAATCCCGGCAGCCGGCTGCGGCGGCCGTCGGGTCCGCCGCCCCCGACCGCCCCCCCGTTCCGGGTCGACCCTGCCTCGGGCAGCCGACCGCATCCAGGAGCTGCCATGGCCCTTGTCCCGATGGTCATCGAGACCACCAACCGCGGCGAGCGGGCCTTCGACATCTATTCCCGCCTGCTGAAAGACCGCATCATCTTCATCGGCACCCCCATTGACGACCAGATCGCCAACCTGGTCATGGCCCAGCTCCTCTACCTGGAGAGCGAGGACGAGGAGCGGGACATCTCCCTCTACATCAACAGCCCTGGAGGCAGCGTCTCGGCCGGGCTGGCGATCTACGACACGATGCAGTACGTCAAGCCCCGGGTCAGCACGACCTGCATGGGGCTGGCCGCGTCGATGGCCTGCCTGCTGCTGGCCGGCGGCGATCCCGGCCTCCGCTTCTCCCTCCCCAACACGCGGATCCTGATGCACCAGCCCTCGGGCGGCTTCCAGGGCCAGGCGACCGACATTCAGATCCATGCGCGGGAGATCCTCCGCCTCCGCCGCACCCTGGACGAGATCCTCGCCAAGCACACCGGCAAGCCGGTGGACCGGATCACCCAGGACTCCGACCGCGACTTCTACATGTCGCCGGAGGAGGCCAAGGACTACGGGATCATCGACCACA
>DAHUZI010000004.1 GCA_027306595.1 Candidatus Dormiibacterota bacterium | reverse complement strand
GCGGGCGGCGGCGTGCCGCCCCTCGGACCGGTCGGGCGCTCGTCAGTGGGCGGCGAGCCGCTCCGCCAGGGTGCGCCCGGAGGGGGGGCGACCGCGGCGCTCGGCGCGGCGGTCGGCCTGGCCCAGCCCCCACTGGGCGTACCGGACACCCATCCATCGCAGCGGCTCCAACTCCCAGTCCGGGGATCGGTGCCCGACCATCGGGAGCGAGCGGAGCTCGGAGTCGGTCGCGGTGATGAGGTCGGCGAGGATCTGCCCGCCGAGCTGGGCCATGGCCACCCCCTGGCCGGCGTACCCACAGCTGCTGGCGATCCCGGTCCGGCGGTCGAGGGTCACCGCGGGCGTCCAGTCGCGGCTGACCCCCAAGGGCCCCCCCCACGCGTGCGTGAATCGGACCCCGGCCAGCTGCGGGAACCAGTCCAGCACCAGCCGGCGGAGCATGGCGTGGGTCGGCGCGTGCTGGTCGTAGCGGTCCGCGATCCGTGAGCCGAGATGGTAGGGGGCGCCGCGCCCGCCGAACGCGATCCGCCCGTCGGCGGTGCGCTGCGCGTAGTCGACCGAGAGCCGGGTGGAGGCGATGGCTTCGCGTCCGCTCCAGCCGATCTCGTCCCAGCGGTCGGCGTCTAGGGGCTCGGTCGCGACCATGAGGGAGTAGACGGGCAGGAGCTGGCGGTGCCAGGGGCCAAGGCGGGTGAGGTACGCCTCGCCGGCCAGGACCACATGCCCGGCGCGGACCAGGGCCCGCTCGGTGACCAGGCGCGGGCCGGGACCGGGGACGACCTCGACGACCGGCGAACCTTCGTGGATCACCCCGCCCCGCCGCTCCACCGCCCGCGCCAGGCCGCGCACGAGGCGTCCCGGGTGGAGGACGGCGCAGTCCGGGCTGTAGAGCGCGGCCGCCGCCCCGGCGATGCGCACCCGGCGGGCCAGCTCGGCCGCGTCGAGCAGGCGGCGCCCGTCAGCGATCCCCAGGGCGCTCGCGGTGGCGAGCGCCCGCTCGAGCACCGGCACCTGCCCCGCGCCGCGCGCCACCCGGAGCACCCCGCCCTTGGCGAACCCGCAGTCGATGCCCTCCTCACCCGCCAGGCGGCCGACCGCGTCGACGCTCGCCGCGAGGGCCCGATGGAGCTGGGCGGCGACGTCCCGCCCCCAGCGGTGGGCGACCCGGTCGGGGGAGAGGGCGAATCCGGCCGAGCACCAGCCACCGTTGCGGCCCGAGGCGCCGAACCCGGCCACCTCCGCCTCCAGGACCACCACCCGCAGCCCGGGCTGGCGGCGCAGGAGGTGGAGGGCGGTCCACAGACCAGTGAGGCCCGCCCCGAGGATGGCGACGTCCGCTTGCGTGTCGACGACGAGCGGCGCCCGGGGCTCGAGGTCGTCGCCCCCGTCCGGAAGCCAGAGGCTGACCGTGGCGGGATCGCGGCGGAACCGGCCGGGACGGTGGCGATGGGGACGGCGCACCGCCCCATTGTCGGCCCGGGAGTGCGCGGCTGCCTCGCCCGGGGATGGACCGGTCAGCTGCCCGCCCGGCTCTGCTCGACCGCTCGGTTGAGGAGGGCCGCGGCGGCGGCCGCCCCGTCAACGGTGACCCCGAAGGACCGGTGCGGGACGAGATCGACCACGAGCGCCTCGCCGCCGCGGACGATGACCCGGGTGCCCTGGGGCTGGAGCCGGTAGCCCCACCCCCCCCAGAGAAGCGGATGGACCCGGGCCACGCGGGCGCGACGGATCCGGCCCAGGGGAATCCGGCGGCGGGGCCAGCCGAAGGGTCCGAACCGGACGACGAGCCCGGCGGGCCCGGCGTCGACCCGGACGGTGGCGGAACCGAGCCCCCCCGCCAGGGCGAGGACGGCGAGGAGGCGACCCGGTCCCGCGCGGCGGGCGGCGCGGGCGGCCAGCCCGAGGGTGAGGAGGATCAGCCAGCGGTTCGTGGTTCGCGCCGACCAGCTGGCGGTCGCGGCCTCCGGCGTCGTCCGCGCCGTCGCCTCTCCCATCCGGTCAGGGTACGCCGTCGGCCGCATCCCGCCAAGGGCGGCGCTGCGGGACCGGCACCCGCAGGTGCAATCGTGTAAGTTAGTAAGCATGAATGCATCAGACGAGATCGCCGCATGGTTCTTGGGACGCATCCCCAGCGCGTGGTACGTGGCGGCCCCAACCCTCAGCGCCGACCGGGAGGAGATCCTGGTCATCGGTGAGGTCGACGACCCCGCCCTGCCCACCGGCACGACCTCGGCAGCCCGGGCCGCCGCCCGGGAGGCTCGCGCCCGGCGGTTCCGGGAGGAGACCCGGCCGACCCGGATGGCCATCGCCGACGAGGCCCAGCACCGGTTCCACCGCCAGGTGTCGTGGGGGGTCACCGTGAGCGGCGAGCGCCACTGCTTCACGACCCTGAGCGTGCCGGTGATGACCCGCCTGCGGCTTCCCGAGCGCCAGGTGTTGGACACCCTCGTCGAGAGCGGCGTCGCCCGGAGCCGGAGCCACGCGCTGGCGTGGTGCGTCCGCCTGGTGGGGCGCCACCAGACCGACTGGATCGAAAGCCTGCGTCAGGCCCTCACCGCCGTCGAGGCGGCCCGAGCCCAAGGGCCGGACGCGGCGGGGGACCGAGCCACCGGGGCCGACGGCTGAGGTCGCGCGCCTCCCTAGTTGGCCATGCGGGCGGCGTGCCGGGCGGCCCGCCGCGCGATCAGCCGGCCGGCGGCGATGAGGACGATGAGGATGAGCACGATCATCACCCCGGCCGCCGCCGCCACCTGGTGCTCCTGGCGGGTCGGCAGCGTGGCGTTGAGGAAGACGACGTAGGTCAGGTAGCCCAGGGGGTGCTGGAACAGGTAGGGGGTCGGGTTGTTGTCGCTGAAGCCCACCGTGTACAGGAGGGGGGCCGTCTCCCCGACCGAGATCGCCAGCGCGACCACCAGCCCCGAGGCGATGCCGGGGATCGCGGGGGGCAGGAGGACGCGCCGAAGCGTGGTGTGACGCGGGAGGCCGAGGGCGGCGGCCCCCTCGCGCAGGGTGGTCGGCACCTGCCGGAGGGCCACCTCGGTGGTCTTGACGATGTAGGGGAGGACGATCGCCGAGAGGGCGAGGATGCCGGCCAGGAGCGAGTAGCCCCAATGGAGCTCCTCGTCGAGCACAAGGTAGGCGACGTAGCCCACCACGATCGAGGGGATGCCGGCCAGGGTCTCCGACCCCAGCCGCAGCCACGAGCTCCGCGCCGGGGGACCGAACTCGGCCAGGTACACGCCGGCCGCGATGCCGATGGGCCCGGCCAGGACCAGGATCCCGACGCACAGGACCAGGGTGCCGAGCAGCGCGTTCTGGAGGCCGTCCACGGCCGTGGTGGTCGTGAGCAGGTGGAGCGTCAGAACCGGCCAGGCCTGCTGGAGGAGGCTGCCGATGATCGCGAGGGCGGGGGCGACCACGAGGAGGAGCGCCCCCGCGCACAGGGTCCAGAAGATGGCGTCGCGGGCACCGCGCAGCGAGGTCCGCACCCCCTCAGATCCCCCGGCCTACCGGCAGAGCCCCCAGGGCCACCCGGCGGATGAGGAGTCGGCCGACGAGGTTGGATGCCAGGCTGATCACGAGCAGCACCACCCCGATCGCCGCCAGCGCGTGGACCGCCATCCCGGTCGGGTCGGTGAGGGCCGAGTCCAGGAGATCGACGATGGTCGCGGCGATCGAGGAGAAGGGCGAGTAGATGTTCGCGGGCAGGGTGTTGAGGAGGTCGCCGCTGATCATCAGCACCGCCATCGTCTCCCCGATGGCGCGGGCCCAGCCCAGGATCGAGGCCGCCAGGATCCCGCTCCGGATGTACGGGAGGGTGACCGCGCGGAGCGTCTCGTACCGGGTCATCCCTAGCGCCAGCGCCCCCTCCCGGGCCAGGGCCGGCACGGTCCGGACCAGCTCGCGCGTGGTCGAGGCGATGATCGGGATGATCATCACCGCCAGGATGAAGCCGGTGGTCAGGAGCCCCTCCCCAGCTCCCACCGGCCCGCGCATGAAGGGGAGCACCACCCCCAGCCGGGTGAGGACCGGGTAGAGGTGCTGGGCCATGGCGGGGCCGAAGTAGAGGACGCCCCAGAAGCCGTAGGCGACGCTGGGGATGCCCGCCAGCAGTTCGAGGAACACCGACAGGGCGGGCTGGACCGGCCGGGGAACCAGCTCCACGAGAGCGAGCACGGCCCCCACCGACACCGGCACGGCGATCACGAGCGCGACCGCCGAGGAGGCGATGGTGCCGATGATGAACGGGGCAGCCCCGTAGGAGGCGCCCAGGGGCGCCCGGACCCCATGGGCGACAGACTGGCCGGTGGCGTAGAGGTTGCCGAAGGTGAAGAGCTGGTGGGTGAAGAAGTCGCCTCCCGCGTAGATGAGGGCGGGAAGCGCGCTCAGCACCATCTCGGCGGTGATGAAGAGGAGGACGAGGGCGGGAACGGCGGTGCCCACCAGGAGCACGGTGCGCAGGATCCGGTCCGCCCGGCTGAGGTCCGCGTCGGCCAGCCGCCGCCGGCGCCCCGGCCATCCCGCTGCAGCCGCCCGCACCGCGGCCGAGCCCCGCTGCCGCGCCCGCACCCCGGCCGACCCGCGGCCCGTCCCGGGCCTCAGCCGACGCGTCCGTCGACGTAGGCGCGCGACCGCTCGTCGGCCGGGGCCTGGAAGAACCGGTCGGCCGGGGCCTGCTCGACGACCTCGCCGTCGAGCAGGAGGCAGACCTCATCCGCGACCCGGCGCGCCTGCTGGAGGTTGTGGGTCACGATGATGATCGTCATCTTGTCGCGCAGAGCCGAGATCAGCTCCTCGATGCGGGCGGTCGTCCCCGGGTCCAGGGACGACGTCGGCTCGTCGAGGAGCAGGACGTCGGGCTCCACCGCCAGCGCCCGAGCCAGGCAGAGGAGCTGCTGCTGACCGCCCGAGAGGAGAAACGGCGCCTGGCCGAGCCGGTCCCGCACCGCCTCCCAGAGGCCGACCTCGCGGAGGATCGCCTCGGTGCGCTCGGCCGCGTCCTGGCGCGACCACAGGCCGTGGATGCGGGCGGCGAGGGCGATGTTTTCACGGATGCTCAAGGGGAAGGGGTTGGGCCGCTGGAAGAGCATGCCGATGCGGCGGCGGAGGTCGCGGACATCCGCGCGGGGATCGTAGACCTCCTCGTCGCCGATCCGGACCGACCCGGAGATGTGAACCCCGGGGCGGCCATCGTGGAGGCGGTTGAGCGCCCGGAGCACGGTCGTCTTGCCACACCCGGTTGGCCCGATCAGGGCCGTGACTCGGTGGGCGTGGAAGCCGACCGTGACCCCGTGAACGACCTCGCGAGCCCCGAAGCGCACGCGCAGGCCATCGACCGCCACACCGGTCCCGGCCCTGGCCGTCCGCGCCAGCGCACTGGCGCCGGCCGCGCTCACTCCCGCCGCCACAGCTTCGACGGTACGAGCCCGCTCATTAACGGCGGGGAAACGCGGAACTAAGAAACGATTAACGCCCGCGATCACGGGCGACCGCGGCCGCCGCCGGCCCGCAGGTCAGTTCAGCGCGGCGTCGAGCTTGGCCTTGAGGGCCGGCTTGGGCTGGTAGCCCACCAGGCGCTGGGCCTCCGCCCCAGACTTGAAGAGGATCAGGGTGGGGATGCTCATGACCCCGAACCGACCCGCGGTTTCGGGATTGGCGTCGACGTCGAGCTTGGCCACCTTGATCCGGGCGCCGTACTCGGTGGCGAGGTCCGCGACGATCGGCTCCAGCATCTTGCAGGGCTGGCACCACTCCGCCCAGAAGTCGACCAGGACCGGCTGCTGCGACTGCAGCACCTCGGCCTGGAAGGTGGCGTCGCTCACGGTGGTCTCATCGGCCATCAGGGTCTCCTTCGGGGTGCCGGCCGACTCAGCCGGTGGGGGAGGTGGAGGCGGCGGCGGCGCTGGGCGAGGACGCGGCGGTCGTGGCGCCGGGCACGGCGGCCGGCTTGGGGGAGGGGCCGCCCGCGTCGCTGGCGGCCTGTGGCTCGGTCGGGGAGCTCTTGGTGTCCCGGCTCGGGGCCGAGCTGGTCGCGGCGGTTGCCGACTCCGCTCGGCGCGAGTCGGTCTTGTAGAAGCCCGAGCCCTTGAAGACGATCCCCACCGGGAGCACCACCCGGCGGGCGGGCCCACCGCACTCGGCGCAGGCCGTGAGCGGCTCCTCGGTGATCCGCTGGATGGCCTCGAACTCGTGGTCCTCGGCGCACCGGTACACGTACGTCGGCATCGTGTCCCCAGCGTACCCGAACCGCGCAGTCGGGAAACCGCTGATCGGCGGGTTCAGCTGAGCGGCAGGAGCACCAGCCCGGTCGGCACCTTGGGCAGGAAGTAGGTCGACTTCTGGGGCATCGACTCGCCGGCCCGGGCGACCGCGGCCACGTCCGCCACCGAGGTGGGGTTCAGGAGGAGGCCGAGCCCGCCCGACTCGCCAACCATGCGGACCACGGCCCTCGGGTCGCGGCTGAACCGAAGACGGCCGGCGGTGACCGCGTCGGCGTCGATCCCGAGATGAGGCGCGAGGATCTCCTCCTGGAGGACGGTGACGTCCAGACCGGCGCGAGCACCCTCCCCCGCCCGTCGGGGGCGGTGGGCCACGGCCAACCCGTCCCGGGCCACGACCCCGAAGGCGTGCGCCCCGTCGCGCAGCGCCGCCGTCCGGGCCAGCACCACCCCCAGGTCGGCCGCCGCCTCCCAGCAGTACCCGGCCGCCTCGAGCGCCGACCGCAGCGTGGGGATCGCCGGCACGGGGCCGGGGACGACCCGGTGCGTCGGCACGATCACGTGGCTGGGGTCGTCGAGGGGCGCCAGGTACATGAGGAGCGCCGACGGCCGGTCTGGATGCGCCTGGGCATAGGCGAGGCCGGTCTCGTACCGATGGTGGCCATCGGCGATGACGAGTCGGGCCGTCGCGAGGGCGCCGAGGATGGCGGCCGCCGTCCCCTCCGGCGTCTCGTCGGCGGCGACCACCCAGAGGCGGTGGCGCTCGGTCCCGTGCTCGCCCTCCGTGACCGCCTCGGCGGTGGGCGGGACGGTGGCGACGTGACGGCGGAGCGCCGCCGAGGCCCGATCCGCGTCCTCCCAGAGGGCGAAGACCGGCGAGCCCTGGACGGCGGCGGTCTCGAGCAGGCGCATCCGGTCCGCCTTCGGGCCACGCATCGTGTGCTCGTGGCGAAGGACGACGCCCCGGTCCCAGGGCACCGGCGTCACCGCCGCGAAGACCCCGACCCGCTCCAGGGGCCCGCCCCGGGGGGGGTGGAAGGCATGGGCATGCAGGTACAGCGACGGCCGCTCGTCCTGGATCACGGCTCCGGTGGCGCGCCAGGCGGCGAGGTGATCCCGGGCACGGGTGTAGCGATCGCGGACCCCGGGAACGTCGTCGGGGAGGTCGCGACCCAGCTCGAAGCGCACGACGTTCTGCATCGCCCGCCCGTACAGCTGCTCCTGCTGGGCGACGTCGATCACGTCGTAGGGGGGAGCGAGCACGGCCCCCAGGTCGACGACGCCGGGGTCGTACCGCAGCCCCCGGAAGGGGCGTAGCTCGGCCACGGCTAGAGCTCGACGACGGCGAGCGAGGCCACCCCGTCGAGCCGGCGCAGCTCCTCGGCGAGCTGGGAGGGGACCGGTTCATCCACGACGACCGCCATCACCGCCTCGCCGCGGGGCCGGTCCCGCCCCAGCTGGAGCTCGGCGATGTTCACCCCCGCCCCACCAAGGCAGCTGCCGATCGCCCCGATCATGCCGGGGCGATCGGTGTGGCGGAAGAGGAGGAACGTGCCCTGGGGCACGAGGTCGAGATGGAACCCGTCGAGGCGCACGATCCGGGGGGTCCCGTCGGAGAGGGTGCCGGTCAGCTCGCGCACGCCCGAACCGTCGATCCGCAGGGTGATCGAGCTCGCGTACTCGACCGTCTCCTGGCTGCGCTGCTCGCTGACCTCGATCCCGTGCCGGCGGGCGAGCCAGCGGGCGTTCACGACGTTCACCGGATCCTGGGTGAAGTGCTGGAGCAGGCCGCCGATGATCTCGGCGGTGAGGAAGGCCGGCTCCGCATCCGCCACCTCCCCCCGGTAGATCACGGTGAGGGCTCGGACCTGCCCGCCACCGAGCTGGGCGTAGAGGCTGCCCAGCCGGCGAGCCAGCACCCGGTACGGCTCCAGTCGCGCCAACTCCTCGGGACCGAGCTGCGGGGCGTTGACGGCCCAGCGCGCTGCTCCGCCGCTCAGCACGGACACGATCTGATCAGCGACGCCGGTCGCGACCGATACCTGGGCCTCGACCGTGGAGGCCCCCAGATGAGGGGTGGCAAGGACGCCGGCACAGCGGATCAGGGGATGGTCCGGCGGGGGCGGCTCCTTGGTGAAGACATCGACCGCGGCCCCGGCGAGGTGGCCGCCGGCCACCGCCTCGGCCAGGGCCACCTCGTCGATGATGCCGCCCCGCCCGACGTTGATCACGCGTGCCCCCGGGCGCAGACGCCCGAGCTCCTTGGCCCCGATCAGGCCGCGGGTCCCCTCGGTGAGGGGGGTGTGGACGGTGAGGACGTCGGCCTCCGCGAGCGCGGTGTCCAGGTCCACCAGGCGAACGCCCGCCTGGGCGGCACGGTCGGGCGCGACCAAGGGGTCGTGGGCCACCACCCGCATCTGCAGGCCCAGAGCCATCCGCGCCACCTCGAAGCCGATCTTGCCGAGTCCGACCACGGCCAGCGTCTTGTCGCGGAGCTCGGTACCGACGAAGCGGGAGCGCTCCCACGAGCCGTCGCGCAGGGCCTGCGCCGCGGGCACGATGTTGCGCGCCAGGGCCAGCATCATCGCCACGGTGTGCTCCGCGGCGGCGACGGTGTTGCCGGTCGGAGCGTTGACCACCAGAATTCCGCGCTCGCTGGCGGCGGCGACGTCGATGTTGTCGACGCCGACCCCGGCCCGTCCGATCACGCGCAGACGCGTGCCGGCGGCGATCACCTCGCGGGTCACCTTCGTCTCCGAACGCACGACCAGGGCGTCATAGGCGCCGATTCGGGCCACAAGCTCGTCGGTGGGCAGCCGGGTTTCGACGTCCACAGCGCCCGCCCGCCTCAGGCGGGTGACCCCGTCGTCGGCGATCGGGTCGGCCACCAGGATCCGCCGCGTCACCTCGGCGACCCGCCCCGTCGCCCCGGCGGGCCCAAGCGGCTGGGACACCACGGTCAGGCCGTCGTGGTGCGACCGGGCACCGGCTCGGGGTGGAGCCGGGCCCTGGCCGCGTCCAGCGCAGCGCCGGGAGCCGCCGCCGACCAGCCGTGCTCGAGTGCCCCGGCCTCGAAGGCGTCCACGAGCGCCACCGTCCCGGCGTCGTCGATGGCCCCCAGGTGGCCGATCCGGACGAGGCGGTCCGCGAAGGGACCCTGGCCGCCGGCGATCACCAGCCCGTGGCGCTCGCGCAGCCCCGCCCGAAAGGCCCGCACCCCGTCGCCGTCGACGCCCGGTGGCGCCAGGACCGCGGTGACGACGTCGCTGGCCGCGTCAGGGTGGGCGAGCCGGCTGAGGCCGAGCGCGTCGACGGCGGCCCGGACGGCGCCGGCGCAGCGGGCGTGGCGCGCCCAGACCGCGTCGCGGCCCTCCTCCTGGAGCATCGCGAGCCCCTCGGCGAGGCCGAACAGCACCGAGATGGCCGGCGTGGTCGGGGTCTCGGCCCGCTGCAGGAAGTCGTGGTTGCGGACAAGGTCGAAATACCAGCGCGGGGTGGTCGTGCCGGCAGCCCGCTCCAGGGCCGCCGCGTTGCAGGCGACGAGCGCCACCCCCGGGGGCGCCATCCACCCCTTCTGCGAGGCGCTGACCACCACATCGCACCCCCATGCATCCATCTCCATCGGCAGGCAGGGGACCCCGCTCACGCTGTCGACGGCGAGGAGGCGGCCAGCCGCCTTCACAACTGCGGCGAGGGTGGGCAGGTCATTGGTGACGCCGGTGCTGGTCTCGTTGTGGGTTATGAAGACGACGGCGGCCGTGGGATGGCGGTCCAGCAGCGCGGCCAGGTCGTCGGCCGCCACCGGGGCGCCCCAGTCGCTTTCCAGCTCGATGACCTCGGCCCCGTAGGCGCGACCCATGTCGGCCCAGCGGCGGCCGAAGGCGCCCCCCGTGCAGAAGAGCGCCGGCTCGCCCGGTCGGCAGAGATTGGCCACCGCCGCCTCCAACCCGCCGCTCCCAGAGCTCGGGAGCACCAGCACCGGCGCGGTGGTCGCGAACCCCCAACGGAGGCCCGCCTGGAGCCGCTCCATCAGGGCATGGAACTCCGGACCCTTGTGGTCGACGAGCGGTCGCGCCATCGCCCGCACGACGCGATCGGGGACCGGCGTCGGGCCGGGGACGCGCAGCTGTTGGGACTCGAACATCCGACCTCCGGGGGCCGCCGGGGGGCCGCCACGGCCGCGGCCCGCCCCGATGGCTCCAGTCTACGGGGTCGGCCCTGGATCGCCCCCGCGCCCGCTCGGGTCCGCGCCCCAGGCGACGATCCCGGCATGCAGCGGCTGGCGCCAGCGCCAGCCATCCTCCCCGGCCTCGAGCAGTGGGAGGAGCATCTCGGCAAGCCCATCGCGGCGGGCGTCGTCCTCGGCCAGCCGTAGCTGCTCGGCGGACCAGTCGGCCGCCGCCTCCACGGTCGCGAAGGTCCCCCCGCCTCCGTAGGGGGCGATTCGGACGGACGGGAGGCGCCCGCCCGCCAGGAGCACCGGAAGGAGGGTGTCCAGGGTGGGGTCGGGGATGGCCGGCTCGCCGTGGAGGCGGCAGAAGAGCCCGGCGACCCGTGCGCCCATCGGCTCGACCCGGAGCGCGACCACTCGCAGCGGGGCCGCCCGCTCGAGCGCAGCCAGGAAGCCGACGATGTCCCGGGTTCCGTAAATGGCGTGGGAGACGAGGACGACGTCATGCGGTTCGACGGCGTCGGACGCGTCCGGCCACGTGCCCGCGACGACGCGCACGTTCGTTCGGCCTTCCTCGGTCAGCCGGGCGCCGAGCCGCTCCCGCATCCCCGCCGACGGTTCGACGGCCGTGACCTCCTCGGCGATCCCCGCCAGAGGCACGGCGTACCGGCCGGTTCCGGCGCCAACGTCGAGGAGGCGCCGGCCCGCGGCGACTCGGGCGAGGAGGCGGTACATCGGGTCCCGCGCGAGGTCGTGGGCGCGCGAGTAGGCGTCGAAGGCCGCGGCCCGGACATCCCAGTGCCCGTGAGCTTGGGGCCCCACCGGGGCCGGCGGCCCCGACGCGGCTCCGGTCAACCGGGCGACCTGGGCCTCGCGCGCGTCGACCAGCGCCCTCCATCGGGCAGCGCGGAGCGCCAGCGCGATGGGGTCCTGGGCGGGGTCGGTGAGCGGCTCAGCCATCGGTGCGGTCCGCGGCCGATGATCCGGCTCGCGCCGAGCCCCCGTGGCCGCCAACCGGTCCGAGGCGGCTGTCGGGCGCCCCGGGCCGGCTGGACGGCCCCCGCCGGAGGGTGCCGCGCGCAGCTCGGCCGCCCTGCGCGGTCAGCGCTGGTCGGTCGTGAACGGGAGGAGCGCGATGTGGCGGGCGCGCTTCAGGGCCACCGTCAGCCGGCGCTGGTGAAGGGCGCAGGTACCCGTCACCCGTCGGGGCAGGATCTTGCCCCGCTCACTGATGTAGCGGCGGAGTCGGGTCACCTCCTTGTGGTCGACGAAGATGATCCGCTCCAGGCAGAAGTTGCAGACCTTGCGGGGCCGCCGGCGTCCGTAGTCAGCCATCATCGGTACACCTCTGGGTCAGAAGGGGATGTCGTTGGGATCCACATCCCCCTCGGCGTCAGCGGGGGTCCCGGGAACGGCGACGGGCTGGCGCGGAGCGGCCTCGTCGACGTCCCCGCCGCCGGCTCCACGCGGCTCGAGGAATTGGATGTCGTTGGCGTTCACCTCGGTCCGGTACCGCTTCTGGCCGTCCTGCCCTTCCCAGGATCGGGTCTGGAGGCGCCCCTCGACGTAGACGAGGCTGCCTTTGCGAAGGTATTGGCCGGCGATCTCGGCGAGCTTGCGCTGGCCGATGTTCCAGACCACGATGTCGTGGTAGTCGGTGAACTCACGCCGTTCGCCTTCCGAACTCGTGCCGTAGCGATTGGTGGCCAGGCGAAGTTGGGTGACCGGCTGGCCGCTCGGCAGGTAGCGCATCTCCGGGTCCGCGGTGAGGCGGCCGATCAACATGACGCGGTTCAGCGAGCCGGCCACGGTCAGTCGTCCTCGTCCTCGTCGTCGTCCTCGAGGTCCTCGTCGTCGTCGTCGTCGTCGTCCTCGAGGTCCTCGTCCTCGTCGTCGTCCAGCTCGTCGTCGTCCCCAGCGGGGCGGGCCTCGGGCACGTTGGTCTCCTCCCTTTCGGCCGCGGGAGCGGCCGGTCCTTCCATCGCCAGTGGTCCTGCGAGGGCGCCGTCCTGGTCCGGGCCCACCATGGTCGGCGCTTCCTCTTCGGCCGGCGCAGCTGTGGCCGGCCCGTCCTCGGCCGATACCGGGGCGGGTTCGGCGGAGGACGGCTCGGCAAGCTCCGAACCGTCGCTGGCCGCTGCGGCACGGCCCCGACCGCGGCCCCGCTCGCGGTCGCGCCAGCGCTCCCGACCGCGTGCAGGTCGCTCGCCCTCCTGCCGGACCGGCCGGGCGATCGTGATCATGTGCCGGATGACCGTCTCCGAAAGGCGGAGCTGGCGTTCGATCTCACCAAGCTGGTCACCGGGCAGTCGGGTTTCGGCGACGACGTAGTAGCCGTCGTGGAATCCCGCCACGAGGTAGGCGAGGCGCCGACGGCCCCAAAGGGATGACTTGACGACCTCGCCGCCACGCCCGGCGACCATCGAGGTCACCTCGTCCATCGTGGCGCGGACCTGCTCTTCGTCCAGATCCGGCCGGACAATGTACATGAGTTCGTACTCGCGCTCCACGCGCGTACCTCCCGATACCTGTGGGATTGCGCCCGGTGGTCCCGGACGCAGGATGGGGGCCCGCTGGAGTCTACCAGGGAGCCCGGGCGCCGCGACCAGCTCGGGTCAGGTGGGAAGGTCCAGGCCCCGCATGAGCCGCCTCGCGTAGAGGCGCAGGCCCACCGCCACCCCTCCTGCGAGGGCGGCGGCGAGCAGAGCAGCCGCCAGAGCGTGAAGGGGGCTGGTGCCGAGTGGGAGGAAGGCCCCGATCAGCCCGCCGAGAGCAAGGCCGCCGATCAGGGCGGCGAACGAGAGGTACGGGAGCCAGACGCTCATCCGGACCGCCCGGCTGATCGGGGGCGACTGGAGCCGGGCGAGCCGGTCCCGCCGGATCACAGTGAGGGTGAGCACGTGCTGGAGGTTCGGGGTCACCGTGAGCCCGACCGTCACCGCCCCTCCCTGGAGCTTCTGATAGAGCTCGGGGCGCACCCTGAACTCCTGGATCCCGCGGTTGACATTGAGTGCGACCAGTGCCAGGCCGGGTGTGCCCGATACCTCGCTGGCGCCCACGAGCTGGCCTTGGACGGTCTCGGGCGACGTCTTCTGGTCGCGCCGCGCCGGGGGGATGGCCGGGGCCACGACAGAGGCCCCAGCCCCGCCGCAGAGCGCTGCCAGAACGACGAGGACCACCCCCAGGGGGAGATCGTTCTGGCCGAGCTCGATCAGGAGCGCGAGCACCCCCAGCCCCACCAGGACGACCGCGCCGAGGGTGGTGGCAAGCGCCAGCCTCGTCACCTGCCGTGGAGACACCCCGAGGAAGAGCCCGCCCCGGCGCAGCCGCTCCTGCTGGTTTGGAGCCTGGGCTTCGACCTTCTCGCGAACCTCCGCGCGGCGTTGACCCTCCAGGCGGGCCTGGCGTCGTCGGAGCTCGCGACTTCCGGGATTGCGCATGGGAAGGTAAGGATCGCACGCCGAGGGGGGCGGCCGCGGGCTGACCGCCGGCCCCACCACCCGCCCGCTGGTGGCCGCCGGGGGACTCGAACCCTCGACCTCACGGATGTGAACCGTGCGCTCTAACCAGCTGAGCTAGGCGGCCCCGGTAGGTCTCAAGTGTAGCCGCGGGTCGGATCGGGGGTGGGCGTACGGAACCCCTGACCGGCCGCTACTCGACCGCCGGCTGGACCTGAACCACGTCGTACGCCATGGCGGTGGGAACCGTGATGGTGCCGACGGTGAACCCAGGGAGGCTGTGCACGACCACGCCATCGGACCAGAATCCGGCGGCCGTCACGCGATACGTGAGGTTGACCCGGATCTCGGCGCCGCGCTCGTCCGACTGCGGCACCCACCGTCCGGCGGTCGAGGCGCTCCCGTCCGGCCACAGCCACGTCCACGGCTCCGGCGTCGCCGTCACGATCCACAGCACGTGGACCCGCTCGCCAGGATCCAGATCGCCCAGATCGGGAACGGTCACCCGGACCGTGGCCATCCGCGGCACCGGGAGAGGATCGAGCGCGGCCACGACCCGGACGTTCACCACGCCAACGGATACCGGATTGACGACGACGCGCTCAAGCGGCACTGCCCCCCGAGCCGCTGCCAGAAACCCAGGAATGCTGACACCCGGGTGGCAGTCGGGCACGCCCGTCGGACAGGGGCTTGGGGCTCGGGGCATGTGGACGATCCCGACGAATCTCATCGCCACCTTGGGGTTGCAGGGGATGTACCACTCCCACCCCCAGTCCGTCGTGGGATCGGAGAGGACGCGCTGGATCTTGAAGCCGCCGTAGAAGAAGAAGCCGTAGGGCTCGGGCCCCCCGACTGCAGCCGTGCCGTCTGCCCAGGTGATCTCCTCGTACGGCACGCATCCGGTGCGATTGACGGGCTGCGCCATGGACCACGGGTGGAAGTACGCCGGACGGCTCGGAGCGGAGGGTGAGGCAGGGCGATAGCACCTCCCACCAAACACATCTCCGGCTGAGGCTGCATTGCAGTGGAGCGTAGGAGGAGGGTTGTGTGCCTGCGCGTCGGCAATCGAGGCAAACATGACTAACGCAACCGCTGCAGCAACGACACTAGCTGACTTCACGGGAGTACTGCTGAGTCCACCAGAAGGTAAGGCCCGCGCGGCTGACTCTGGGCACACCAAAATAGATCGTGAAAGTAATACACCTCGCGCCTCAACTGTCCTGCTATCTCGGCGACCCGCCACTCGACACCGCTCGCGTAGATTGCGATCGCCACTTGGCGTCGGCCCGGATCTACCAGAGTACCGACCCGGATGTCCGTGAATCGGTCACGTATTGCGTGACCCCTGAGGCCTTGTTGAGCTCCTGCCGCCACTGCCCTCTGCTCCGCGAGCAGAAAACGCCCACCATCCGCATACCGGAGAAGTCGCGGGTCGTCCCGTTCGATCGCCACGTTCTCGATGTAGTTGTCGCGGAGAAAATCGGCGACGACCACCGAGACCGGGGTTCCGGGCGGTGGGGGGTGTCGACGGCTCACGGTGAAGCGCGGCGGGGCGACGTCGGAGGCTGGAGCCGCCACGCCCGGCGCGATCTTCATCGGTGTTGCCGTGGTGGCGGGTCGCTCGGGAGCACCCAGAACCGTACGCACCCGTGTCGGGGATGCGGTCGGCGCCGGGCCCGGTATGTGCACTGCCGCTGGTGCCGGACCGCATGCCGCCATGGCAACCACGCTCAACGACCCAGCCACGGCGCAGACCCACGCTCGGCGCGGCGCTCCCGTCCGTCTGGGCGGGGCCGCCATCGCGCGCAGAGGTGGTCGCAGGCGCCTGCGAGCCCACCCGAGGCCCTCTCTCACGCCATCCGTCCTGCATCCGGCTGCCGCGGCCCGCGAGCTACCCACCGACGCGGGGTGGCGAGAGGATAGCGCTGCCTCCAACGGTTGGCAACAGGCAGTGGGGCGAACGTAGGTTCCTGTCGCATTCACGCGGGGCCGAACCGTCGGAGGTGGCGCAGCCCGAGCCCAGCGGAGGCCTGATCCAGGCAGGCATCGAACCAGTCCGCGTCACCAGGGTGCAGCACCTGGAGTAGAGTGCCGCGCCCTGCGCACGTGGTCTGGCGCAGCGGGGTCAGTGCCTCGACCGGACCGGCGAAGTAGTCGGCCACCGCCGCCCGCAGGGTCTCGTCGCCGTCGATGCGGACGGGGTGGGCGCGCACCGTCACCGACCGCCCGGTCGCAGGATCGATCAGCTCATGGATCAGCTTCAACGTCCGCGACCCCGAGACGGCTGCAGGCACTCGCTCGGCCCCGCGACCACTCCGACGCCGCGCGTTCGGCGCGCGCCGATCCGAGGCGCGAGCTGGCGCGGAGGACCGGACCGCTCGGCCAAGAGCCAGGGCTCGCAGAGCACCCGCTGCCCCTCTCTGAGCGCCTCCGGTTCCTGATGGATCGTCAGACGGCCCCGGTGGAGCACGGCGAAGAGCTCCGCCGGCGTCTCCGCCACCTCCTCGCCCGCGTACCGCGTTATCGGCCCGCGCCGGTTGAGAGTCCGCTGAACCGCCGGAAGCGTCAACCCAACCGCGGACAGCGCACGCTCGTATTCGTCGCGCCGGTGCGATGCCGCGATGGTGACCGCCAGCCTGCCCTGGGCGAGGAGGCCGAGGCCGCGGCGGGTTGCGGGACTCGCGTCCCCGCCCGGGTTCGCCATCACGTCCCGGTCGAAGTGGCGAACCCCTGGCAATCGAGGATCTCGCAGCGGCCGGCCGAGATCCCAGCCCGGACGCGCCTCCCTCAACCGGCGTCCGTAATGGTCGGCGAGCTGGCGGACATCCTCGCCCACCGCCCCGTACGGGAGGGGGTCGCGCAGCGGGTCGGGCAGCCAGCCCGACGCGGCCAGCAGGGTGAGGTAGTCGCGGAGCGGGACCCCGCCGCGGGGATCCTCGGCGAGGATGTGCCCGCACTCGTGGATGAGGGTCGTGCGCAGAAGGGAGCCGCTGGCGTTCAGCGCCGCCGGCCCGCGCGGACGCCGCTCGAAGGTGGGGGAGGCCCCATTGATCCGGAGCACGCCGTTGGACCAGGCGGCGAGGGTCGCAGGAGGCAAGCCGCGGTCGCTCGTCACCTGGATCTCCTCGATCGCGGCCCGGATCAGATCCTTCACCTGCACCGGCAGGCGGTCGATCTCGGAGGCGATCGCCGCCAGGCGCCGGTCGGCCATGTCGTCGGGCGGCCCGGTGCGGACCAGCTCGACGCCGAACTGCTGGCCGAGGAATGCGCCGTCGCCCAGCTGCGCCTCGCGATAGGCGGCGAGGGGGAGGTAGCCGCGTTGGCTGCGGTACGGGGCGGGGCACCCAGGAGCGTCCATCGCTCCATCGGTCCCCCGAACGCAGGGACGTGGGGCGCGGCCCTACCCGAGCGGTCGGCGCCGAGTGGCGGCCCCGGATCGAGCTGGGGCTCGCCTCAGCTCATGTCCGTCCAGGGAGCCGCCTCGGTCTCGGCGGGCTCGCCATCCTCACCCGCCACCTTCTGCTGGTAGCGGGCGGCCACCATCTGATGGGCGAGCGCGCGCGGCACCCCGAACTTCACCAGAGAACGGACCTCGTCGGCCATCACCTTGTCGCGTGCCGTCTCGATCGCGACAAGGACGTCGTCGATCGCGACCGCCTGTCCCTTCACGACAGCCAGTGTACCCGTGGCCCGCGCCCCTCAACCCCGCCCGCCCGGATCAGCCGGCGAGCAGGGCCTCCCGAACCACCCCCACCCCGACGCCATCGCCGACGGGAAGGATGGTCGACACGAGACGAGGATGGGCAAGAAACCGGGGGTTGAACGCCCGGATGGCCTCGGTCGAGCGGCGCCGCCCGGGCGAGGCGTCCGGTGGCGCCCCGCGGGCCGCCTCACCGGACCACAGGAGATTGTCGACAACCACGAGCCCCCCCGGGCGCACGAGGCGGAGGGCGTGCTCGAGATAGTCCCAGAGCTCCTCCTTCAGGGCGTCGAGGAACGCCAGGTCGAAGGGTCCGGCGAGCCCGGGAGGACCTCGAGCGCCGGGGCGTTGCGGGGGTCCAGGACACGGGAGAGGCCGGCCTCGGCGAACGCCGCCGCCGCCCGCGCCTGGCGCGAGCCATCGGGATCGATCGTGGTGATGCGTCCGCCGGGGCCGAGCCCGCGGGCGATCCAGAGCCCCGAGTACCCGATCGCGGTGCCGACCTCCAGCACGGTGCGGGCGGCGACGGCCGCGGTCAGGACCGAAAGGAGTGGCCCGGTCGAGGGCTCGACGCTCGGGATGTCCTCGGCCCGGCTCTCAGCGTCGAGGCGGCGGAGCACCGGCCCGGGGTCCGGGTGGAGCGTGAGGAGATAGGCGAGGTCGGTCGCGTCCGGGGTGCCCATGGGCCGCCAGTCTACGGCGGCCAGCCGGCGCCGCTCAGCTGGCGGTCGCGGTGCGCGGCGCCGGCTGGACCAGGTTCGGGTTGAGGCAGAAGCCCTCGTAGTCGATCGGCGCCGTGATCGTGCGGTTCTCGCCGCAGACCGGGCAGGCGGGGTCGCGGCGGACCCGGAACTCCCGGAACTCCATCGCCAGGGCGTCGATGTGGAGGAGCCGCCCGCTCAGGATGTCGCCCACGCCGAGCAGGAGCTTGAGGACCTCCGTCGCCTGCACCAGGCCGACCAGCCCCGGGAGCACGCCCAGCACCCCGGCCTCGGCGCAGCTGGGTGCCTCCTCCGGGGGCGGCGGCATCGGATAGCGGCACCGGTAGCAGGGCGACTCGAATGGCACGACCGTGGTCGCCTGGCCCTCGAAGCGGAAGATCCCGCCGTCGACGAGCGGCTTGCCGGTGAAGAGGGCGACGTCGTTGGCGAGGTAGCGCGTCGGGAAGTTGTCGCAGCCGTTGACGATGACGTCGTACCGGCCGAAGAGCTCGACGGCGTTGCTGGCGTCGAGGTGGATGTTGTGCTGGTTGACGGTCACGTCGGGGTTCAGCGCCTTGAGCGTGAGCGCGGCCGACTCGGTCTTGAGCATCCCCAGGCGGTCCTCGCTGTGGATGATCTGGCGCTGAAGGTTGCTCCGATCGACCCGGTCGAAGTCCACCAGCCCCAGGGTGCCGACACCGGCTGCGCCGAGGTAGTAGGCGACGGGGGCACCGAGCCCGCCCGCCCCGATCAGCAGCACCTTGCTGTCGAGCAGCTTGGCCTGCCCGAGCTCTCCGACCTCGGGGACGAGGAAGTGGCGCGAGTAGCGCTCTCGCTGCTCGGCGGTGAAGGTCCGGGGCAGGACGAAGGGGAGGCCCTGGTCCTTCCACGCGCCGAAGCCACCGGCCATCGACTCGACCCGGGTGTAGCCCATCTCGCGCAGGGTCTGCGCGCCGAAGAGCGACCGGGTGCCGCCCGCGCAGTAGAGCGTGATCGGGGTGGCGCGGTCAGGGACGCGGTCCTCGATCTGGAGCTCGAGGAAGCCCCTCGGGATGTGGAGCGCACCGGGGAGGAGGCCCTGCTCCACCTCGTCCTTCTCGCGGATGTCGATGAGCACCGGCCCGTCGTGGTGCTCCTGGCGCCGCCGCACCTCCTGGACCGTGACCTCGGGGATCGCGAGCCGCGCCCGGTTGATCAGATCGCGCGAGGTGATACCCATCTCATCCCCAGCTCCTGGCTCGTGGCGGCCGGGCTCCGTGGGAACCAGACCGTGTCGGTCAACAATACCGCGAATCGCCCCCGATCAACCGCCGCGGGCCCGGCACCGGCTCCGGCGGAGCGGGGCGGGCGCCGCCTAGACGGGCAGCCGGGCCATGGGGCCGCCGAGGACATGGATGTGGAGGTGGAAGACGGTCTGGCCGCCGCCCGGGCCAACGCTGACGTAGAAGCGATAACCGGTCGTGTGCCCGAGCTGCTCGGCGACCTGGTTGGCGGCACGGGTGAGGCGCCA
This sequence comes from Candidatus Dormiibacterota bacterium, assembly GCA_027306595.1. Classification (GTDB taxonomy): domain Bacteria; phylum Chloroflexota; class Dormibacteria; order Aeolococcales; family Bog-877; genus DAHUZL01. The sequence continues at coordinate 72,221 of DAHUZI010000004.1, read as the reverse complement.
CCACAGGTCGGCGTCCTCGGGCCCGAGCCCGCGCAGGTCGGCCACGTGGCGTTCGGGGATCACGAGCACGTGGGTCGCGGCCACCGGCTGGATATCTCGGATCGCCACCAGCCCGGCCTCCCGGTGGACGACCTCCGCCGGCAGCTCGCCGCGGACGATCCGGCAGAAGATGCACGCCTCGGGCACGAGCTCCCCCCGGTTGGTGGCCTGACCCCTTGAGAGGGTAGGGCCTCGGCACCGGGCCCGCACGGGCCGAGCCGCCGGCGGCAGCCCCCGCGCCCCGGTGCTCGCTGGCCCGCGGGCGACCGCGGCCCCCCGACGGGTCAGTCCACCGCCGCGGGGGTTCGGCTGGCGGCGGCGAGGATCGACGCCACCTCGGGGCGCGAGAACTCGGCCGGGGGCAGGCTCCCCGCCGCCAGCATCTCCCGCACCCGGGTCCCGCTGAGGACGGTGTGGTCGGCGACCGGGTGGGGGCAGGTCCGGGTCGAGGCCATCCCCTCGCAGCGCCGGCAGTAGAAGGCGTGCTCGAAGCGGAGGATCTCGATCCCCAGCTCGCCGGGCGCGTACTGGTCGAACACGCGGTGGGCGGCGTAGGTGTCGTAGTAGCGGCCGACCCCAGCGTGGTCACGCCCGACGATGAAGTGGGTGCAGCCGTAGTTGCGCCGGATGATCGCGTGGAAGACGGCCTCTCGCGGCCCCGCATAGCGCATCCAGGCGGGGTTGGTCGCCAGCAGCACCCGATCGGCGGGGTAGTACCCCTCAAGGAGCGCCTCGTAGCAGCGGATCCGAACGTCCGGGGGGGTGTCGTCGTCCTTCGTGTCCCCGACCAGGGGGTGGAGGAGGAGCCCGTCCACCACCTCCAGCGCCACCTTCTGGAGGTACTCGTGGGCCCGGTGGACCGGATTGCGGGTCTGGAAGCCGACCATGGTCCGCCACCCGCGATCGGCGGCCGCCGTACGGACCTCCGCCGGCGAGCGCTCGTACTCGGGAAAGCGGGCCCGAGCCGGGGCGAAGACCCGGACCGGACCCGCGAGCGCGTAATCGCCGCCCTCCAGCAGCGTCCGAACCCCGGGATGGTCGATCTCGTCGGTCCCGAACACGCGAACAGCCTCACGTGCCCGGTCGGGCTGGAAGACCTCCTGCAGCTCCAGCACCGCGAACGGGCCATCGGGCCCCTCGAGGGCGACCCGGGCATGGCGCCGGACCGCAGCGGCGGCATCCCCATCCACCCGGCAGCTGACGGGGATCGTGAACGGCTCCCCGCCGGGCAGCCGCCCGTCCTCGACGACGGCGGTGAGCTCCGCCGCGGTCATGAACCCGCCCAGCGGGGCGAGCGCCCCGCTCGCGAGCATGTGGGCGTCCGTGGCGACCCGGGAGCCGACCCTGAGCCGGGGGAGGCCCGCGGCCTCCTCGGCCAGCGCCCGACGGTCATCGCCGGCGAGCGGTGCCGTTCCCGGCGGACGCCGGATGTGGCCGAGCCGCTCGAGGGTCTCGAGGATCCGCGTCAGCGACGCCTCGACCGGCTCGGTGCCGCTGTCCACCACGACCTCGGGGCGAAGCGGCGGCTCGTATGGGTCGCTGACACCGGTGAAGTTGGCGATCTCACCGGCGAGCGCCCGCCGGTAGAGCCCCTTGACGTCGCGCCGGACCAGCTCGTCCAGGCTGCACTGGACGTAGACCTCGACGAAGCTGCCGACCCGACGGCGGACCTCGTCCCGGACCTCGCGGTAGGGGGAGATGGCCGCGGCGATGGCGAGGCCGCCGCTCGCCGCGACCAGGTTCGCCACCCATCCGATCCGCCGGATGTTCGTGTCCCGATCCGCCTTGCTGAACCCCAGCCCCTGGGAGAGGTGCTCGCGCACCTCGTCGCCATCGAGCACGACCGCGCGGCGGCCGGCCCGCACGATCTCGGCTTCGAGGCGCCGGGCCAGGGTGGACTTGCCCGCCCCGGAGAGTCCGGTGAACCAGATGACGGCCCCGCCACGCCCGGCCACCCTCAGGCCGCCGTCTCGGCCGCGGCCGGGCGGCGCGCGGGGTGGCTCGGATGGAGGCCGCACTCCTTCGGCTCGCCCACCTCCCACCACCACCGCCCGGCGCGGGGGTCCTCCCCGGGACGGGTGGCCCTCGTGCAGGGCGCGCAGCCGATCGAGGTGTACCCGTGCGCGTAGAGGGGATGGCGCGGCACGTCGCAGCGCTCGAGGTAGGCGTCGACCTGGGCCGCGGTCCACCGGACCAGGGGAGCGATCTTGGCGATCCCCCCGTTCGCAAGGTCGGCCTCGACGACCGGGGTGTCGCACCGGCTCGGCGCCTGGTCGCGCCGCAGGCCCGTGATCCAGGCTTCGGTCCCCTGGAGGGCGCGGGCGAGCGGCGCCTGCTTGCGGACCTCGCAGCACAGGCGGCGCAGCGCGACCGATCGGCGGAAGAGCGCGCGGCCGTGATCGGCCTCCATCCGGTCGACCGCCGCCGGGTCGGGCCTCCAGACTGCGATCGGGACGTGGTAGCGCTCCCGCATGCGCGCGATGAGCGCGTGGGTCTCGGGCGGCAGCCACCCGGTGTCCAGGGTGATGACCCGCACCCGCTCCGCCGGAGCCAGACGGGTGGCCATGTCGATGAGGGCGCAGGACTCCGCCTGGAAGCTGGCCACGATGGCGACGGAGCCGAAGCGCTCGTAGGCCCAGCCCAGGATCGCCAGGGGCTCTGCGCCCTCCAGCTCGGCCTGGATCCGCGTCAGCTCGGTCGGATCGGGAGGAGCGGCGGTGGGCGGCATCGGCAGGCACTCACGTGGGCGAACCCGGTCACACGCACCGGTGGGCGTCAGGGGCGGGCGGGTGGGCGCCCTGCGGCCTTCGGCCCAATCCTAGCTGATGGTGAGCCCTCTCGCAAACGGTAGGGCCCGCATTCTGAGGCCAATCGGCCCATTCGACAGCTCAACCGGTCGGACTGGCCACGTCCAACGGGAGCTGGCGCACCGCGTCGCGAGCGGCCTCGGCCAACCGCAGCCCCAGCACCCGGTCCACATCGAGGGCGTCGGTGGTCGTGAGCTGGCTCAGGCGGCGGACTACCTCAGCCAGCAGGTCGGCGATCTCGGCCGGGGTCCGCGCGGCCTCGGCCCGCGCCTGCTCGGCCCCCTGCTGCAATCGGCTCGCGCGGCGGTACGCGGCGAAGGCGGCCCGGTCGCGGTCGGCGGCGAGGAGAAGCCGGACGGCCAGGGCACCGGAGTCCGCGATCGCCTCCGGCGGCTCGTGCATCCGGCAGAGCCCGTCTAGGGCCGCCGAGAGCGCCCCGGTCATGGCTCCCAGCGCCGCCCCACCAGCCGGGTCGGCGGGCGAGGCGATCCGGGCCGCCGTCTCCAGGAGCGACCACGAGGCCACCGGCCCCGGCGGGTGGCGGCGCAGCTCCGTTAGGGCGAGGAGGGCGCAGACGGCGGTCACCCGCCCGATCCCGCCGGGCACGGGCGTGGCCAGCCGGGCACGGGCGGCCGCCGCCGCACCGACGTCCCCGACCAGCCGGCCCCCCACGAATGAGGTCCCGACATCGAGGACGACCGAGCCGGGCGCCACAGCCTCCGTGGGGATCACGTCCGCCCGGCCGACCGCGGAGACGAGGACGTCGTAGGGTGGAAGCGGCGAGACCGCGGCGATCTCCCGCTGGACGATGGACACCTGCGCGCCGGCGGCGAGCAGCCGCTGGGCGATCGGGCGTCCGCCGGACGGCCCGTGCCCGACCACGAGGATTCGGGCCCGGGCAAGGTCCACGCCGAGCGCCGACAGGGTCTCAATGCAGGCCTCGGCGACCGGCGTACCGCGGTGGAGACCGTCCGCGGCCAGCGCCCGCGCGGTCGGGGTGATCGCCTCCACGTCCTTGCTCGCGGGCAGGTGGGCCGCGACGACCGCGGGGGGCAGGCCACTGAGGGGCTGCATGACGACGATCCCGTCGACGCGGGGATCGACCACCAGCCGGTCCAGGGCCAGGAGGATCGCCTGGGGGTCGTCTCCGCAGACCTCGGTCTGGTCGACCACGACCCCGGCGGCGGCCGCCTCGCGGGCGAGCGAGCGCGCGAAGGACGCTCCGGAGGCGTTCCCCTCCTCGACCACGATCCCGAGGCGATAGCCCTGATGGCGGGCCGCCGCCCGCCGGCGGACCTCGGTCCGCAGCCGATCGACCAGCGGGCCGAGATCGACGGTTGCCATGCGGCTTCTCCCCCGGCGGCCGGCTCAGGCCCCGACCCGGACGGGATGATAGGGTCGGGGCCTGGGCGCAGGCCGCGGCCGCAGGCGGTGGAGCCCGCGAGGCCCGCCCGCCGGTAGTCTCGGGCCGTGGACCTCGAGAGCTTGGCGCGCGAGGCGGGCCTCCCCGCCCCACCGGTCGGTCTGGCTCGGGTGGCGGTCGCCTCGGTCGTGTTCGACTCGCGGCGGGCTGGGCCGGGCAGCCTCTTCGTCGCCATCCGCGGCCACCACACCGACGGGCACGAGCACGCCCTGGCCGCGCTCGCCGCCGGTGCGGTCGCGGCCGTGGTCGAGCGGCCGCCGCACGGGGTCCCGCCCGGCCGCTTGCTGGTCGCCGCCGACACCCGGGTCGCGCTGGCCCGATTGGCGGCCGCCCACTGGGGGCACCCCTCGCGCGCCTGCCGGGTCGTGGGCGTCACCGGGACCGACGGCAAGACGACGACGGCGACCCTGCTCCACGCCGCCCTCGCGGGTGCCGGGCGGCGGGCCGGCGCCCTCACGACCGTTGACTTCCGCGTGGACGGGCGGATCGAGCCCAACCGCACCCGGCAGACGACCCTGGAGGCCCCGGACATCCAGGAGCGCCTGCGGGGGATGGTGGATGCGGGCTGCACCGAGGTCGCCCTGGAGGTGACCTCGCACGCCCTCGCCCTCCACCGGGTCGAGGAGGTCCGGTTCGCCGGCGCGGTCTTCACGACCGTGAGCCACGAGCACCTCGATTTCCACGGCACCTGGGAGGCCTACTTCGACGCCAAGGCCTCGCTGCTGGAGCGGGCGGCCGCCACACCGGACGGGTTCGCGGTCCTGAACTACGACGACGCCCGCGCCTACGGCCGGCTCGCCGCCCGGCCGATCCCGCGCCGGCTCGCGTACAGCGCCGACGGCGCCCCCGGGGCCGACCTGCGCGCCCAGGAGATCCGGGCGACCGCCGACGGCCTGCGCTTCACCGCCGAGACCCCGGCCGGCCGATCCGATGTCGCGATCCATCTGCCCGGGTCGTGGAACGTGGGCAACGCCCTCGCCGCCCTCGCGGCCGGCCTGCTGCTGGATGCCCCGCTGGCGGGCCTGGCCCAGGGGCTGTCAGCCCTCGCCCACGTCAGCGGCCGGATGGAGCGGGTCGACCTCGGCCAGCCGTTCGCGGTCGTCGTCGACTACGCCCACACCCCCGATGCGCTGGCCAAGGTGCTGGGCGCCCTGCGGACGACGACCCCCGGTCGCCTGTTCGTCGTCTTCGGGAGCGCCGGCGAGCGCGACGTCGCCAAGCGTGCGGCCATGGGCGCGATCGCCGCCGGGCTCGCCGACCAAGTGGTGGTGACGAGCGAGGACCCCCGCGGCGAGGACCCCGGTGCGATCTGCGAGGCGATCGCGGCGGGCGCCGAGGCGGCCGGCGGCGAGCCAGGGGCGACGGTGCACGTCATCGTCGACCGGGCCGAGGCGGTCGACTTCGCCATCGCGGCCGCCCTTCCCGGGGACACCGTCCTCCTCGCCGGCAAGGGGCACGAGGCGAGCATCCTCGTGGGCCGGGCGCCGCGGCCCTGGAGCGAACGGGCGGCCGCCGAGGCGGCGCTCCGCCGACGCGTCCGGGGGTGAGCCGGTCGTCGGCCGGCGGCCATGCTAGGGTCACGCGGGACCTGACCGGGAGGAGACCGTGGACCTGATCGACCGCGGCCGGGAGCGGGCGGCAGGGTGGGGGAGCGGCACGGCCGGGTCCGGGTGCCCGCCGCCCAGCCTGCCCCGGTACGGGGAGCGGTCGCTGGCGGAGCTCGTCGCCTCCCTCCTCGGCGCCATGGGAGCGCCGGGCCTTCGGGGTCCGATCGCACTGGAGCCGACGCGGCGGGTGCTGCTCCTGGTCATCGACGGACTGGGCGCGCGCCTCCTCGACCGCCACGCCGCGGACGCCCCGTTCCTCGCCGCTCACCGCCGCGAGCCCCTCACCTGCGGGTTCCCGTCGACGACGGCCGCCAGCCTCGGCTCGATCGGCACCGGCCTTCCGCCGGGCGAGCACGGGCTCCCCGGCTACACCATCCACATCCCTGGACAGGATCGGGCGCTCAACGTCCTGCGCTGGGAGTCGTACGGGCGGGGGGGCGGGGCCGACCTGCGGGATCGGATCCCGCCGGAGGTGCTCCAGCCGGAGCCGACCACCTTCGAGCGCGCCTCGAGGGCCGGGGTGGAGATCGACCTGATCGGCACCGGGACGTTCGCCCACTCCGGGCTCACGCGGGCCGTGCTCCGGGGTGGCCGCTGGTCGGCGGCGGGTGGCCTGGCCGACGTCGTCATGGAGGCGGCCCGTGCGGTGGCCGGCCCCGGGCCCCGCCTCGTGTACGCCTACCACCCCGAGCTGGACGGCGTCGGCCACGTCCGGGGGGTCGGCTCGGATGCCTGGCGCCTCCATCTCCAGCTGGTGGACCGGGCCGTCGAGGCGCTGGCCGCGCGCCTGCCCCAGGGCTGCCACCTGGTGGTGACCGGCGACCACGGGATGCTGGACCTGCCCGAGACGGGGAAGATCGATCTGGACGACGAGCCGGCGCTCCGGCTTGGGGTGCGGCTGCTCGCCGGCGAGCCCCGCGCCCGCCACGTCCACGTCACGCCCGGCGCCGAGGCGGAGGTCCTCGCGGCCTGGCGCGAGCGTCTCGGCGACGTGATGTGGGTGGTCTCCCGGGACGAGGCGATCGAGGCCGGCTGGTTCGGGCCCCGGGTTGCCGATCGGGTGCGCCCCCGGATCGGCGACGTCGTCGCCGCCGCCTGCGCCCCCGTCGGAGTCGTGCAGCGCACCGTCGACGGCCCCTTGGCCCGCCTGGTCGGGCACCACGGATCGCTCACCCTCGAGGAGCTGCTGGTCCCGTACGTCGTCGTCTGAGGCGGCCGGCGGGTCCGCGGGGCCGAGCGCCGGGCGACCGCCGCTGGGGATAATCCCGGGCGTCGTTCGATGGAGCGGGTGTGGCAGGCGGGAGGGCGATGGCACACAGCGTTCGCGGCGTCGTGGCGCGCAGCAAGGGCGCGCCGGTCACGGTCGAGTCGATCCTGGTCCCCGACCCCGGCCCCGGTGAGGTGCTGGTGCGGGTGCGGGCCTGCGGGGTCTGCCACACCGACCTCCACTATCGCGAGGGGGCGATCAACGACGGCTACCCCTTCCTGCTTGGCCACGAGGCCGCCGGGACCGTGGCGGCGGTGGGGCCGAACGTCACCGACCTCCAATCCGGCGACGCGGTCGTGATCGCCTGGCGTGATCCCTGCGGGAGCTGCCGCTCCTGTCGGCGGGGGCGCCCCTGGTACTGCTTCGCCAGCCGCAACGCCACCCAGCGGATGACGCTCGGCGACGGCACCCCGCTTGCCGCCGCGCTCGGGATCGGCGCCTTCAGCGAGCTCACCCTGGTGGCGGCCGGCCAGGCGGTCCGGATCGACCCGGCGGCGCGCCCGGAGGCGGCCGGCCTCATCGGCTGCGGGATCATGGCCGGGTTCGGGGCGGCGGTCCACACCGGCGGCGCCGCCCGGGGCGACACGGTGGCGGTGTACGGCTGCGGGGGGGTCGGGAACGCCGCCATCGCGGGCGCCGCCTTCGTGGGCGCCCGCCGCGTGATCGGGGTCGACATCGACCCGCGCAAGCTGGAGTGGGCCCGGCGCCTGGGCGCCACGGACACCGTCGACGCGAGCACGACCGACCCGGTGGCGGCGATCCGCGCCCTCACCGACGGACACGGGGCCGATCTCGTGGTCGAGGCCGTCGGCACGCCGGCCACCTACCGACAGGCCTTCTTCTCCCGCGACCACGCCGGCACCCTCGTGCTGGTGGGGGTGCCCAACCCAACCGCCCAGGTCGAGCTGCCGCTCGCCGAGGTCTTCGGCCGCGGCGGGGCCCTCAAGTCGTCCTGGTACGGCGACTGCCTGCCGAGCCGTGACTTCCCCATCCTCATCGACCTGTACCGGCGGGGTCGGCTCGACCTCGACGCCTTCGTCAGCGAGACGATCGGTCTCGACGACGTGGAGACCGCCTTCGCCCGGATGGAGCGCGGCGAGGTGCTCCGCTCGGTTGTCGTCCTGTGAGCCCGGGGTGACGGTCGCGGTGACGCGGGCCGTGACCCGCGGCGTCTTCGCCCTCGACGGAGCGGGCATCGAGGTCGAGAACAACGTCTGGGTCGTGGGCGACGCGCGTGAGGCCCTCGTCATCGATGCCCCGCATGCGACCGGGCCGATCCTGGAGGCGGTGGGCGGGCGCCGGGTGGTCGCCATCGTGTGCACCCACGGGCACAACGACCACGTGAACGCCGCCCGCGAGCTGGGCGCGGCCGTCGACGCGCCGGTCGCGCTCCACGCCGCCGACCGCATGCTGTGGGACACGGTCCATCCCGACGCGCCCCCCGACCGCGGCCTGGTCGACGGCGAGGTGCTCACGGTCGCGGGCACCCGCCTCCAGGTGCTGCACACCCCCGGGCACACCCCCGGCTCGGTGTGCCTCCACTGGCCCGAGGGCGGTCTGCTCTTCAGCGGCGACACCCTCTTCCGCGGCGGTCCCGGTGCCACCGGGCGCCGGTACTCCGACTTCGGGACGATCATCCGGTCGATCGCCGACCGGCTGCTGACGCTGCCGGCCGCGACCGGTGTCCGCACCGGCCACGGGGACCCCACGACGATCGGCGACGAGGCGCCCGACCTCGACGAATGGATCCGGCGGGGCGCCTGACCGCCCCCGCGCGGGGCGGCGCTAGCATGGCCGCATGCGCTGGACGCGCCCGCGACCGGACAGGCGCACCGGTTCCAGGTGAGCGATGCCGCCCGCCCGGGCCCGGCGGCCGGCCGGCCGATGCTGGACCTGGCCGCCTGGCGGGCGCGCCTCGGCGAGCCGATCGGCCCCAGTCCGTGGCGACGGGTGGAGCAGCAGACGGTGGACCGCTTCGCCGAGATCACCGGAGATCGTCAGTGGATCCACGTCGACCCGGTCCGCGCCCGGCGCGGCCCGTTCGGCGCGCCGATCGCCCACGGGTACCTGACGCTGGCGCTGATCCCGACGATGCTCCGCGAGCTCGTCGCCTTCCCCGAGCCGGGGCTCACCGTCAACTACGGCCTCAACCGGGTCCGCTTCCCCGCTCCGATCCCGGTCGGTGCCGCCACCCGGCTGGTGGCGACGGCGCTGGCAGCGGAGCCGGCGGGGCCGGGGGGCTTCCAGGTCGTGCTCGAGTGCCGGGTCGCGGTCGCCGGGCAGGCGAAGCCCGCCTGCATTGCCGAGTGCGTCGTCCGGTGGCACCCGCGCCCGGGGTGATCCCCGCCCGCCGGGCGGCATCCGGGCAGGAAGGACGGGCATGACCGACGCGGCCGGCAACCACTCCGTGCGGCGGGCGATGGAGCTCCTCGCCGCCGTCGCAGCCGATCCTTCCCCCCTCACCCTCTCGGCGCTGGCTAGGCGGTTGGACCTCCCCAAGAGCAGCGCCCACAGCCTCCTGCGGGCCCTCCACGGCGCCGGGTTCCTTGAGGGCGACGCCCGCCGCGGATACACGGTGGGCCCGCGGGCGCTCGAGGTCGGCTCCCGCTACCGCCCCGCCCCGCCGGCGACCGGCGGCGCGGCTCCGTCGGCGCCGCCGGGGCCGGTCCTGCTGGCCGGGGGCCCGCTCCGCCCCGAGGACGTCGAGCGGGTGGCGCGCGACGATCACCCGGTCGCCGTCGCGCCCGAGGCGGAGCGGCTGATCGCCCGCGGCCGCGCCGCGGTCGAGGCGGCGGGGCGGGCGTCGGCGCCGGTCTACGGGATCTCCACCGGATTCGGCGCCCTCGCCTCGACCCGCGTCGTCGGCGAGCGCCAGGTGGACCTCCAGCGGGCCCTGATCCGGTCCCACGCCGCCGGGCTCGGCCGGCCGGTCGCCCGCGAGGTGGTCCGGGCCACGATGCTCCTGCGGGCCCGGACCCTGGCCATGGGCTACTCGGGCGTCCGGCCGGCCCTAGTCGGCGCCCTCTGCGATGCCCTCAACGGCGGCATCACCCCGTACGTCCCCGAGCACGGCTCGCTCGGCGCCAGCGGCGACCTCGCCCCGCTCGCCCACATCGCCCTGGCCCTCACCGGCGAGGGGGAGGTGGTCACCCCCGCCGGCGAGCCGGCGGGGGCGGGGCCGGCGCTGGCGGCCGCGGGGCTCCAGCCGATCCACCTGGACGTCAAGGAGGGGCTCGCCCTCATCAACGGGACCGACGGGATGCTGGGCATGCTCGTGCTCGCGACCCTGGACGCCGGCCGCCTCCTGCGCGCGGCCGACGTGGCCGCGGCCATCAGCGTCGAGGCGCTCCTCGGCACCGACCGGCCGTTCGCCGACGACCTCCAGCGGCTCCGCCCCCAGCCCGGCCAGCGGGAGACGGCCGCCAATCTCGTCCGGCTCCTGCGGGGGTCGCCCACGCTCGCCGCCCACCGCGACACCGGCCACGCCGTCCAGGACTCGTACTCGCTGCGGTGCACGCCCCAGGTGCTGGGCGCGGCCCGGGACACCCTCGCCTTCGCTCGCCGGGTCGCCGATGACGAGCTGGCGGCGGCCGTTGACAACCCGGTCGTGCTCCCGGACGGGCGGGTCGAGTCGACCGGCAACTTTCACGGGGAGCCGCTCGCCTTCGCCTGCGACTTCCTGGCCATCGCCCTCGCCGAGGTCGGGGCGATCGCCGAGCGCCGGATCGACCGGCTGCTGGACCCGCAGCGCTCCCACGGGCTGCCCCCCTTCCTGGCCGAGGATCCGGGGGTGAACTCCGGCCTCATGCTCGCCCAGTACACGGCCGCCGCCCTGGTGGCGGAGAACCGCCGGCTGGCCCAGCCGGCCAGCGTCGACTCCCTCCCCACCTCGGGGATGCAGGAGGATCACGTGTCGATGGGCTGGGCCGCGGCCCGCAAGCTCCGGCGGGTGGTGACGAACCTTGGCCGGATCCTCGCGATCGAGCTGGTCGCCGGGTCCCGCGCCCAGGCGTTCAGGCGACCTCTGGTGCCGGCGCTCCCCACGGGCGCCGCCGCGGCGCTGGTCCGCTCGGCATCCGGCGAGGTCGGGCCCGACCGCTTCGTGGCCCCGGAGCTGCGCCGGGTGGAGGGGCTGGTCCGATCGGGGGCCGTCGTCGCCGCCGCCGAGTCCCAGCTGGAGGGGCCGCTCCTCTAGCGGAGACCGGCGCCCGGGGGCCGGGCGCCGGTCCGGCCGGATCAGCCCGGCCGCGCCATCGGGACGACGAGCGCGTGGGCGGCCGCGAACCGCTCCGCCTCGGGGTACCCGGCGTCGGCGTGGCGGATCACCCCGCTGCCGGGGTCGTTGGTGAGCACGCGCAGGAGCTTCTCCCCGGCCAGCTCGCTGCCGTCGGCGACCGTGACCTGGCCGGCGTGGATCGACCGTCCGATCCCGACCCCACCGCCGTGGTGGATCGAGACCCAGGCCGCCCCCGAGGCGGTGTTGAGCAGGGCGTTGAGGAGCGGCCAGTCGGCGATGGCGTCGGAGCCGTCGCGCATCCCCTCCGTCTCCCGATACGGGGAGGCCACCGACCCGGCGTCCAGGTGATCGCGCCCGATCACGATCGGGGCTCGGATCTGCCCACGGGCGACCATGTCGTTGAACCGCAGCCCCATGCGCTCGCGCTCCCCGTATCCCAGCCAGCAGATCCGGGCGGGTAGCCCCTGGAAGTGGACCTTCTCGCCCGCCAGGCGGATCCAGCGGGCCAGCGAGGGGTTGTCGGGGAAGGTCTCGAGCACGGCCCGATCGGTGGCGGCGATGTCGGCCGGGTCGCCGGACAGCGCCACCCAGCGGAAGGGGCCCTTGCCCTCGCAGAAGAGGGGGCGGATGTAGGCGGGGACGAACCCCGGGAAGTCGAACGCCCGGGCGCAGCCCCCGATCCGCGCCTCGGCCCGGATCGAGTTGCCGTAGTCGAAGACCTCGGCGCCGCGGTCAAGGAAGCCCACCATCGCCTCGACGTGCACCGCCATCGAGGCGCGGGCCCGGGCCGTCAGCCCCTTGGGGTCCCGGCCCCGAAGCGCCTCCATCGCCTCCACCGCCACCCCCTGGGGCACGTACATCAGGGGATCGTGGGCGGAGGTCTGGTCGGTCACGACGTCCACCGGCGCGCCGACCGCCAGCAGGTGGGGGAAGACGTCGGCGGCGTTGCCCAGCACCCCGATCGAGACCGCCCGCCGCTCCCGCCGGGCGTCGGCGGCGAGCCGGAGCGCCTCGTCGACGTTGGCCGCCGCGACGTCGAGATAGCCGGTCTCCAGGCGCCGCTCGATCCGCGAGCGGTCGACCTCGACGCACAGGGCGACCCCGCCGTTCATCGTGATCGCGAGCGGCTGGGCGCCGCCCATCCCGCCCAGGCCGGCGGTGAGGGTGACGGTGCCGGCGAGGCTGTCGCCGAACCGCTTGCGGGCGACCGCCGCGAACGTCTCGTAGGTGCCCTGGAGGATCCCCTGGGTCCCGATGTAGATCCACGAGCCCGCCGTCATCTGCCCGAACATCGTCAGCCCCAGGGCGTCGAGGCGGCGGAACTCCTCCCAGGTCGCCCACTCCGGCACGAGATTGGCATTGGCGATGAGGACGCGGGGCGCCCACTCATGGGTGGTGAAGACCCCGACCGGCTTGCCCGACTGCACCAGCAGGGTCTGGTCTCCGCGGAGAACCCGCAGGCTGGCGACGATCGCGTCGAACGCCGCCCAGCTGCGCGCTGCCTTGCCGCCCCCGCCGTACACGATCAGCTGCTCCGGATGCTCCGCCACCTCGGGGTCGAGGTTGTTCATCAGCATCCGCAGCGCCGCCTCCTGCGGCCAGCCAAGGCAGGAGCGCTGCGTCCCCCGGGGGGCCACCACGGTGCGGGCCTCGGTCGCGATCATGTCACCCTCCGATGGGATGGCCGACCGGCCCCGCGGGGGTCCCGCTGGGCCGTGCCGGCCGCAGAGCGGCCCCATGCATCAGCGCGTAGTACAGCAGCGTGCTGACGATCAGACCGAGGATCCAGGAGATGTCGCCGCCGCCCAGCCGGCTCACCATCGGGCCGGCGAAGAAGGTCGTGTTCATGAAGGGGATCTCGACGGCGATCGCGACGAGGTAGGCGGTGAGGGCGCGGCCGTTGACCCGGCCGTAGATCCCGCTGGGCGTGAAGATGGAGCGCAGGTCGTAGTGCCCGCGCCGCACCACGTAGAAGTCGGTGAGGTTGATGGCGGTCCAGGGGATGAGGAAGTAGGCGAGGAACAGGATGAAGTTCTCGAAGTTGGTGAGGAAGTTGGAGGTGGCCGCCACCGCCACCACCGTCCCTACCACCGCCGCCGCGACGACGAAGGCGGCCCGGGTGCGGCGATGGACCTGAAGCTGGCGCAAGGCGGTCACGGTCGTGGTCGACGCCATGAACATCCCATACAGGTTCAGCACATTGACGGCGACGATCCCGAGCACCAGGATGAGCGAGATCAGCCAGCGGACGTCGCCGGAGCCGAGCCCCACGACGAAGGCGACCGAGCCGCCGCTGAAGGCCTGGGCCGCCACCGCCACCGCCACCGCCCCGAACCCCATCATCCACACCGTGCCCAGCACCGAGCCGGCCGCGGTCCACCAGAACGCCGATCGCAGCGAGGTGGTCTCGGGCAGGTAGCGGGAGTAGTCGGCGACGTAGGGCGCGTAGGTGATCTGCCAGGTGGCCGCGATGGTGACCGCGAGTAGGAACGTCCCGTAGCCGAAGCTGCCGCCGTGCCACACCGATCCGATGGAGTGGAGCTGGAGCAGCCGCACCGTCAGGTAGACGAATCCCAGCCCCGAGATGAGGCTGATCCAGCGCTCCGCCTGATGGATGAGCCGGTAGCCGAACACGGCCAGGACCGTGCACACAGCGGACACGATGATCGTCGCTACGGTCTGGTTGATGCTCCACCAGCTCGTCAGCGCCGCGCCCCCAAGGACTGCGCTGGTGGCGAAGAAGCCGACATACATCACCACGACGAGCAGGAGCGGGAGGATGGCGCCATAGAAGCCGAACTGTGCTCGGCTCTGGATCATCTGCGGCACGCCCAGCTTGGGTCCCTGGGCCGAGTGGAGGGCCATGAAGCTGACCCCGAAGAGGTTGCCGATCACGACCGCCAGCAGAGCCCAGGGCAGCGGCAGCCCGATGATCACCGCGAGCGCGCCGGTGACCGCGGCGGTGACCTGCATGTTGGAGGCGAACCAGATCGTGAACAGGCTGCTGGGATGCCCGTGCCGCTCGGCGGGCGGCACGTGGTCGATGGTCCGGCGCTCCACCTGGAGGCTGCGGCGATACGAGCGCTCATCACTGGCCATGGCTGATCACCTCGCTGCCGGTCCGCACCGGGCACCGCCCCGGCCGTCGTGCCCGGCGCCGCACCCGGTCCCGGCATCCGAGCGCCCCGGCTCGCTCGGTGTCCCCAGCTCCGCCCCGCCGATCGCGGTTCGCATCCCGGACACCCTCGCGCGCTCCACCGACGCCGGGCCGCGGCGCCCACGATCGGCGGCCGACTGGAGCCCTCGAAGGGTCACGGTAGCACAGGGGAGATCGGGCACCGGACCGCCGATTCCACGCAGGTGGGCGCGGGAAACACTCCCGGCATCCACGTGGAATCGCGCCCCCTCGGGGGTCGGCCGACAAGGCCTCGGGTCGGCGCGCTACGGTATCTCGGAGGCGGCAACCGGGCGCGCGCGACGCCAGTCGGCCGGCCGCCGAGCGGGGTGAGGGGAGGACGGGATCGGTGGAGCGACACGACGGACTAGGACCGGGGGCGGGGCAGGGCGCTGACCGCCCGCGGGCGGCGCAGCCCGCCGCCACGTGGGCTCGGCCGTGAGCGCTGGAGGCGAGCACCCGCTGGTCGAATGCGTACCCAACTTCAGCGAGGGCCGCCGCCCCGAGGTCGTCCGCGCGATCGCAGCCGGGGCCAGGGCCGTGGCCGGGGTCACGGTGCTCGACACGGAGCACGATCCCAGCCACAACCGCATGGTCCTCACGCTGGTCGGCCCTCCCGACGCGGTCCTCGACGGCGCGCTCGCGGCCAGCGCCGTGGCCGTCGAGGCGATCGACCTCACCCGCCACACCGGCGAGCACCCGCGGATGGGGGCGGTGGACGTCGTCCCGTTCGTGCCGCTCCGGGACGTGTCGATGGAGACCTGCGTCGAGCTCGCGCGCCGCTTCGCCTCCCGCTTCGCCGAGCGCTTCGGGATCCCGGTCTTCCTCTACGAGGCCGCAGCCACCCGCCCGGAGCGCCGCGACCTCGCCCGGGTCCGCGAGGGGCAGTTCGAGGGGCTCAGGGAGCGGATCGGCACGGACCCCGCGCGGGCGCCCGACTTCGGTCCCGCCCGGATCCACCCGACCGCGGGGGCGACCGCGGTCGGCGCCCGCCCGGTCCTCATCGCCTACAACGTCGATCTGGGCACCGACGATCTCGCTCTCGCCCGGCGGATCGCCCGCCAGGTCCGCGAGCGTGACGGGGGGCTGCCGGCGGTCAAGGCGATGGGCTTCGCCCTCGAGGACCGGGGGATCGTGCAGGTCTCGATGAACCTCACCGACTTCCACCGCACCCCCCTACACACGGCCTTCCGGGCGGTGGAGGCGCGCGCGGCCGAGCAGGGGGTCGCGGTCGAGGACAGCGAGGTGGTCGGGCTGGTGCCCCTGGAGGCCGTGGTCCTGGCGGCGGCCGAGGCCCTTCGGCTGCGCGGCTTCACCCCCGAACAGATCATCGAGACCCGGCTCGTCGGCGCCGAACCGGCGGCCGCTCCGGATCCCCCAGGGCCGCTCGGCCAGCTCCCGGTCGCCGGCTTCGTGGCCCGGGTCGCGGCCCCCGAGCCCGTCCCGGGAGGCGGCAGCGTGGCCGCCCTGGCCGGCTCGCTGGCCGCCTCGCTGGTCGCGATGGTCTGCCGTCTGACCCTGGGGCGGACCCGCTACCAGGCGGTGCAGGAACGGATCGCGGCGATCGAGGGGGAGGCGGCGGCGCGGCAGGCTCGCCTCCTCGAGCTCGTCGACCGCGACGCCGCCGCCTACGACGGGGTCGCCGCCGCGCTGCGCCTGCCGCGGTCGGACCCGGACGAGCGGGCGGCGAGGCAGGGCCGCCTCGCGGATGCCCTGCGGGCGGCCTCCGAGGTCCCCCTCGAGACCGCCGAGGAGGCG
This sequence comes from Candidatus Dormiibacterota bacterium, assembly GCA_027306595.1. Classification (GTDB taxonomy): domain Bacteria; phylum Chloroflexota; class Dormibacteria; order Aeolococcales; family Bog-877; genus DAHUZL01. The sequence goes on along the minus strand of DAHUZI010000004.1, from coordinate 55,908 downwards.
GCGCAGGTCGGCCGACTGGCGCGGGAGGTCGCGGAGATCGGCAACCGCAACGCCCGGTCGGACGCCGAGACGGCGGCGCTGCTGGCGCAGGCAGCGGTGGGGAGCGCCTGCCGGAACGTGAGGGTGAACCTCGACGGGCTCGGGGACGACCCCGCCTTCGTCGCGGCGATGTCCCGCCGCCTCGCCCCGTTGGAGGCGCGGCCGCCCGGCTGAGGGGCGGCAGGCGCCAGCCGGGGCGGGCGCGGGCGGCGCTCCGCCCAGCGGAGTCGCCCACGGATTGGGGCCGGTTGCCTACGATGACGGTCCGCCCGCCCGCCCCCGAACCATCGGAGCCCCAGCCGTGAAGATCACCCGCTGGGCGGACCTCGCCGAGGGCGAGCGCCGCCGCCTGGTTCACCGCCGCGCCGCGATCCCCGAGGCGGTCATCGCCACCTGCCGCCGGGTGATCGACCAGGTCGCCGACCAGGGCGACTCGGCCGTCCGCGCCTTCGAGCTCGAGTTCGGCGGGGCGGACCTGGCGGGGCGCGACCTGCGGATCTCCGCCGAGGAGCGGGCCGGGGCCGCGGCCGATCTTCCGGCGGAGCTGCGCCGCGCGCTCGACCATGCGATCGAGCGCGTGGAGCGCTTCCATCGCCGCCAGCTCCCGCCCCGGCTGTGGCTGGAGGCGCTCCCCGGCGGCACCCGCGCGGGGGAGCAGACGGTCCCGATCGAGTCCGTCGGCTGCTACGTGCCCCGCGGCAAGGGGTCGTTCGGGTCGGTGCTCGTCATGCTCGGGGTGCCTGCCCGGGTGGCGGGCGTGGAGCGGATCGCCGTGGCCAGCCCGCCCGACGCCGCCGGCCGGCTCGATCCCGCGACCCTGTACGTCGCCGAGCGGCTCGGCCTCGACACCGTTTATCGGATGGGCGGGGCCCAGGCGGTGGCCGCGCTCGCCCTGGGGACCGAGTCGGTGGAGCCGGTCGCCAAGATCCTCGGCCCCGGCAACGCCTACGTCACCTGCGCCAAGCAGCTCCTCGCCGGCACCGTCGACATCGGGCTCCAGTCCGGGCCGAGCGAGTCGATCGTGCTCGCCGACGGGACGGTGGACCCCGAGGTCGTGGCCCTCGACCTCTGCAACGAGGCGGAGCACGGCCCCGACTCGATCAGCTACCTCGTGACCACCAGCGAGCCGGTGGCTCGGGCGGTCGCCGAGCAGGTGGAGCAGGTGGCGGCGCGGCTCCCGGAGCCGCGCCGCGGGTGGGTGCGGTCGGTGCTCGCCGAGCGGGGCGGCGCGCTCCTGGTCGACTCGATCGACGAGGCGGTCACCCTGGTCAATCAGCTCGCCACCGAGCACCTCGTGCTCGACGTCGCCCGCCCCTACGAGCTCCTCGAGCGGATCCGCTACGCCGGCGAGGTCATCATCGGGCCGAACACGCCGGTGTCGGCGTGCAACTACCTCGTCGGCCCCAACGCGGTCCTGCCCACGGGCGGCTCCGCGCGCAGCATGTCCGCCCTCGGCGTCCGAGACTTCCTGCGCACGGCGTCGGTGGTGGAGCTGACCGCCGACGGCCTCGAGGCCGTGCGCGACGATGTGGAGCGGCTGGCGCGCGCCGAGGGCTTCGCCGCCCACGCCGAATCGGTGGCTCGGCGTCCGGTCGCCCCCCCGCGGACGGTGGGCGACCGCGGGCTCGACTGGATCCGGGTCGGCCCCGAGGCGGTCGTGGTGGCGAGGAGGACCCGCGAGTCGCACGTCGTCGTCGGCCTCCATCGGGGCGAGCGCGACCCCGCGCAGCGGCAGCGGATCGAGACCGCGCGGGTCTTCCTGAACCACATGCTCGAGACGATTGCCTGGCGGGCCGGCCTCAACCTCCAGGTCTCGGCCGTCCTCGAGGGCTTCCCGCTCGACCACGTCCTGGCCGAGGACGTCGGCCTCACCCTCGGGGCCGCGTTCCGGGCCCTGGTCCGCCAGAACCAGCCCCGCGGGGTCGAGGGCGCCGGCGCCGCGACCGGGGTGATCGACGAGGCGCACGCTACCGTCGCGGTGAGCTTCGAGGACCTCACCCGTCTCGCCGTGGACGGGGTCGCCGGGCGCCTCCCCGAGCGGGTGGAGGACATGGCGTCGGTCGACCTCGAGAACTTCTTCGGCGGCTTCGCGGAGGGCGCGGGCGCCACCCTCCACATCCGGGTCCTCAGCGGACGCGATCCCCACCACGTCTGGGAGGCGGTCACCCGCGCCTTCGGCGAGAGCCTGCGTATGAGCCTCGATCCCAATCCCTTCCGGGCCGGGACCACCCCCGGGGTCAAGGGGGTCTAGTGGACCTCGGCGTTAGTTCGTGACCCAGGCGGAGGGGTCGCCGAGATAGAGGCCGCAGGCACAGTCGAGGGCCTCTTCAGGGGTGCCGGCGAAGGCTCCGGAGGGGAGGGCGGACTCTTCGTACCGCTCGCTGGAGGCTCGGTAGATGGCGAAGCCGAAGGTGGCGGCGTAGCCACCGTAGCGGAGCCGGCAGAGCGACAGGACGGCGCCGTCGGGGAGGACCCCGGCCACGTAGACGAAGCGCCCCTTGTACCGGACCTGGAGCTCGGCCAGCTGCGGCCAGCGCTCGCGGCGCCGGACGGCCAGCTTCCACTCCAGCGAGTGCTGGGTGCTCGTGGGGATCGGCAGCGGGAAACCCTCCGACGCGTACGACGGTTCGGCGCGGTGACAGTATCTCCCGTCGCGAGGCGTCTCCCATGCGTCCTCCTGCCCTCGTGCTGGCCGCCGCGGAGCGCCGCACGCTCCGGCGGATGGCCGACCGGCCGACCAGTCCTCAGCGCGCTGCGCTCCGGGCCCGCATCCTCCCGCAGGTGGCCGCCGGGGTGTCTCGGCGGGCCGTCGCCCGCCGGCTCGGGCGCAGGCCTCGCACCGTCCGCAAGTGGGTGGGGCGGATGGCCCGGGATCGGATGGCCGGCCTGCGCGACGCGCCCCGGTCGGGCCGCCCCCGCCGGATCACCCCGACCGAGCGCTGCAGGGTGATCGCGGCCGCGTGCACCACGCCCGCGGACGTGGGCCTCGCCGGCTACACGACCTGGAGCGGGTCGCTGCTGGCCGAGACGGTGGTCCGGGACGGACGCGTCGCCGCGATCAGCGGACGCGCCGCGCACCGCATCCTCCAGACCGCCGACCTCGAGCCGCATGGCTGTGCCTCCTGGAAGCGTCGCACCGACGCCCACTTCGACACCACGATGCGCGCGATCCTGCCGCCGTATCTCGGTCCGCCGCCCGACGGGATGGTCTGGTCGATCGATGAGAACACCAGCATCCAGGCCTTGGCGCGGAGGTTCCCCGCCTTGCCGCTGCGGCGCCCGGAGGGGCGTATCAAGCGGGAGTGTGAGTACGTCCGCCACGGCACCCGCTTCCTCACCGCCGGCCTCGAGGTGCACACCGGATAGGTGCTCGGCCTGGTCACCCCCCACCGGCCGGCGACCGTCTTCACCGCCGTCCTCGACCAGCTCGATGCCCACATCCCGGCGGGGCAGGGGATCCCCGCCGTGGTCGACAACCTCAACACCCACGGCGGCCCGTCGTCCACGCCTGGCAGGCGGCACACCCGGGACGCCTCCAGCTCCACTACCTGCCCTCCTACGCCAGTTGGCTGAACGAGATCGAGCGGTGGTGCCGGACCCTCACGCGCCGGCTCCTCCGGCACGGCGACTTCGCCTCCGCGGAAGCTCTCCAGGCGCAGCTGTCCGCGTTCATCGCCACGTACAACCGCCGCCCCGCGCACCCCTGCCGCTGGCCCGATGTCGGCGCCCCCCTGGCCGCCTGACGAGGTGGGTCACGAACGTCCGCCGACGTCCACCAGGCCGGCGCCGTTCTGACCCCGAACGGGCCGCTCCGGCCGACCCCGGGCTGCGGTGGCCGCCCGCGGCGCGGCCGCGATCGGGGACGGTGGCGGGGCCGCCGACCTCGACACCGGCCAGATCGCCCCGCCCACCCGAGCGGCGCTTCCCGCCGGGCCGGCGGTGCCCGCGGCCGTTCCGGTCGAGGGGCGGGCCCACGGGGCCGCGAGCGCGCGACCCGCGCGCCCGCGGGGGTGGCGGCCTCAGTCGCGGCGGATCGGCAAAGGCAGGCGCGCGACCACCACATCACGACGGTGGCGCAGCGCGGCGCTCAGGACGTGGTCCAGCTGGTTGTGGAGCGGCTCGTGCCACCAGCTGGAGGGCACCACGACGGGGATCAGCACCAAGACCCGCCGCTCCGGTCCGGGGTGGAGGGAGCCGATGTACCGCAGGATCGGCCGCACCACCGAGTGGTATTCGGTGTGCAGGACCACCAGCGGCGCTCCCGGGTCCCACCGGGCCCAGCTCGCCTCGAGGTCCCGTCCACCGGTGCGGTCGTCGGCGAACACGACCGACAGGGCGACCACCTCGGGGCTCAGCGAGAGCGCCGCCGAGAGTGCCTCCTGGGTGAGCCGGGAGATGCCGGTGCAGGGCACCACCACGGTCGTCCGCCCCGCCTGCGGCTTGGGCTGGCGCCGGTCCAGCTGGAGGACCCGCCCCGCCCGGTCGTAGTAGCGGCGGATGCGCACGAACAGGAGGATGAGCAGCGGCATCGTGATCACCACCAGCCAGGCGCCCTCGGTGAACTTGGTGAGGACGAAGATCACGGTTGCGACGCCGCTGGCGGCGGCCCCGGCGGCGTTGACCGCGATCCGCGCCCGCCAGCCGGGGCCCCGCTCCCGTAGCCAGTGGCGCACCATGCCCGACTGGGCGAGGGTGAAGGCGGTGAACACCCCGATCGCGTACAGGGGGATGAGGGCGTCCGTGTTGCCCCCGGTGAAGAGGAACAGGCCCGCCGAGAGCACGGCCAGGGCCACGATCCCGTAGTTGAAGACCAGTCGGTCGCCGCGGATCGCGAAGGCGTGGGGGAGGCGGTGGTCCCCCGCCAGAAGGCTGGCGAGGACCGGCAGGCCGCCGAACGAGGTGTTGGCGGCCAGGGCGAGGACCAGGGTGATGAGGATCGACAGGGCGGCGAAGCCCCAGCCGCGCTGAATCGCGGCCGCGATCACCTGGCTGAGGACGGCGTCGTGGGTCCGAGGCTCGATGTGGAAGCGCTGGATCAGCACCGCCAGCCCCAGGAGGAGGGTCGCCAGCAGCCCCCCCAGGAGGAGCTCGGTCGTGCGGGCCCGCGCCACCCGCGGAGGACGGAAGAGCGGCACCCCGTTGGCGATGGCTTCGACCCCGGTGAGGGCGCTGCAGCCGGCGGAGAACGCCTTGAGGACCAAGAGGACTCCCAGCGCCTCGACCGCGCGGGTGGCGACCTGGGAGGTTCCCAGCTGGTGGAGGTGGGGGGCCAGCGGGTGGACCAGCCCGACCGCGATCACGGCCAGCAGCCCGACGATGAAGGCCATCGTCGGCAAGAGGAACGCCCGCGCGCTCTCCCCCAGCCCACGCAGGTTCAGGACCGTGATCACGGCCAGGATCGCCAGCCCGATCGGAACGTCAAGGGGCACGAGCCGGGGGAACGCCGAGGTCAGCGATCCGACCCCGGCGGCGATCGAGACCGCGACCGTGAGCACGTAGTCGACGATCAGGGCCGAGCCGGCCAGGAGCGCAAACGGGGTCGGCAGGTTGGCGCGGGCGACGGCGTAGGCGCCGCCGCCGGTGGGATAGGCGACGATCACCTGCAGGTAGGAGGCGACCAGCAGCAGGAGCAGTCCGACGATGGCCACCGTGATCCAAGGTGCGATCTGCAGCGCCGCCAGCCCGCCCGCGCCCAGCGCGAGCAGCAGCGCCTGGGGCCCGTAGGCAACGGAGGTCAGCGCGTCGAGGGAGAGCGCGGAGAGCCCCTCGATCGGGGTGATCTCCTCGCGACGCCCTCGGGACGAGCGCAGCGGTCGACCGAACAGGACGCGCGTCAGGTGCAGGGGGGAACCCTCCGGCAGCGCCCGGGGCGGCGACTGGGCCATTCTGCCATGGGGTCCAAACGGCGCCCGACGGCCGGGCGGGGCCACGCGCCCGCCACGCCCAGCCGCTGTCCGCAGCCCGGGCGCGGGCGCCGACAGCGCGGGCCAGCCGGGCAGACGCCCACCCGCCCGCGGGCTCCGCCGAGTGGGACGACGCCCCTCAGTCGGCGGCCTCGCCCAGGCGGTCCCGGTCGCCGAGGTGAGCGACCGTCTCTCCGGTGGCCTCGACGGTTCGGGTCACCTGGTCGCCTTCGTACACCCACTGGATGCGGAGCGGGTGATCGGCTCGGTTGGCGAAGCGGTGGGGAACCCCCGCGGGGACCCAGGTGAGGTCGCCTGCGGCGAGGTGGTGGGTGGTGCCGGCCAGCTCGACGTCGGCGGCGCCCTCGAGCACCAGCACCTGCTCCGCGACGTTGTGGTGATGGAGGGGAAGCGCCGTCCCCGGCGCGAACCGGGTGGTCCCGCTGCTGATCCCGCACCCGCGAACGGTCGGGGCGCCGACCCCCGGTCGGGTCGTGACCCCGCCGCCGCGGTCGACCACCCCGATGCCCGCGGCTCGGATCACGACCGGCCCTGCGGCGGCGAGCCTTCCCGCGACGCCGCCGGCTGCCTCCCGGGTCCACAGGGTGGAGGCCAGACGATTGGTCTGGCCTCCCTCGGGCTCCAGGACGCGGGCTGCCGCCTCGCGCCAGCTGGCGAAGTGAGGGGTGGCCCGGTGGGCGGCCAGCGCGTCGGCGTCGCGGTAGAGCTCGTAGAGCGTGAAGCGGTTGGGGTCGTCGGGGTCGGCCAGAACGTCGAAGCGGATGCAGCCCGGCTCGTTGCTGACCGAGGCCTCGGCATCGGCCCGGATAGCGGTGAGGAATGCCGTCCGCTCAGCGGGCCGCACCCGCAGGGACACGATCAGCGCCTGCATCCGGCGCCCCGCAGGCCGTGGACCCCCCCGGCGCCCCCTTGCATCGGTCAGCGAGCGCCCGGCGTCGCGATCGCGGCCTGGATGGCGGCCACGGTTCCGGGCGGGTCGTCCACCTCCAGGACCAAGCGGGCATAGTGCTCGTGGTCGAGCTCGACGACGATGGCCCGAGCGGGGTCGTGGACGTCGAAGAAGCTCCACGTCCCCTGGCCCGGGTCGAGGTAGGACCCGGCGGTCACGACCCCCGGGATGTTGGAGCCGGCCATCTTGATGCCGTGGAAGATGCCCCGGGCGCTGTCGGGGTCGACGCGCGCGGATCGGACGTGGCTGAGCGGCACGTCGATGTGGACGCGAAGCGCGAGGACCCGATCGAACCCCTCGATCGTGACGTGCAGCCCGTCCCCCTGGATCGCGATCATCGCCGCCATGGCGTGCCCTCCGCAGCGCGCCCGATCGGGCGATCGGGTCGGGGCGAGCTTGACGGCCGCGGGCGGCGGCCGTCAACGGGGCCGCCCCCCATCGCGCCGGCGGGATAATGGCGCCATGGGCCGCCGGGGGATCGGGTGCGCGCCGGACCCGACGCGCGGACCGACGGGAGGGACGGGCCGCCGCGTCGGGGCCCCGCAGCCAACCGAGCCGCTGGAGTGACCCCGGCCGCGGTCGCCGACCCCGCGCGCCCGACCCTGCTCCACGCCATCGGCCGCCTGGTCACGGGCACGGACCGAGGCGTCCTCAGCCACGCGTCGGTCCTGGTCGACGATGGACGGATCGCCTGGTGCGGCGGGCTCCGACCCGGGGCACCGGCCCCGCGGGCGGCGATCCAGCCCCCCGACCGGCTGCTTGAGGGGGCGGGGCCCGACGGGCCGGCTCGGGTCGACTGCGGCGGCCGGCTGGTCACCGCCGGCCTGATCGACGCCCACACCCACCCGGTGTACGCGGGCGACCGATTCGAGGAGATCGCTCGCCGGAGCGCCGGCGCCCGGTACGCCGAGCTGGCCGCCGGCGGGGGCGGTATCCCCGCCACCGTCCGGGCGACGCGGGCCGCTGACCCCGGCCGGCTCGACGGCGACCTGCGGGACCGCCTCGCCGGCTGGATTCGAGGCGGCACGACCACGGTCGAGGCCAAGACCGGCTACCACCTCGACGAGGACGGTGAACTCGCCGACGTCGCCCGCTTGCGCCGGCTCCGCGACCACCCTGGCCTGCCCAGGCTGGTCGTGACCTTCATGCCCGCCCACGCCCTCCCCCCGGACTGGACCGGCACGGCCGACGCGTACGTGGAGGCCGCGGCCGGCTGGTGCTCGGCGGCCGCACGCGCCGGCGCCGAGTTCTGCGACGTCTTCTGTGATGAGGGCGCATTCACGGTGGCGGCGGCGCGACGGCTGCTCCTCGCGGGACGCGCCGCCGGCCTGCGCCTTCGCATCCACGCGGACGAGCTCGCCCGGACCGGAGGCGCGCAGCTCGCCGCGCAGCTCGGCTGCGTCTCGGCCGACCACCTCCTGCGGGCCGAGCCGGCCGACGCGGGGGCGCTCGCGCGGGCGGGGGTGGTCGCCACGCTCTGCCCGGTGACGGCGCTGGCGATGGGCCGGTGCCCGCCGGCCCGGCTGCTCCTCGACGCGGGGGTAGCGGTGGCATTGGGCACCGATCACAACCCAGGCACATCGGGGACGACCAGCATGAGCCTGGTCGTCGCCCTTGCCGTCCTCGAGTTGGGGCTGTCGGTCGACGAGGCGCTGGCCGCCGCCACCAGGGGTGGGGCGGCCTCCCTCCACCTCGGCGACCGTGGCCGGATCGAGGTCGGGTCGCGCGCCGACCTCGTGGCCTGGGAGGCCGAGCACGAGGGCGCGTTCGCCTGGGCGATGGGGCTCCGACCCTGGCGGGTGTGGCGCGGGGGCGATGCGGTCTGAGCGCGGCCGGGGAGGGTGACCCGGGCCAGATCCCGGTGTAGGCTGGGCCGGTGCCGGCTCCGGAGATCGAGCCGAACCCAGAGGAGGACCGCTCTGTGGCCGACCAGCTGAGCTTTGCGCGCGACATCAAGGGGCTCTTCCGGGCGTCGGACCGGGAGGCGATGGAGTCGCACTTCGACCTCTGGGAGGTGGAGGACGTGCGAGCCAACTCGGCCGACATCCTGCGCACGGTCGAGTCGGGCGAGATGCCCTGCGACGGGGAATGGCCGACGACCCGTGTGGACCAGCTCCGGCGCTGGGTCACCGAGGGGATGCCGGACTAACGGGGCGGCCCGGTCCGGCAGCCTCGGGCAGCGAAGGATGGCCCCGGCGGCGGCGCCCGTGGTCGTGGTCGGCGCGGGGGCCGGGGGCGACGCCGCGGTCGACTCGATCCGCGCCGCCGGCTACGCGGGGCGGCTGGTGCTGGTCGGCGCCGACCCCCACTCCGCCTACGAGCGGCCGCTGCTCTCCAAGGGGTTCCTGCGGGGTGAGGTGGCGATGGAGCGGGTCTTCCTGCGCCCATCCGACAGCTATGCCGGCCTGGACATCGAGTGGATCGGGGGCCACGCGGCTGTGGCCGCCGACCGCCGGCGGTCGACCATCACGCTCGACGACGGCCGCCGGCTCCGCTTCCACCGGCTGGTGCTCGCCACCGGGGGGGCGCCCCGGGCGCTGCCCGGCGCGCCCCCGGCCGACAACGTCTTCATGCTGCGCACGCTCGACGACGCCATCGCGCTGCGGGCCGCCCTGGGCGGGGTCGAACGGCTCCTCGTGGTCGGCGCCGGCTTCATCGGAGCGGAGGTCGCCGCCTCGATGCGGGCGCAGGGGCACGAGGTCCTCCTGGTCGAGGCCGCCCCGGTGCCGCTCGGTCACGCGCTGGGCGAGAGGGTGGGGGCGGTGTTCGCGGCCGTCCACCGGCGGCACGGCGTCGACCTGCGCACCGGCTGTGGAATCCGCAGCTGGACGGTCCGGGCGGGCCGGGTCGGGGCAGTGGAGCTCACGACCGGGAAGCGGGAGGCGGTCGACGCCGTGCTGGTGGCGGTCGGCCTCGCGCCCAACCTGGAGATCGCCCGCCAGCTGGGGCTGCCGCTCGGCAGCGGCGGGGTGTTCGTCGACGCCTCGCTCCAGGCGGCGCCGGACATCGCCTGCGTCGGCGACATCGCCGCCCACCTCCACCCGGTCTACAACCGACGGGTGCGCGCCGAGCACTGGCAGGTGGCCCGCCACCAGGGTCGCTGGCTGGGGCCGGGGCTGGTGGGCGGGCCCCGGCCGTACACGGAGCTGCCCTGGTTCTGGTCCGAGCAGTACGACGTCCGGATCGAGATGGTGGGCCACGTGAGCGGCTTCGAGCAGGCCGTGTGGCGGGGGGAGGGCGACCGGCCCCCGTTCGCCGTCTTCTACCTCGCCGGCGGGCTCATCGACGCGGTGCTGGCCGTCGGCGAGCCGAAGGCGATCCGATTCGGCCGGGAGCTGATCGCCGGGCGGCGCCCGGTCGCCGCCGAGCGACTGGCGTCGCCGGCGACCGACCTGCGCGAGCTCGCCCGCTCCCCTGCGTGAGCGGGGTCACCATGGCGCCCGGAGGGGCGATCCGGCGCGCCGGGGTCCCCCTGCCGGCACGGCCTCACCGCCGCCGCACGCCAAGGAGACGGACCGGCGGCACGGCCTGGATCACGGGGGGTCCGCCCCCCGCCGCCCGCGCGGCCTGCCGGAGCGCCGGGGTCACCCGGGCGCTCGCGCCGACGTGGGCGAGCAGTCGGCCGCCGGGCCGCAGCAGCGGCATCGCCAGCCGCACGAGCTCGACCGGCCCCGCGCAGGCCCGGGACACCACGAGGTCCGCGGGGGCGACCCCCGGCGCGCCGCCGGGGGTCGCCCCCGCGACCACGACCCGCACCCGGGGCAGGCCGAGCTCGGCGACGGTCGCGGCGAGGAACGCGCCCTTGCGGGGGCTCTTCTCGAGGAGGACGAGGTGGAGGTCGGGGCGGGCGATCGCGAGCGGGATCCCCGGGACCCCGGCCCCGGAGCCGAGGTCGACAACATCGGCCCCGCGGGGGATCGGAGCCGCGTCGAGGACAGCGAGCGACTCGAGCACGTGGCGCTCCCAGGCCTGGGCCCTGGGGATCCGGGTGAGGTTGAGGTCGCCGGCGGCCCGGTACAGGCAGTCGAGGTAGGCGAGGAGAAGGGGGCGCAGCCTGGCCTCCCGCCCGCTCCGCCCGTCCCGTGCACCGGGGCACCCGGGCGGCGCGGCCGGCTCACCGGCCCCGCCGGCTTCGGGCATCATGGGGACGTGGGCACCGATCTGGTCCTGTTCGGAGCCGGCGGCGACCTCAGCCACCGCAAGGTCCTTCCCGCGCTCCAGGCGCTGCTGGCGCGCGGCGAGGTGGACGAACCCGTCCGGGTGATCGGGTCGGGGCGCAGCGAGCTGTCTCGCGAGACGTTCCGCGACCAGCTGCGGCGCTCGCCCCGGACCGATCGGCTCGCCGAGACGGCCGAGTGGGTCACGGCCGACCCGGCCGCGCCGGACACGTACGGGGCGATCCGGGAGCTGACCGCGAGCACGCCGACCATCGTCTTCTACCTCGCCACCCCCCCGCCCACCTTCGGGCCCATCATCGACGCCCTCGCCCGCGCCGGGCTGGCCGAGCACGGCAACCGGCGGCGCCGGATCGTGGTGGAGAAGCCGCTGGGCCGCGACCTCGCCAGCTCGCGCGAGCTCAATCGCAAGCTGCGGGAGTGCTTCCAGGAGCCTCAGATCTTCCGGATCGACCACTACCTCGCCAAGGACACGGTCCAGAATGTCCTCGCCTTCCGCTTCAGCAACAGCATCTTTGAGGCGATCTGGAGCCGGACCCTGGTTCAGAGCGTCCAGATCACGGCCGCTGAGGCCGAGGGGATCGGCACCCGGGCCGGCTACTACGACGCCATGGGCGCGGTCCGCGACATGCTCCAGAACCACGTCCTCCAGCTCCTCTCCCTGGTGGCGATGGAGCCCCCCACCACGCTGGACCCGGCCGACATCCGCAAGGCCAAGCTCGAGGTCCTGCGGGCGGTCCGCCCCCTCGACCCCGCCCAGGCGGTCCGCGGCCAGTACGACGGCTACCTCGACGAGGCGGACGTCCCCCCGTCCTCGCGGCGCGAGACGTTCGCCGCCGCGGCGCTCACGATCGAGAACTGGCGCTGGGACGGCGTTCCGATCTTCGTGCGCACCGGAAAGGCGCTCCGCCGGCGGCTGACGGAGGTCGTGATCCGCTTCCGGGAGGCGCCCCAGCTGCGCCTCGACAGCCGCCGCCAGCGACCGATCCCCACGGTCCTCACGATCCGGATCCAGCCCGAAGAGGGGATCACGCTTCGGATCGGGGCGAAGCTGCCGGGCCGGCGCTTCGAGATGGTGCCGGCCGGGATGCACCTCGAGTACTCGCGCCTCTCCCGGGCGGCCCTGCCCGACGCCTACGAGCACGTCCTGAGCGAGGTTCTGGCCGGTGGTCACACGGTCTTCCCCGGCGGGGACGAGATCGACCGCTCCTGGGAGCTCGTCGATCCCCTGATCGCCGCATGGGAGTCGGAGGGCCACCCCGAGCCGTACCGGCCGGGGAGTTGGGGGCCCGACGGCGCCGACGAGCTGATCCAGGTCCATCACGGCGGACGGTGGGTCAACCCCGGGGAGGACACCGCCCTCACCCGCAGCGAGCGGGCGGTCCTGGCGGGCACGGCGACCTGAGCACCGAGCCGCCCGGAGCCGCCCGCGGGCGGGGCCGGTCGGCCCGCACCCGGGGTGCGGGCCGACAATACGGGGCCGAACGGCGCGGGCCGGGGCGACCCGCACCGTCAGCTCCGCCCCCCTCCGGGACGTCGCTATGGCCCCGCGGGCTGAGGGTATCCCGATCGGGCCCGGCCGTCATCGCCCACTGGGGTGATTTTCACCCGGCCGGGTGGCGCCCCGGACCGCCCCCCGCCCACGCCGCCCGCCGGAGATGGTGTCCCGCGGCGGTCCTGGCGACCCGACGGAGCACCGCCCGGGACGCCCCCAGGACGAGCCCGGCGATGACCGCGGCGCCGACCAGCACGGCCAGACGCGAGGGCAGGCGCAGCGTCGCCACGCCGAGCCCCACGACGGGCACGACCAGCCCGAGGTACGCAACGAGGAAGAAGCCGGCGAAAACCGCCGCCCAGCCCCCGGCCGGCGGCGATGAGGGGCGCGCTGCGCGCGCAGGACCGCTCGGTCGCCGAGGTGCCCCGCCATCACCTGGGCGAGCGCGCCCGCGGCCAAGCCCGCGCAGGGCACGGCTCCGGCGACGGCGTGGCTGGTGATCGCGAGCGTGCCGGCGAGGAGCCTCGGCGTCAGCGCGGTGAGCAGCCCAAAGACCGCGATCGTGGCGAGCCCCAGCGTCGCGGCGGCGAGGAGGAGACCGCGCTCGGCGTCCGGGACCGCGATCCGCTGGGGCCGCCACCGGAGCGGGCGGTCGGGTCGGCGGCGCGTCTCGGGGGTCGCGAGGAGTGCCCCGCCAGCAGGAGGTGGGTGGCGCCCATCACCAGGTACGGCAGCTGGAGGGGGGCGGGCGCGAACTGGGCCAGGAGCCCAGCGACGAGCGGACCGAGCCCGATCCCGCCGAGGTTGGCGCCGGTGGCCGCAATCTCGGCGCGCCCGCCGCCGCGGCCCGGCCGCGCCGCGGCGCCGAGATCGGTGCGGTACGCGGTCGCGGTCGCGGTCGCGGTGGTGACCCGACGGCGAGCCCGGCGAGGACTCGACCGGCGAGGAGGCCGATGAGGCTCGGCCAGGCGGCAATGACCGAGGCGCTCCCCGCGCTGGCGACGAGCGCCGGGACCAGGACGCGCCGTCGCCCGACCCAGTCGGAGACGTGGCCGCCGAGGAGGAGGCTCGCGATCGCCCCGACCGCGTAGGCGGCGACGACCACGGCGACGAGCAGGTAGGAGAGGCCGTCCCGGTGCTGGGAGAGGACGTAGAGAGGAGTCGAGACGGCACCCTCGGCAATCACGACCGCGAACACCGCCGCGACCACCCAGAAGCCGACGGTCAAGTGGCGGCACGACGCGGCGGGGACACAAGCGGCGAGCGGTGCGCGGGTCATCGGGAACCTTTCCGGGTAGGACCTGCGCTGTCGTCAGGGTCGGCGGCGGACTTCATGCCGTCAAGCGACAGGCGATGACATCGGTCATGCCTGTGCTTGATATCAGCCCCCTGAGGGCACGCCGGTGCAGCGGCGTCCGCTCGAGCACGTCGTGGCCGTCGCCGCGACCGCGACCATCACCCGTGCCGCCGATCGGGTGCACCTCGTCCAGTCGGCGGTGTCGTCTCGGTGCGCACGCTCGAGCGCCAGCTCGGCGCCACCCCGCTCGACCGCACCACCCACCGGGTCCGGCTCACCGACGCCGGCCGGGCGCTCCTGCCGGAGGCGCGCCGCACCCTGGCCGCGGCCGCCGCTGCCCGCGACGCCGTCGACGCCGTGCGCGGGGTCGTCTCCGGAACCCTGCGCATCGGGCTCATGCAGTCCTTCCGCCTCGTCGACCTCGCGGCGTGGTTGGTCGAGTTCCGCCGCCGCCATCCGGCGGTCGAGATCCGTCCCCGCCGCGCGCGGCGGGGACGGGGAGATGGTCGAGGATGTCCGCGGCGGCGAGCTCGACGTGGCGATCGACTCCATCCCCGGGGTCGCCACCGACGGCATCGACCTCCTCCTCCTGGCGCGCGAGCCGATCGTCTGGGTCGCGAGCGCGAAGGCCGAGGTGCCCTGCGGCCCCGTGGTCCGGCTGGAGCAGCTCCGAGGCCTGGGCTTCGTCGAGCATCCCCCGGGCTGGGGCACCCGGGCGCTCGTCGACCAGGCCTTCGCCGGGGCTGGAATCGTGCGGCGCATCGCCGTCGAGGTGCCTGAGGTGACCACCGGGCTCGACCTCGTCCGCGCCGGGTTCGGCGTCAGCCTGCTGCCGCGCTCGATGGTGGCCAGCACCCGGGGCCTTCAGCTGAGGCCGGTGGCGGGCGCGCCGGAGTCGCGGGTGCGGCTGGCGACCCCGACCGGACGGTCGCCGTCGGCCGCCGCGCGCGCCTTCGCCGAGCTGGTGCGGGCGCCGTTGCGGCCTGGCGCCCCACCAGGCCCGGTTGGGAGGTGAGCGCGGGGGACGGCCGCTCGGGGTAGAGCCGGTTCAGAACCCGGGACGGCGGTCACGCCCGCCCCGTCGGCTTCGCCATCGACCCGGCGTCGACCACGCGAGACGAGAACGCCGCCCTCCCCTCCGGCACCGTCAGCGGCACCCCGGAGGAGCCCCTCGATTGCGCCTGCGGCCCCGACCTCGGCGCGCGCTGCGCCCGGGTCACGAACGTCGAGGTCCACTAGACTCGCCGGCGTGCCCCGACGTGGTGGGCCGGCCCGCCCGGCGCACAGCCCCAAGCCAGCCCCGAGCCGGAGCGCGCGGGTCCGGCCCAGATGACCGCCCAGGTTCCGCTCGACCCGGCGCTCCAGTCGGCCCTGGACCTCACCGGCACCTTCGCCTTCGCCGTCTCCGGCGCCCTCCTGGCGGTGCGGAAGCGGTTCGACCTGGTCGGGCTCATCATCCTCGCCGCCATCACCGCGGTCGGTGGCGGCGTGATCCGCGACCTGCTGCTGGGTCGGACCCCGCCGCTCGCGTTCCGCACCCCGACCTACTTGGCGGTGGCGCTTGCCGCCGCCGCGGTGACCTTCGTCGCCGCGCCCCAGCTCGAGCGGCTCAAGCCAGCCGTCCTCCTCTTCGACGCGGCCGGGCTGGCGCTGTTCGTGATCGCCGGGACGGCGGCGGCGCTGGCTCACCACCTCGGTCCCCTGCCGGCGATCGGGGTGGGGATCACGACCGGGATCGGAGGGGGGATCCTGCGCGACCTGGTGGCCGGCGACGTCCCGGTCGTGGTGCGTGAGGATTCCGAGCTGTACGCGGTGCCCGCGTGCCTCGGCTGCGTGATCGTGGTCGCCGCCGCCTACACCCACCGGTACGGGACCGGCGCCGCCGCCGCCGCCGTGTTGGCGGTGTTCGGGCTGCGGACCCTGGCGGTGTGGCGGCACTGGCGGGCGCCTCGTCCGCGGGCGCTCTGGCCCCGCCGGGGCGGCTGACCAGGGGCCCCGCCGCGGCCACGGTCAGGGGCCGGCCACCGCCTCCGCGGCCCGGGTGGGCCGCAGCGCCCCGGGCGGGATCGCGCCGAGCTCATTCCAGAGCCGGACCGTAGCGCGCACCCCGCGGTGCAGCTGCTCCAGCCGCAGCCGCTCGTTGGGAGCGTGGAACCGGTCGTCCGGGAGCCCCACCCCGAAGAGGACGCAGGCGACCTGGAGCTGGTCGGCGATCGAGGCCACCGGCGGGATGCTCCCTCCCTCGCGGACCAGGCTGGGCGGCCGGCCCCACACCTGGGCGACGGCCCGGGATGCGGCCTGAACCGCGGGGTGGTCGGTGGCCGCGCTCACCCACCGTCCGGTCGACAGGACGTCGACCTCGGTCGTGAGCCCGACTGGCGCCCGGTCCAGCAGATGGCGCCGCACCAGCTCGGCGATGGCGCCTGGGTCCTGGTCGGGCACCAGCCGGGCCGACAGCTTGGCCCCGCAGCGGGCGGGGATGATCGTCTTCGCGCCCGCGCCGGTGTAGCCGCCCCAGATCCCGCAGATGTCCAGGGTCGGGCGCACGGTCCGGCGCTCGTAGGTGGTCCAGCCCGCCTCCCCGGCGGGGGCCGGGACCCCGGCATCGCTGAGGAAGGCCTCGGTATCGAAGGGGACGGCGGCGAGCGCTCGGCGCTCGGCCGGCCCCGGCTCCCGGACCCGGTCGTAGAAGCCGGGGACCGCCACCCGCCGGTCGGCATCGTGGAGCCCGGCGAGGAGCTCGGCCAGGCCGACGACCGGGTTGGCGACGGCTCCGCCGTAGAGGCCGGAGTGCAGGTCACGGACCGGCCCGGCGACCCGCACCTCCCAGTAGACCATCCCCCGCAGGCCGATGGTGAGCGCGGGCGCCTCCGGACCCAGCATGCCGGTGTCGCTGATGACGGCGACGTCGGCCGCCAGCTCGGACCGGTGGTCCCGCAGGAGAGTGTCGAAGTGGGGTGAGCCCGACTCCTCCTCGCCCTCGACCAGGAGCTTGAGGTTGAGGGGCAGCCGTCCCTCCACCGCCAGGTGCGCGCGCACCGCCTCGAGGTGCATGAGCGCGTTCTGCTTGTCGTCGGCAGCCCCGCGCGCCCGCAGCTCGCCGTCGGCCACGACCGGGTCGAACGGCGGGGTCGTCCACTCCTCGAGCGGATCGGCCGGCTGGACGTCGTGGTGGGCGTAGACGAGGACGGTCGAGAGAGCCGGATCCTCGAGGCGCTCGGCGAAGACCGCGGGGTGGCCGCCGGTCTCCCACACCTCGGCGCGGGGGAAGCCGGCCGCCCGGGCCGCGGCGGCGAGGAACTCCGCCGACCGCCGCACGTCGTCGGCATGCGCGGGGTCAGCGCTGACGCTGGGGATCCGAAGCCAGCTGGTGAGCTCGCGGAGCAGCTCGCGCTGGTGTCCGTCCAGCCACCGGTCCAGCGCCGTCGGGTCCGCGGTCGCCACCCTCCAGACCCCGTCAGTAGATGCCGAGCTCGAGTCGGGCCTCCTCCGAGGCCATCGTGTACGGGTCCCAGGGCGGGCTCCACACCAGCTCGAGGCGCACGTCCGTGATGCCCGGAAGGGCCGCGGCCGCCGCGTGGACCTGGGTCTCGAGCACCGGGCCCAGTGGGCAGTACGGCGTCGTGAGCGTCATCTCGACCAGGGCGACCCCGGCCTCGTCGACGTCCACGGAGTAGACGAGGCCGAGGCTCACGATATCCAGGCCGATCTCGGGGTCGATGACGGTGGCCAGCGCGGCCCGAACCGCGTCGGGGGTCGCCCGCGCCCCCGTGGCCGCCGCGCCATCCGCCCCCCCGTCGGCCGCGATCGCGGTCGGGTCCGGCTCGCTCACGCGTCCGCGCCCCCTCGCTCGCCCTGGGCGCCGGCTCGGTCGAGGCCGGTCTCCAGGGCGTTCCAGGCGAGGACGGCGCACTTCACCCGGCTGGCGTAGCGGCGGACGCCCTGGAGGGCCTCCAGGTCGCCGAGCGCGTCGGGCGATTGGGGGTCGGCCCCGTCCACCAGCATGCGCTTGAAGCGGCGCACGGTCTCGCGGGCCTCGCCCACCGAGCTCCCGGCGACCTGCTCCGCCATCATCGAGGCCGAGGCGAGCGAGATCGAGCAGCCCTGACCGTCGAAGGCGATCGCCTCGATGCGACCCGCCCGCACCCTCAGGGTGACGTCGACTTCATCCCCGCAGAGCGGGTTGTGCCCGTGCACGTCGGCATCCGCCGGCTCCACCCGTCCCCGGTGCCGGGGGCGCCGGTAGTGGTCGAGAATGATCTCGCGGTAGAGCTCGTCGTCGACGGCCGTGGCCATGCCCCCCATCCTACGCCGCGATTGGAACCGGGCGGCGGGGGGCACGAGACGGGGGACGGGATCCGATCCGGGATCCCGTCCCCCGCTGCGAGTCAACGGCTGGTGACCACCGGTCGGAACCACCGACACCGCGGCGCCCCAGTGGGCCACGGTCTCAGCGGGTCGGGGTGATCAGCGCCTCCAGAGTTGAGGTCCCGGCGGCAGTCCTCAGCCGGCGCTCACGGGGGTGGGAACGGAGCTGGGTTGATCGTGCATGGGCAGGACCTCCTTTTCCAAGAGTGCCGGTCGCCCCGGACGCGGGCGGCCACCCGCTCGTCTCACGGACGCCGGCCGGCTGCGCTGTCCGCGTCAGTGTAGCCAAAGCGTGGCGCCCCCGGCGCCGTTTGACCTCAGCCCGCGGCCACCTTGACCGCCGCCGAGGTGGCGAGGGCCACCCCGCCGGTTCCCTCCGCCCGGACGGCCACGTACGCCGGGCTGGGGTGAACCGAGAGTCGGGTCTGGAAGCTCGTCGCCGACCGCGATCCCACCGGGCGGAGCCGGGCCGGGCTGGGCCCCGCGAGGGCCACCCACCGCCGGACCAGGGTGGCCCCGTTCCAGCTGGCGAAGAGGGCAACCGTGCCCGCGCGGCGGACCACCGTCAGCTGGGGTCGGGTGAGCGGCAGACCGGTCCAGGGCGCCCGGTAGGCGCGGTAGCTGTCCCCCGCGGGCAGCCGCGCCGAGAGCACGACCCGGCCGCCCCTGGTCACCTCCGAGATGTAGGGCGCCGAGCCCCACCCGATGAACAGGTGGCCGTCGGGGAGGAGCTGGACGTTCCCCTGGGCCGAGTCCAGGAGCGGCGGGGTGTGCCCATAGGCGTGGACGAGGGTGACCCGCCGGGTGGCGAGGTTCAGGCGAAGCACCAGGCCGCGCGCCGGCAGCCGATCCGGGGGCTGGTCCTCGTCGTCGAAGACGGTGACGATCCCGTCCCCCCGCCACTGGACGTCGTGCTGGAGCCGGAACACGGTGCCGGGTCCCATCCGGAAGCTGGAGGATGGGCCCCCGAGCCGCCACAGGACCCGACCGGTCGTCTGGTTGACCTCGTAGGCGCAGTCGGTGTTGCGCGACGAGATGAGAACCGTTCCGTCCGGCTGGGGGTCGATCGAGTTGACGTGGAAGTAGTCGTAGGGGGCGCCTGCCACCGTCGGCAACGGGGCGACGCTCGAGCGCGGCGCCACGTGGGCGAGGCTGTGCCACTCGAAGAGGACGTTGCCGGTCGGGATGTCGATCGCCTCGACGATGCCGTCCCAGACCGCCCCGTCGGCGGGGCCGCCGGCGGACGCGAGGTTCCACGCCACCGGGTTGAACGCGGTGATCCAGGCGACGGAGCCGACGATGCGGAACTCATGGAGATCGGCGTGGTACCCATTGCCCGCGTGGATCGTGGCGATCACCTGGTAGTGCTGGTTGGCGATCAGGTCCTCGCCGACCCCGTGGCCGGAGATCACGACCCCCTGCCACCAGGTGAGGACCGGGGCGCCACGGTAGCGTTGGGTCCGGAAGTCGCTCGCCTTCGTGCCTCGGAGCGGGTCGAACCAGATGAGGTGCCCGGTCGGGCCGAGGATCATCGGACCGCCCAGCCCCTCCCCGTTCTTGGGCGCGAGGAAGAGGTCGCCGGGGGCGGTCGGCCCGTGGGTGGTGACGGGGATCGCCGGTGGCCGGAGGTCGGGCGCCGACCGGAACGTCCGCAGATGGGCGGAGGGGCCGGGGGCGGCCGAGGACGGGAAGAGGTGGAGCTTGGGCGGAGGGCGGGCGATCGTGAACTGGGCCCGCCCGCCCGACACCCCGCACAGCCGCAAGCTCGTGAGGACGGTCACGGTCTCGCCGGCGGCGAACGGGGTCGCCGGGTACAGGCTGGCGCCCCGACCGTCGCTGTCGGCCACCCAGCGACCCGCGTGGCGCCCGCTCCGCGAGCCAATGACGCTGACCGGGGCGGTCTCCAGCCGCCCCGGGGCCAGGCCTCGGAAGCTGAGCTGGGTCGTGGGGGAGGCGGTCGGGGTTCCGGGGCTGGGGTAGAGGCTCACCCCCGTGCACGGGGCCGCGACCGTCGTCAGCGGCGGCCCGGCGTGGGGGCTGGGGGCCACCGGCCGGCGTGGGGCCGCCGGCCCGCACGCGGCCGCCAGCACCGCCAGGAGCGGAAGCAGCAGCGCCGCCCGCGCCTGACCCCGGCCCGGCCTGCCGCCACCTGGCAGCCGGATGGCCTCCGGGCCGCCCGCCCCCCCGTGATCGGCGCCGGTCACCCGCGCGTCACGTGCCCCGGCCGGACTGGCCGGGCGATGCGGGAGACCTTGAGCGGGCGACCGGCGGCGTCGACCGCCCGGATCGCGAAGAACCGGTGGGCGGTTCGCACCGCGACCCGGGTCTCGAAGCCGGTCCGGGGGACGGTGGCGATCACCCGCAGCGCCTTGGGTCCGGTTCCGACCAGCACCTGCCAGCGGGCCACGTCGGTGGCACCGTTCCAGCTCGCGCACAGGGTGTCGGCGCCCTGGGTCGGACCGATGACGACCGCGCCCGCCGGTCGCCTGGCCGGCTCCGCCGACCAGGGCTCGAGGTAGGCGCGATAGCTGAAGCGGAGGGGCCGGTGCGCGTCCAAGACAAGGGCCCCCCCGACCGTGAACTCCGAGATGTTCGGCTGCTGGCCCCAGCCGATGAACACGTGCCCGTCGGGCAGGGGCTCGATGTCACCCTGGGATGCGACCGTGAGCGGCGGACGGTGGTACCACTGGTATACGAGTGCAACGGTCATCGTCGTCGTGTCGAGGCGCAGCTCGAGGGCCCGGGCCGGGAGCCGGCCCGGGGGCTGGTCCTCGTCGTCGAAGAGCGTGACCAAGGCGCCCGGCCGGTACACGGCGTCGTGCTGGAGCCGGAAGAAGGTGAGCGGGCCCATCCGGAAGCTGCTGTGCTTGCCCCCCAGCACCCAGAGCAGGTTGCCGGACGCGACCCGGACCTCGTAGGCGCCATCGGTATTGCGCGACGAGGTGAGGACGTTCCCGCCGGGCTGAGGGCTGATGTCGTTGACGTGGAAGTCGTCGGCGGCGCTGTTCAGCGGCGAGGTCCCGGCGTACCTCTGATACGTCCGGTCGAGGGCGACATGCTCGAGGCTGTGCCACTCGAAGAGGACGTTGCCGGTCGGGATGTCGATCTCCTGCACGATGCAGTCCCAGACCAGACCGTCGGCAGGGCCCCCGATCGACGTCATGTCCCAGCCGACCGCGCTGTAGGCGGTGATCCAGGCGTGGTCGTTGCGCAGGAGGAAGGCGTGGAGATCGGCCTGATTGCCGTTGCCGGCTCGCACGGTGGCAACCGTCCGGTAGTGGTCGTTGAGGATCTCGTCGATGCCGGCTCCGTGACCGGCCGCATCGATTCGTCCCTGCCAGAACGTGAGAACCGGCTGGCCGCGGTATCGCTGCACCCGACGGGTGGTTGCCGCCGTCCCCTGGGGCAGCGGATGGAACCAGGCCAGGCCATTGCGACCGCCCACGATCTTCGGGCCGGCCGCGCCGGGCAGGGCTGATCGGGTGAGGAGGATGTCGCCCGGTGAACGCTCGGTGTCCTTCGTCACTGTGAGGATCGGCGGCACCAGGTCCGGCCGGCTGGTGAAGTGCTGGAAGTCGCCAGCGGACGCGGGCTTGGGGGCGGGGAACGCCGGCAGCGACAGGGGCGGCGGCGGCTCCGCGATCCCGAAGCGGACGGTATCTCCGCGACCGCCGCAGACCCTGTAGCTGGTCGCCACCGTGACGAGCTCACCGGTGGTGAAGGGGCGGCTGGGGCAGAAGCTCCCCCCGTCCCCGCTGCTGTCCGCGACCAGCCGACCGGTGCGAGCGCCGCTCGCCGACCCCGTGACCCGGATCGTCGCCGCGGCCAGCTCGCGGAACGGGATCCCGCGGAAGCTGATCTGGGTCGTCGGCGACGCGGTCGGCGTGCTCTGGCTGGGACAGACGCTGGTGCCCGGGCAGGGAGTGGCGGCGAGACGCGCGGCCGGGAGGCGGGGCCGGGTGCTCCCCGCGCGGACGACGGTTCCGCCCGCGGTGAGCGCCGCCACCACGATCGGTCCGATCGCGGCTTCAGTTCGTCGAAGCCATCGGCCTTGACGCATCACTGTCCTCCACCGCGCCGGGGCTCACTGACCGGACCCACCGACCCGGCGCGGAACGCTGGTTCAGTCACGCCGCCCCGGCGATGACCCCGGGGCATGACGCCCGGACCCGTCGGGCTCCCGCCGATCGCGTTCCGCAGGGAATGACCTGCAGGCCACCATAGCGCGATCGTCTCCGGCCGACCAGGCGCCGAGCCGCCCCCCCCTGCGCAGCGCTGAGTTCGCGGCGCGTGTGTGCCCGCCGTCTTCTCAGCCTCCTCTCAGCTTCCGATCGGACGTCGCGGACACAGCCGGGTCGGGCGTTCACCCAGCCCGCCCGTGCTCAGCCCGTGCCATCCGTCGGGATGCCCGGCTCCGCCGGCGTCAACGGCGTCCACGAACGCCAGCCGTTCGGTTTCCTCGCCGAGGTGAAGCGGGGGCGCCGCCGCGGTGCGAACCCGACCGATCCCACCCGCTCCAGCAGCGCCGTCCGCGACGTCATCGGTTGTCACGGCGGGTCGAACAGCCCCAACGACCGGGCGCGGGCCACGCGCGACGTCCGCAAGGCGCGCCTCGTCGAAATGGTGCACGCGTGGAGCCAGCCCTCGCACCCCGGCCTCATCTCGGGCTGGTGGTTGGCGCGCCCCTCGCACCACGACCCGATGGCAGCAGCCGGCTCCGCCTCTCCCCGTGACCGGAGTTCGACCGACCCCTCCGCCTGGTCGGACCGCTCCGGTCGCTTCGACACCCATCATGTCCAGGGGGCCCGGCACCTCGACACGGCGACCCCGACCCACCATCCCGGGTCACCACCCGCCAGGCCGTGTCAGGGGCCACCGATCGCCCGTTCATCGAGGCCGGCCTCCTCGGTCGGGCCCGGGCCCATCCCCTCTCCACCGGCCGGCCCGATGCGCGCACGGTGGTGGTGGTGGACCTCCTCCCCTCGGCGACCTCGGACGCGATTGCAGCCCCGACCGACCGCCGCGGCCGGCGCTGATCACCCGAGCGGCGACCTCAGCCGCTCGCGCCGCCGCCTCCGAACACCCGGCGGACCCGGTCGAGCGCGCGCGCCATCTGGTCCACGTCGGCGGCGGTGTTGTAGAGGGCGAAGCTGGCGCGCACGGTGGCGGCCACCCCCAGTCGGTGCATCAGCGGCTGGCAGCAGTGGTGGCCGGCGCGGACGGCCACCCCCTCACGATCGAGGATGGTGCCCACATCGTGGGGATGGACCCCAGCGAGGTTGAAGCTCAACACCCCCGAGGCGTCGCCCGCGCTCGGGCCGTAGCGGGTGATGTCGGCGGCGGCGCCGATGACCTCGTGGGCGTAGGAGGTCAGCATCGCCTCGTGAGCCTGCACTGAGGGCATGCCCACCTGCTCCAGGTAGTCGATCGCCGCGATCAGCCCGGCGGCGCCGGCGATGTCGGGGGTGCCGGCCTCGAATTTGTGGGGCACGGCGTTCCAGGTGGTTCGCTCGGGCGTCACGACCTCGATCATGTTGCCCCCCCCGAGGAAGGGGGGCATCGACTCCAGGAGCTCCGGTCGGCCCCAGACCGCGCCGATGCCGGTGGGACCGAGCATCTTGTGCCCGGAGAAGGCGTAGAAGTCGGCGTCGAGCTGGCCGAGATCCACCGGCATCCGCGGTACCGCCTGGGCGCCGTCGACGCACACGACGATCCCCTCCCGGTGCGCCATCCGGGTGAGCGTTGCGATGTCGTTGATGGTGCCGAGCACGTTGCTGACATGGGCGACCGCCAGCAGTCGGGTGGGACGGGTGAGGAGGCGCTCGAGCCGGTCGCCGTCTAGTCGTCCGTCCGTCCCCACCGGGACCACCGCGAGGTCGCAGCCGGTGCGATCGCGCACCATCTGCCAGGGCACGAAGTTGGAGTGGTGCTCCATCTCCGTGACCACGATCCGGTCCCCCGGCCCCAGGCGGGGCTCGGCGAAGGCGCGGGCCACCAGGTTCAGCCCCTCGGTCGTGTTGCGCACGAAGACGACGCCGGCCGGATCGGCGCCGACGAACGCGGCCGTCCGCACCCGGGCCTCCTCGAAGAGATCGGTGGCGCGCTCCGCCAGGGCGTGAACGCCGCGATGGACGTTGGCGTTGGCGGTGCGGTAGTAGTCGACGATGGCGTCCAGAACCGCCTGGGGCTTCTGGGAGGTGGCCGCGCTGTCGAGATACGCGAGCCGGTGCCCGTTGACCTCCTCCGCGAGGATGGGGAAGTCGCCACGCAACCGGGCGGCGTCGAGAGCGGTGACGCTCACACGCGCTGCTCGCGCCGGAGCGCCACCCAGAGGGCGCCGTCGCGCAGCTCGATGGCGTGGGTCCGGACCGGCTCGACTGCAGGCAGGCAGCGCGGCTCGCCGGTGCGCAGGTCGAACTTGGAGCCGTGGAGGGGGCACTCGATGGCGCAGCCGCGGACATCGAGCTCGCCTTCGGAGAGCGAGGCCAGGGCGTGGCTGCAGGTGTCGTCGAGGGCGAAGTAGGCGCCGTCGACGTTGAAGACGGCGACCGGCTCGCCGTCGATCTCGACCCGGGCGGCGTGGCCGGGCGGGAGCACCGCGGCCTCGCACACCCGCACGAACTCAGCCATCACGGCTGGCCCCGGGGGCTGCCAGGGTGGCGGCCACCCAGTCGACCGCGGCGCTGCGCAGCCCGCTCAGCGGCAGCGCATCGAGGACATCGGCGAGGAAGCCCCCAACCACCAGCTCGCGGGCGGCCTCCCGCTCGATCCCCCGCGATTCACAGTAGAAGAGCTGCTCGGGGTCCACGGGTCCGGCGGTGGCGCCGTGGGTGCAGCGCACGTCGTTGGCGAGGATCTCGAGGGTGGGGTTGCTGTCGGCCTTGGCGGTGGGGCTGAGAAGGAGATTGCGGTTCTGGACGTAGGCGTTGGTCTTCTGGGCGCCGACGGCGACGCGGATGAGCCCCCCGTACACGGAGCGGGCCCGGTCGCGCACCACGGTGCGGTGGAGGAGGTCGCTGTCGGTGGCGGGAGCGTCGTGCGCCTGGGTGGTCTGGAGATCGAGATGCTGAGTCCCGCGCGCGAGCCCGCAGCCGCGCAGCCGGGCGCTGGCTCCGGGCCCCCGCAGGTCGACGTCGAGCTGAATCTTGCTCCAGCTCCCGCCCACCAGGACCCAGCCCACCTCGTAGGCGCCGTCCCGATCGACCACTGCCCGGCTGCTGGCGAGGGTCACAAGCTGGGGATCGCCTCGGTGGACGAGGACGTGGCGGAGGCGCGCCCCCGCGCCGACCACCAGCTCGCTCACCGGGGCGATCAGGCCAGGGCCGGTCCCGTCGGCGCTCAGCCACTCCTCGACGAGGGTGAGGCTGGCGCCCGGCTCCAGCTCGACCAGGGTCCGGGGCCAGGCGGCCTGGCCGGCCCGCGCGATGTGGACGAGGTGGATCGTCTGGGGCGGCTCGCCGGCGCGAGCCCGGACCAGCGTGCCCGCCGCGAAGCGGGCCGAGTTGTGAGCGACCAGCGGGCGCGCGGTCGGCGCCAGCACCGTCCCCAGCCGGTCGAGCGCCCCGGGATCGCGGGCGGCGGCGATGGCGAACGGCTCCGCCCAGCCGGCGGCGACGATGAGGTGGCCCCCGGCGTCGTCGGCGAGGACGTGATCCGCCCCGGAGGCCAGCCCCGCCGACCGGGCCATCTCGAGCAGTCCGCTGGACGCCCGATCGCGGTCCCCGGTCGGCGACGCGTCGGGCTGGCGGAAGCGTCCGGGGTCGAACCGATCGATCTGGGCCGTCCGGCGCCAGTCCTCCCCGACCGTGCTGGAGGGCCAGCCCAGGGTGCCGGCGGCGGCGGCGCCGGCCGCGCGCAGGCGGGTGACCGTGTCCGGCTCCGCCCAGGGGGGCCGGAGCGGTGTCACCGCCGTGCGCGGGTCGGGGGGCGCGATCGTGGTCATGGCTCGGGGTCGGCGCCGGTCCGGGCCGCGGGCGGCCGAGCGGGCCCGGACGGGGCGGCCCGGCAACGCCAGCGCCCGGCGTCAGCCGACGCTCCCCTCCATCTGGAGGGCGATCAGACGGTTGAGCTCAACCGCGTACTCCATCGGCAGCTCCTTGGTGAACGGCTCGATGAAGCCGTTCACCACCATCGCGGTGGCCTCCTGCTCGGAGATGCCCCTGGACCCCAGGTAGAAGAGCTGCTCGTCACCGACCTTGCTCACCGTCGCCTCATGGCCGATCTCGACGTCATCGGCTTCGATGTCCATGTACGGGTAGGTGTCGCTGCGGGCCGACTCGTCGAGCAGGAGCGCGTCGCAGCGGACGGTGCTCCGAACCCCGTGCGCCCGCGGGTGGACCTTGAGGTGGCCCCGGTAGGAGGTGCGCCCGGTGCCCTTGCTGACCGACTTGCTGACGATCGTGCTGGTGGTGTTGGGCGCGACGTGAATGCACTTGCCACCGGCGTCCTGGTGCTGGCCGTCGCCCGCGAACGCCACCGAGAGGATCTCGCCGTGGGCGCCCTCGCCCATCAGGTAGATCGACGGGTACTTGGCGGTCACCTTGCTGCCCAGGTTGCCGTCCACCCACTGCACCGTCGCCCCCGCCTTAGCGATCGCCCGCTTGGTGACGAGGTTGTAGACGTTGGTAGACCAGTTCTGGATGGTCGTGTAGCGGACGTGGGCGCCGGGCTGGGCGATGATCTCCACCACGGCGCTGTGGAGGGAGTCGCGGCTGTACGTGGGAGCCGTGCAGCCCTCCACGTAATGGACGAAGCTGCCCTCCTCGGCGATGATCAGGGTCCGCTCGAACTGACCCATGCTCTCGCTGTTGATGCGGAAGTAGGCCTGGAGCGGAATCTCCACCCGAACGCCCTTGGGTACGTAGACGAACGACCCCCCCGACCACACCGAGCTGTTGAGCGCGGCGAACTTGTTGTCGTTGGGAGGTACCACGGTGCCGAAGTACTGGCGGAAGATGTCCTCGTGCTCGCGCAGCCCGGTGTCGCAGTCGCAGAAGATCACCCCCTGGCGCTCGAGATCCTTGTTGATCGAGTGGTAGACGACCTCCGACTCGTACTGGGCGGAGACCCCGGCTAGGTACTTGCGCTCGGCCTCGGGGATCCCGAGGCGGTCGAACGTCTGCTTGATGGCCGCTGGGACCTCGTCCCAGGTGCGACCCTGCTCCTCGGCCGGCCGGACATAGTAGTAGATGTCGTCGAAGTCCAGCTCGCTGAGGTCGGCCCCCCAGGTGGGGAGGGGACGGCGCTGGAAGTGCTCAAGCGCCTTGAGCCGGTAGGCGAGCATCCACGCCGGCTCGCTCTTGCGCCGGGAGATGTCGGCGACCACCTCACGCGAGAGGCCCTTTGCCGCCTTGAAGACGTAGACCTCCCCGTCGTTGAAGCCGAACTGGTAGTCCTTGGTCAGGTCCTTGGCGGCAACTGCCATGGGGGGAGCGCCTCACTGAAGCCCCGACACCCGGGGCGCTGAAAATCCGACTGCCTCGACCGTATTTTACGCGCTGGCGGCCGACCCCGCGCCTTCCAGGCGGCTTGGCTCCAGCCCCGCCGCCTGGAGGAGCCGGTCGTACCCCTCGCGCTCGATCCGGTCGACCAGCTCCCGGCCCCCGGACGCGATCACCCGCCCGGCGGCCATCACGTGGACCCGGTCGGGGGTGACGTAGTCGAGGATGCGCTGGTAGTGGGTGATGATGAGGATGCCCATGTCGGCACCCCGCACCCGGTTCACCCCCTCGGCGACCGTGCGAAGGGCGTCGACATCGAGCCCGCTGTCGGTCTCATCCAGGATTGCCAGCGCCGGTCGGAGCACCGCCAGCTGGACGATCTCCATCCGCTTCTTCTCCCCGCCCGAGAATCCGTCGTTGATGTAACGGGAGAGAAAGGCCGAATCCATCTTGAGCGCCTCAAGCTCCCGGCGAAGGGTCATAAGCAGCTCGCGCGCAGGCAGATCTCGGCCGTGCGCCTTCAGCGCGGCACGCAGGAAGTTCACGACCGACACCCCGGGGATCGCAGTTGGGTACTGGAGGGAGAGGAACAGGCCTCGGCGGGCGCGCTCATCGGGCGTCTGGGCGAGCAGGCTGATCCCGCCCCAGCGGCAGTCGCCCGCGACCACCCGGTACTTGGGATGGCCGAGCACCGTGTAGGCGAGGGTGGACTTGCCCGACCCGTTCGGTCCCATGAGGGCATGGACCTCGCCCCGCGGGACCCTGAGGTCGACCCCGTCCAGGATCCGCGTGCCGTCCACCTCGACGGCGAGGCCCTCGATCTCCAGGGCCTCGGTCGCCACCGGGGTCAGGGTGCCGGTCACGCCCGCACCGGCGCAACAGGCCCTGGCAGGCGGCCAGCGGCGACCGTGCGGTCAGCGACGCGGGGCAGCGGATGGGCGGCAGCGACCGGCAGCTGGCTCGCCAGGCTGGCGGGCCCCTCCCGGACGAGGTCGTCGAGCGTGGTTCCGCCCAGCACCCCGTTGACCGCGGACTGGAGCCGGCCCCAGAGTCCGCGGGAGAGGCACGCCGGCTCCCGGACGCACGCCCCCGCCTCGTAGCCCTCGGCCAGGCACTCCACCGGCGCCACCGGGCCCTCAAGCAGTTCGACCACCGCTAGGACCGTGACACTGGCGGGCTCCCGGGTGAGCCGGTACCCGCCGTGCAGGCCCCTGGTCCCCTCGACCAGGCCGCCCCGGCGCAGCGGGGCCACCAGCTGTTCGAGGTAGGCGAGCGGCAGATGCTCGGTGCGGGCGATGGCGGTGAGGCTGAGCGGCCCCCGTCCGTGGTGCTTGGCGAGCTCGGTCATCATCCGCAGGCCGTAGTGCGCTCGGCTGGAGATCCGCATCGCCACCGCCGGCGGGGTCGTAAATCCGACTGACACACCGCCATTTTAGGGGTTCGCGCCCCGAGCGTGCCGGAACGCGGCCCGCGCCCCGTGAATCGGCGGTAGGGTTGGGCGGACCCGCTCGCGGGCCTCTCCCTCGACGATGCGCACCCCCTCTTTCTCCGCCCGAGCCGACGCCGCACTTCGCGGGGCGCTCCGAGCCGCCGGTCCCGCCCTCGCCGCCGGCCTGGCCACCGCCGCCTGTCTGGCCGCCCTCTCCGTGCTCCCGCTGGGGCCTGCCAGCGGACTGCACCCCTGGGTGACGACCGCCGTCGCGGTGGCCGCCGTCACGGCCGCGGTGACCGGGATCATCAGCCTCGAACGCGGACGCGACCCGGATGGGGCGTGGGCCCAGTTCCTCGGCGGCGCCCTGCTCACGGTGGCGGTGCTGCTCGGAGGGGCGGCGATCCTCTACCCGAACCTCGCCGCCGCCGGCGCCGGCCCCGGCCCGGCGGCCGCCTGGCTGGTGCTCCTGGCGCTCACCACCCTCTCGGTGGCGGTCGCCGCCACCCGGGCCCCGGACGCCGATCGCAGGGGCGGAGGCGAGGGGGCCCGGCGGAGCCCACTGGCGGCCGGAGGGGTTGCCATCCTCACCGGACTCATCCTGCTGGCGGCGGTGCTCGTGTTCGCCCCCCTCCTGCCCGACCTCGGGACGTTCGCCGCCCCGACACTCGCGGGTCGGATCCTCGAAGTCGTGCCGCTGGTGGCGGTCGAGTTCCCACTCGTCGCCTGGACGCGAGTCCGCCTCCAGCGACCCGCCGACCCGCTGGCGCCGTGGGTGCAGGTGTTCTGCGTCGTCCTCCTGGCCGCCCCCGCCACCCTCCTGCTGGCCCCATCCCGGGTCCCGACCTGGTACGCGGGGTGGGCGGCGATCCCGCTCGCCGTCCTGGTCCTCCTCCTCGGCATGGTGTTTCTCGCCCGCAGCGAGGGCGAGCGGCGCCGGCGTGCGACGGAGCGGATTCGGCGGATCACGACGGCGCTGCGGGCGGCCGGCGATCTGGACGGCCTCCTGCACGAGGTGGCCAGTGCGGCGCGCGACCTGACCGAGGCGGAGGCCGCCGGGATCAGCTGGCAGGGCGAGGCGGACCGCGTCCCGCGCCTGAGGGCCGTCGTCGCGGCCAACGTGCCCGGCGCCGTCCCCGCACTTGAGGCGGCGATGGCCGCCGCCCCCCAGGCGGTCGTGGGCGGGGAGCCGGCTACGGTCGCGGTCGCCCGGGAGCTCCACGCGAGCGCGGAGCCGGTGAGCATCCTGCCGTTCCATGTGGCGGGGCACGCCGACGCGGCGCTCCTGGTCGCCCACCGGGGCCGCCCCGAGCTCGGCGAGGAGGCCCAGGAGACGCTCCGCGCCCTGGCCGCCTTCGCCGCCCTCGCGACCCAGCAGGCCTGCGTCCTCGGTGAGCTGCGAGGGACGTTGGCAGCCCTCGACGAGGCGGTGGTCGTCTGCGACGCGCGCGGGCGGGTGGTCAGCATCAACGATCGCGGCTCCGAGTTCCTTCCCGGCTGCCGGCCTGGCCTCGACCTCGCCGCCTACCTCGGCACCCTGGACTGGCGCGACGAGCGCGGCCGTCCCCTGGCAGCGGCCACCCTCCCGGCGGTCAGCCTCGCCGGAGTCGGCGCGACCCCCGAGATGCTCGCCGCCCCCTCCGAGGCGCGGCTCGTCCACCGCTCCGTCGAGCGGCTCCTGGCGATGGAGGCCCATCGGCTCCCCGGCGACCTGGGCGGGTCCGTGGCGGTGTTCCGTGATGTGACCCGCCAGCGGGAGCTGGACCGGATGAAGGACGACTTCGTGTCCACCGTCACCCACGAGCTGCGCACGCCCCTCACGAGCATCTGCGGCGCGGCGGCGATGCTGCGCTCGGGCACGATCCCGGGCCCGGAGGCGAACCAGCTCCTTCGGATCATCGACGACGAGGCCAATCGCCTCCACCTGCTCGTCGAGGATCTCCTGGCGCTGGCCCGGATCGAGGAGGAGTCGACCGAGATCCGGGCCGTCTCGGTCCGGGTGCGACCGCTCCTCGACGAGGCCGTGGAGACGACCCACGCCACCGAGCGGCACCCGGTCTCGGTCGTCGTCGGCGACACCTGCGCGCTCCTCCCCGTCGACCCCGACCGCCTCCGCCAGATCCTGATCCAGGTGGTGGGCAACGCCGTGAAGTTCTCGCCGGACGGCGCCCCGATCGACGTCCGGGCCTGGCGGGCCGGCGACAGCGCAGTCTTCGAGGTGGAGGACCGCGGCCCCGGGGTTCCCCTCGAGGCCCGCGAGGCGATCTTTCAGCGCTTCCGGCGGGGTCCGGTGCCGCCGGGCGCCTCCGCCCCCGGCCGCGGGACCGGCATCGGGCTCACCGTCGCGCGCGGGCTGGTGGAGGCGATGGGCGGCCATCTGACGGTGGACGGGGCGCCAGGCGGGGCCGGCTCGGTCTTCCGCGCCGTCCTCCCCATCTCCGCCGGGGCGGTGCCGGCGGTCGGCGCCGCTGCCGCCGACGGGACAGCCGGCAGCCGCTAGGGTCTGCCCGGGCCGAGGCAACGACCGCCGGCCGCGGCGTGGTCCCGCTGAGGACGGTGGCGCCGGGCGCCGGACGCCGGCGACGCCGCCCGCCGGATCGGCCCCCCCGGCCGATCAGCCCTCGCGGCGGCGCGCGACGACGTTGAGGCGGACGTAGTCGATCAGCCGCTCCGGCAGGCGGGAGGCGACCGCCTCCAGGAAGGTGGGGCGCTGGTCGGGCGGCAGCCGATCCATGTGGGCCCCGAGCACGAGCGTCCCCAGGTACTCGCGAAAGGCGTGCGGATCGTCGAAGCCGACCGGGTCGTCCTCGAGCCACGCGTCCACCACGTCGAAGCCCGCCGCGCGCAGGCGGTCCCGGGTCGCGTCCGGGGTGGCAAAGTTCCAGGGACCGGCCCAGATCTCCCCGGCGTCCGCCAGGGCTGCGGTGATCCTGGCGATGTTGCCGGCGCCGCCCCATTGGCCGACGAGCTGCCCCCCCGGCCGAAGCACGCCAGCCAGCACGGAGAAGAGCCGCCCGTGGTCCTCGATCCAGTGGAAGGTCGCGGTCGACACCACCGCGTCGACCGGCTCCACGCCCACAAAGGGTCGGGTGAGGTCGTGGTGGAGGAACTCCACCCGCCCACCCGCTCCCGCAAGCCGCTGGCGCGCCCGCGCCAGCATCCGAAGCGAGCCGTCGACCGCCAGGACGCGCCCCGCCGGGACCCGCGCGACCAAGAGCTCGGTGACGCGCCCGGTGCCGCATCCGGCGTCGAGCACGGCGGCGTCCGCCGCGACCGCAAGTCGGTCAAGCACGGCCGCGCCCCACCGGACGTGCGGGCAGGCCACCTGATCGTACACGGTGGCATCCCATTCCCGGGGAGGGGATCCCCCGCGCTCGCCCGCCCGCTCGGCTGGGGCCACGGGGCCGGATCCTACGCGTTGGGGCGCCGAATGCGCCGGGGCCCACCTGGGCTCCGTAGAATGACCGGCCGGTGGCCGAGGTCGTGATCGTCGGCGCTGGCGTGATGGGGAGCTCGATCGCGCTCCAGCTGGCTCGGCGGCGCGCCGGGGGCATCGTGGTGCTGGACACCCACGGCGTGGGGCAGGGGATGAGCGGGCGCTCATCCGCTCTGGTGCGGATGCACTATGCGTTCCGGCCGGAGGTGGAGCTCGCGGTGGCGAGCCTGGCCCTGTTCGAGAGCTGGCCCGACCTCGTCGGGGCCCCGTCTGTGCTCCGCCGGACGGGGCTGATCCGATTCGTCCGCCCCGGCGAGGTGGACCGGCTGCGGGCGAACGTCGCGATGCAGCGAGCGTGCGGCGCGACGGTGGAGCTGGTCGCGGGACCCGACCTCGTCACCCTGCTGCCGGGCTGGCGGTGCGCGGGGGACGAGCTGGCCGCCTACGAGCCCATGGGCGCGTACGGCGACGGCGCGCGCGTGGCCAGCGACCTCCTCGCCCGCGCCCGCACCCTCGGCGCCAGCTACCGGCCAGGGGTGGCGGTGACCGGCCTTCGCCGCGCCGGTGCCCGGGTGGTCGGGGTGGAGACGGCCGAGGGTCCGGTCGCCGCCGACGTGGTGGTCGTGGCCGCGGGGCCGTGGACCCCAGCGCTGCTGGCCGGCGCGGGGCTCGAGGTGCCGATCACGGGCGAGCTTCACGCCATCGCGCTCGTCGAGGATCCCCAAGCCCCGGCGGGGCCCCGGCCCGCCTGCATCGACGCCGTGACCCGGACGTACCACCGCCCGGACGGCCCCGGGTCGACGCTGGTGGGCGCGTTCAGCGGCCGACCGTGGTCTGACCCGGAGCACTTCCCCCAGCACCCGCCCATGGAGGAGCTGGCCACGATGGTTGCGGCCGCCGCCCGGCGCCTGCCGGCGCTGGCCGGGGGCGGCATCGCCCACGGCTACACCGGCATCTACGACCTGACCCCTGACGGCCGCGCGCTCCTCGGCCCGGTGCCGGACGCCCCCGGACTGTTCCTGGCGGCAGGGTTCTCGGGAACCGGCTTCAAGCTCGCCCCGGCTATCGGCGTGGTGCTCGCGGAGCTCATCCTCGACGGTCGGGCGGCGACGGTCGACATCGACGCCTTCCGGCCCGACCGCTTCCAGCGCGGCGAGCCGATTCGGCCGGCCTTCGACTACGAGGACGGCCTCAGCTGAATCGGCCGGCGCGGGGCGACCCGGGTGGGCGCCGCCGGCTGACAGCTGCCCCCAGCGCTTCGCGGTGCCGGGTCGGGATGGCCAGGGGCCGCACCGGTGCTGGAGGCGGCCCCGAGCCCGAGCCCGAGCCCGAGCCCGAGCCCGGACAGGGTCGTCCAGCGCCGCGACGCCCGACGCGCGATCGACTTCCGGCCGCGCGAGCGGTGCAGCCGGCAGAGCGTAGGCGCTCGCCCGTTGACGTGGCGGGGAGTGCCCGTGCGCATCGGCCTCCGGCGCTGGTCGTGTCGGTCGAGCCCGGCCCATGGGCGCCCTCGGCCGCCGCGGCCCAGGGTCGCCTCCCCGCCGGCGGTGGGGAGGGGGTGGCCGGCACGGGCTCCCCACGGGGGAGAGGACGGCGGGCAACGGGCGATCGCCCAGGGCCGGCGTCCGCACGCCTCAGGCGGGCGATCCCCCCTCGGTCCGTCAGGGCGCACCTCAAAGCGCAGGCGGCCGCCCACATCCGCGCCGACCGCCAGGGTGGACTCCGATGCGGCGCTCGGCCATCGTCGAATCCCTCCTCGGACAGCCTCACCCCGCGCAGCAGACGGTCGCCCCGGGCAGCGAGCAGCGATGGGCCGCGGATTCGAGGTGCGGTCGTGTCCCGGTCGCAACCGGGCTCACGAGGCCGCGCCGATTCGCCCGGCCGCTATTCGCCGACGAGCCCGTCCACCGCCTCGCGGAGGAGGTCGGCATGGCCGTTGTGCCTCGCGTACTCCTCGATCAGGTGGACCAGGATCCATCGCAGGCTGGGCGAGACCCCATCGGGCGAGCTGCGGCGGGCCCGACGCTCCAGACCACCGTCAGCGAAGGCCTCGGCGACGAGGGCCCGGGAGCGGTCGACGGCGTCGCGCCAGAGGGCGTTGAGCCGCTCGGGGGCGTCCTCCGCGGCTGAGCGCCATTCCCAGTCCTTGTCCGCGGTATCCCACGGGAGTTGTCGGTCCCGCCCGTGGAGCCACCACGAGCACCAGTGATCCTCGACCCGGGCCAGGTGCTTGAGGATCCCCCCGAGGGTCATCGACGAGGCCCCGACCCGCGTTCGCAGACCGGACGCATCGAGCCCCGCGCACTTCCACGCCAAGGTGGCGCGCTGGTACTCGAGGAAGCCCGCAACGGTCGCGAACTCGTCGCCCGCGACCGGGGGTTCTGAACGGCCGTGCTCGTCCATGGCGCTCATGGGATGAGTGTAGTCGTGGCCCGATGGGCGAGCATCGCCCGCCCGGCGGCCGGCAGACGCGCCGTCCACTCCGAGGCCAGTGCCGACCCCGGCGGTCGCCGACCCCTCCTTGGCCCCTCGGGGTCATCTCGATCACGGTCGACGGGGACGTCGGGCCTTCGCCGGGACGGGCCCCACTCCCGTACCATCCGCGCTGTCGCGGCGCGCCAGGGCCGAGCCGCGGCCACCACCTCGGGGGGCCGAGACCGCACGACGGTGAACTCACCGGATCCCCATCCGGCCACCCCGGCGTGAGCCGGCGGCGCGCGCCACGACCGAGAGTGCAGAGGGAGGCAGACACCAGTGGGCCAGCGCATCGCGGTGACCGGCGTAACCCTGATCGACGGCACGGGCCGCGATCCGGTGGAGCGTGCGGTCGTCGTCGTTGAGGCGTCGACCATCGTCGCCGTCGGCCTCGAGTCGGAGATCCGCCTGGACCGCGACGCCCACGTGCTCGATGGGTCGGGTGCGACGCTCATGCCCGGGATCATCGACGGTCACTGCCACCTTGGTGGCGCCTCGCACCCGGACGAGGACCGCTGGGTGCTCGAAGACGACCGATTCCAGTCCATGGCGTCGGTTGCCCAAGCGCAGGCGCTGGTCCGGCACGGCGTCACCAGCGTCAGGGACATCTCGGTGAACGGACCGCACCTGCGGACCGCGATCGCCAGGGGTCTCATCGAGGGGCCCTCGATCGTGCCCTGTTGGCGGGGACTGTCCCGAACGGGCGGGCACGGTGACGCCAGCGGCGTTCCCGCCGACCTGGTGCGGACATCGCATCCCTGGGGCTTCGTCGCGGACGGTCCCGAGCAGCTTCGGTCCGGGGTGCGGGAGATCATCAAGCAGGGGAGCCACTGCATCAAGGTCTGGGCGAGCGGAGGCGGCCTCCACGAGAACGAGTCGGAGGATGTGCAGCACTACAGCTTTGACGAGCTCAGGGCCGTGGTTGCGGAGGCCACCTGCGCCAAACTGCCCGTCGCCGCTCACTGCGAGTGCGCTTCGGCTGCTCGGGACGCGGTCAGGGCCGGAGTCTGGTCGATCGAGCACGGCGAGGATCTCGACGAGGAGACGATCGCGCTGATGGCGAGCAGGGGTGTCTCGATGAACCCCACCCTGGTTCTCCTGACGCAGTGGCTCGATCAATCGAGCACGTTCGGCGGGCCCTATGGCCCTCCATACATCCCCGGGGTGGAGCGCCTGCCGGATGACCCGCGCGAGATACGCCGTCTGCACCATTCGCACCTGTCGCGCAACCTCCTGGCGGCCAGGGACGCGGGGGTGAGGATCGGGGTTGGAAGCGATTCCTTCTGCAGCGAGCTCACCCCCTACGGGGTGCAGACGCTCAATGAGGTGATGGCCCTCGTCGGCGCCGGGATGACGGAGATGGAGGCGCTGGTGGCGGCCACACGATCTGGAGCCGAGATCCTCAGGATCAGTGAGGTCACGGGAACGATCGAATCGGGGAAGCGGGCGGACCTGTTGGTCCTGAGAGCCAATCCACTAGAGGACATCAGCCGCCTGGCGGCGGCGAACATGGCGCTGATCATGAAGGGTGGAGAGTTGATCAAGGACGAACTCCCCCGCGCTCGGCCGCAGCCGCTCCCGCAGGCGACGGTCTGAGAGGCACCCTGACGGCCGGCGGCCGCCGCGGCCCCGCCGGGCCCGAGCTCGGCACACCGGCCCCGGGGCCCTTCCCGTCTAGCCCGGTCGCCACCTTGGTCTGGTCGAGCGCTGGCCGCCCCCTGCTCGAACAGCGACGCCGCCGACCGATCCGCAGCGGTCGCCCCGGGGTCGTTCGGCCCGACCGCGGCACGCCCGGCGCCGCCCGCCCCGCAGCTCGCCAGCACCTCCGATCGCTCGGGGTCGGGGCCCGGGACGCTGGGGCGGGGGGACCCTAGGGGTTTTTGCGGTATGCGGCGCGTGGGTCGCCCTCTAGGATCGGCTGGGGCGGTTTCCACCCCCTGGCCGCATCGCTTGGAGGGCGCGCCATGCGCGCGACGCCGTCGGTGCCACGGGTCTTCGAGGTGATGCGCCGGGACGTCGTCACGGTGTCGCCGCGGGCGCGCATTCGGGACGCGCTGGGCGCGCTCCCGCGCGAGGACGGCGCCGCCCTGCCCGTCGTCGACGATCATCTGCACGTGCTCGGGCTGATCTCGTGGTCGGTGCACCGGCGTCGGCACGGCGGCGTGGTCCAAGACGTCATGGTCACCCCTTCGCCGACGATTGACGAGGAAGCACCGGCGGCCGACGCGGCTCGTCTGCTCCTGCACGAGCGGGTCGGGGTGATCCCGGTGGTGTGCGATGACCGTCTGGTCGGCTCCGTCTGGCGCGCCGACCTGGTCGCCTACTTCGCCCGCCATGAGTGGGTGTGCGACCAGTGCGGAGCGGTCGTGCGCGGCCTCGATCCACCCCCGAGCTGCCCCGAGTGCGGGGCCCCCCCCACAGCCTTCCGGTTCGAGGACGCGCCACCGGGGCTCTAGGGGCCTAGCCCTCGCGCGAAATCACCTGCGCGGCGAGCGCGGAGATGCGCTAGCGGCGCCGAGCCCCAGGCGCAATCCTCAGGGCATGCGATTCGGGATCCTCGGCGGCCTGCGGCGGCGCCGGGAGACCCGTGGCCTCCGGCGGGAGTTGGCCGAGGTCGACGCCGAGTTGATGCGGGCGGTCACGGCCCACGAGCAGGACCTGGCGCAAGTGCACCCGGCGCACCGCCTCGACGCCGTCAACCTCGTGCAGTACGTCGCGCTCCGGCAGCTCGACGTGCGTGGCCTCCAGCGCCGACTGGCAGAGCAGGGACTCTCCTCGTTGGGCCGCTGCGAGCCCCACGTCCTCGCCACCCTGCGCGCCGCTCGCGGTGCCCTGGAGCGGCATCGCGGGCGGCTCCCCGCCGGGGTCCCGACGTTCGCCCAGGGACGGGGCGCGCTCGACCGCAACACCGACGAGCTGCTCGGACCGCGGCCGCCCGGCCGGGTGCCCCGGATCATGGTGACGCTTCCCAGCGAGGCGGCCGGCGATCCGGCCCTGGTGCGGCGGATGGTCGAGCGGGGGATGGATCTCGCCCGCATCAACGCTGCCCACGATGATCTCGACCACTGGGTGCGGATGGCGGACAACGTCCGCTCCGCCGCCGCGGCGACGGGGCGCCCATGCCGGGTGTCGATCGACCTGCCCGGACCCAAGCTCCGCACAGGGGCGCTCGAGGACGGACCCGCCGTGCTGGCGGCCCGACCCGTGCGCGATCTCCGCGGCTGCGCGGTGTTCCCGGCCCGGGTGACGCGGGTCGCCACCGAGCCGACGCCGGTGGCGAGCGACCCCGACGCCGGCACCGTCCCGGTGGCCGGCAGCTGGCTGGCGCGCCGCCGGGTCGGCGACGTCGTGACCTTCCGGGACACGCGCGGCTCGCGCCGAGAGCTGGTCATCATGGCGGCGGGGGGCGGGCGGTCTCAGGCCGAGCTCTGGGACACCGCCTTCATCGAAACCGGCATGGCCCTCGACTGCGACGGGGATCCCACAACTGTGGGTCCGCTGCCGCCGCGGGAGCAGTACCACGTCCTGCGCGTCGGCGACCTCCTCGAGGTGACAGGCGCCGTTGGCCCGCAGCCGCCCTGGCGCCCCGACCTGCCGGGTCAGGCCCGGATCGGCTGCGAGCCGGCGGACGCGCTGCGGGCGGTCCGGGTCGGAGAACGGATCCTCCTCGACGACGGGCGCTTCGCCGGCGTGGCCGAGTCGGTGGGGGCGGACAGCGTGCGCCTGCGCCTGACCTCGGCCCCCCCCCGCGGCGGCCGACTGCGCGCGGCCCGGGGGATCAACCTGCCCGACTCCGACCTCCAGCTGCCGATTCTCGAGCCAGCCGACGAGCGGCTGGTCGACCTCGCGGCCAGACAGGCCGACTTGCTGGCCCTCTCGTTCGTCCGCCACGAATCCGACATCGAGCGCTGCCAGGAGGCGATCGCCGGACACGACGCCGGGGATCTCGGGCTCATCCTCAAGATCGAGACGGCCAAGGCTTTCGAGCACCTGCCCGCGATCCTCCTGCAGGCGATGCGCTCGCACCGGGTCGGCGTGATGATCGCCCGCGGCGACCTCGCCGTGGAGACCGGCTACGAGCGCCTGTCCGAGCTCCAGGAGGAGATCCTCTGGCTCTGCGAGGCGGCCCACGTCCCGGTCATCTGGGCGACCGAGGTCCTGGACCGGCTGGCCCAGACGGGGCAGCCGACCCGGGCCGAGGTGACCGACGCGGCGATGGCGCAGCGGGCGGAGGCGGTGATGTTGAACAAGGGCCCGTACATTGACACCGCCATCACCACCCTGGACGACATCCTGCGCCGGATGGCGGGACACCAGCGCAAGAAGACCGCCCTGCTGCGGCCCCTGCGGAGCTGGACGCCCGCCCCGCGCGTGCCCGCCGGGGGGGCCGCATCCGTGAAAACACGCGGTCGCCGGGGGAGGCCTGCCCCCGCGCGCCCCCGGCGCCACCCTGCGAGGATGACGGCGCGGATCGATGTGGAGGACGAAGGCGGTGGACCTGGGCCCGACTGACGCGACCGGCCTGCACCGGGCGGGAGCCGGATCACGTCGACGGCACCTCCCCATATCGGGGATGACCGCACACCTCCTCATCGGTTCCGCTGGCACCGGGCGCTAGGCGAGTCCGGTGGCGGTCCCGGTGCCCATGCGGGTGCGAATTCACGGCCGCGGCGGCCAGGGCGTCGTGACCGCGGCGGAGCTGCTGGCGTCGGCGGCGTTCGCCGACGGTCGCTGGTCGCAGGCGTTTCCCAGCTTTGGGTCGGAGCGGGCCGGGGCACCGCTTGTCGCCTACTGCCGAATCGCCGACTCCGAGATTCGGACCCGGGAACCGATCGCGGAGCCCGACGCGGTCATCGTCCAGGATCCGACGCTCCTGCACCTGCCGGACCTGCTGGCCGGGCTCGGCCCGGACGGCTACCTGCTGGTCAACACCCAGCTGGACCCCGGGGCGATCGGGCTGAGCGAGCTCGCCGCCGGGCTGCGCCCCGAGCGCGTGCGCACCGTGCCCGCCACCGAGCTCGCCCGGCAGTTCACGGGCCGGCCGGTCCCCAACGCGGTCCTGCTCGGTGCCTTCGCGGCGCTCACCGGCGCGGTCTCGATGCGGGCGGTCGTCGGCGCCATCCGCGAGCGCTTCCCGGGGAGCACGGGTGACGCCAACGTGGCGGCGGCGGAGGCGGCGCACGATCTCATTGCAGGGGCCACGGAGGCCCTGGCCGGTGCTGCGGCAGATTGAGGGATCGCGGGCGGTGGCCGAGACGGTCGGCCTGTGCCGGCCGGAGGTTGTGTGCGCCTATCCGATCACCCCCCAGACCCACATCGTCGAGGCGATCGGCGTCAAGATCCGCCGAGGCGAGCTCGCGCCCTGCGAGTTCATCAACGTCGATTCCGAATTCGCCGCGATGTCGGTCGCGATCGGGGCCTCCGCGGCGGGCGCCCGAGCCTACACGGCCACCGCCAGCCAGGGACTCCTATTCATGATGGAGGCGGTCTACAACGCGGCCGGTCTCGGCCTGCCGATCGTGATGACCCTGGCCAACCGGGCGGTCGGGGCCCCCATCAACATCTGGAACGATCACAGTGACGCGATGGCGGCGCGCGATGCGGGCTGGATCCAGCTGTTCGCCGAGACGAACCAGGAGGCCGCCGACCTCCATCCCCAGGCATTCCGGTTGGCCGAGGCGCTCTCGCTTCCGGTCATGGTCTGCATGGATGGCTTCATCCTCACCCACGCGGTCGAGCGCGTCGACCTGCCGACCCAGGCCGCGATCGACGCCTTCCTGCCGCCCTACGTCCCGCGCCAGGTGCTGGACCCGGACGACCCGGTCTCGATCGGGGCGATGGTCGGGCCAGAGGCCTTCACCGAGGTCCGCTACCTCGCCCACCTGCGCCAGGTCCAAGCGCTGGAACTGATCCCCGAGGTGGCCGCGGCCTTCGCCGAGCAATTCGGTCGCCCATCCGGCGGCCTGGTGCGCTCCTACCGCACCGCCGACGCGGAGGTGGTGGTCGTGGCGATGGGCTCGGTGCTCGGCACGATCAAGGACGCGATCGATGTCGCCCGCCAGGACGGCCTTCGGGTCGGGGCCATGGGCCTCACCACCTTCCGCCCCTTCCCGGCGGAGGCGATCCGCCAGGCCCTCGCCACCGCCGGCCGGGTCGTAGTTCTGGAGCGGGCCTTCAGCATGGGGCTCGGTGGCGTCCTGGCCACGGACGTGGCCCTCGCCCTCACCGGTCGGGACGTGCCGGTGGCGACGGTGGTGGCGGGGCTCGGCGGCCGCGCGATCACGGGTGGATCGCTGCGCGGCCTGCTGCGATCGGCGGCCGACGGCAGCCTGCCGGCGCTGTCGTTCCTTGACCTGGATCGCGAGGTGGTCCAGCGCGAGCTGGATCGCATGGCGGGACGGCGGCGCAGCGGCCCGATCGCGGAGAATCTCCTGCGCGACCTGGGGTCGGGCCCGCGGC
Source organism: Candidatus Dormiibacterota bacterium (assembly GCA_027306595.1). Taxonomy (GTDB): domain Bacteria; phylum Chloroflexota; class Dormibacteria; order Aeolococcales; family Bog-877; genus DAHUZL01. The sequence continues at coordinate 14,422 of DAHUZI010000004.1, read as the reverse complement.
GCGATCCCGCCGGAGCCGCCAGGTGAGCGAGCCCGACCGCGTCCCCGCCCGCAGCGAGCGCCTCAAGTTCTACCAGGTGGGGAGCTTCGCGGCCGGCAATCGGCTCGTGGACCCCGCGCTGCGAACCGTCCAGTCCGATGAGGGCCGGACGAACTCGATCACCTCCGGCCACCGCGCCTGCCAAGGCTGCGGCGAGGCCTTGGGCGCACGCTACGCGCTGGACGCGGCGATGCGCGCGGCCGACGGCCGGATCGTCGCCGTCAACGCCACCGGCTGCCTGGAGGTCTTCTCCACCCCCTTCCCGGAGACGTCGTGGCGGGTCGCCTGGCTCCACTCCCTCTTCGGCAACGCGCCCGCCGTCGCGACCGGGGTCGCCGCCGCCCTGCGGGTGCGGGGGCGGCCCGACATCCGGGTCGTGGCCCAGGCCGGCGACGGAGGCACCGTCGACATCGGCTTCGGCACCCTCTCCGGGATGTTCGAGCGCAATGACGACGTCCTCTTCATCTGCTACGACAACGAGGCGTACATGAACACCGGGGTCCAGCGCTCGGGGGCGACCCCGCCGCTGGCCCGGACCGCCACCACCGAGGCGGCGGGACCGGAGCCAGGGAACCGGTTCGGCCAGGGCAAGAACCTCCCCCTCCTCGCGATCGCCCACGGGATCCCCTACGTGGCCACCGCGACCGTCGCCGACCTCCACGACCTGGAGGCCAAGGTGCGCCGAGCGATGGTGCTGCACGGAGCCCGCTACCTCCATGTGCTCGTGCCCTGCCCGCTGGGGTGGGGCTCGGAGCCCCGCGACACGATCCGGATCGCCAGGCTGGCGGGGGAGACCGGCCTCTTCCCGGTGTTCGCCGCCGAGGACGGCGTCGTCACCGAGGTAACCCCGATCCGGCAGCGGCAGCCGGTCGAGGCCTACCTCAGGCTTCAGGGCCGCTACCGCCACCTCTTCGACGCCCAGGGGCGGGCGCGGCGGCCGGAGCTGATCGCGCGGCTGCAGGCGATCGCCGACCGCAACATCGCCCGCTTCGGGCTGGATCGCGCCCGGGTCCCCACCGAGACGGCCGCGACCGTCCCCGCCCGCGGAGCCAGCTGATGGAGCGCCCCTTCGCGATCACCCTCGGGGTCGGCAGCAGCCTCGCGAACAAGACCGGGTCCTGGCGGGTCGAGCGGCCCGTGTACGTCGATCGGCTGCCCCCCTGCAACGACGCCTGCCCGGCCGGGGAGAACGTCCAGCAGTGGCTCTACCACGCCGAGGCCGGCGACTACGAGGCGGCCTGGCGGCAGCTGGTAGCCGACAACCCGCTGCCGGCCGTGATGGGACGGGTCTGCTACCACCCGTGTGAGACCGCCTGCAACCGGGCCCAGCTCGACGAGGCGGTGGGGATCAACGCGGTGGAGCGCTTCCTCGGCGATCAGGCGCTGGCGCGGGGCTGGTCCCCGGCGGTCGAGGCGCCGCCCACGGGTCGGCGAGTCCTGGTGGTGGGCTCCGGGCCGAGCGGGCTGGCCGCCGCCTTCCACCTGCGTCGGCGCGGCCACGCCGTCACCCTCGACGAAGCCCAGGCGGAGCCCGGGGGGATGATGCGCTACGGGATCCCCGCCTACCGCCTGCCGCGAGCCGTGCTCGACGCGGAGATCGAACGGATCGAGGGCATGGGGCTGGAACTGCGGCTGAGCCACCCCGTCACCGACGCGGCCGCGGCGATGACCGCCGAGGGGTTCGATGCCGCGTTCCTCGCCGTCGGCGCCCAGATCGGGCGCAATGCCTACATCCCCGCCGGCGACTCGGCGCGCATCCTCGACGCCCTCTCCCTGCTTCGCGGCACCGCCAGCGCCGAGCCCCCGCAGCTGGGCCGCCGGGTGGTGGTGGTCGGCGGCGGCAACACCGCGATGGACGCCGCCCGCACCGCCCGACGGCTCGGGGCCACGGATGCGGTGGTCGTCTACCGGCGCACACGGGACCGGATGCCGGCCCACGACATCGAGGTCGAGGAGGCGCTGGCGGAGGGGGTGCGGATGCGGTGGCTGGCGACCGTCGCCCGCGCCGACGCGGGCCGGCTCGTCCTCGAGCGAATGCGCCTGGACGACACCGGCTTCCCCCAGCCGACCGGCGAGTTCGAGGAGCTGGCCGCCGACGCCCTGGTCCTCGCCCTCGGCCAGGACGCCGACCTGTCCTGCCTCCAGGCGATGCCCGAGGTGACGGTCACCGATGGCGTCGTGCGAGTGGGCGGGGACATGGCCACCGGCCATCCCGGGGTGTTCGCCGGCGGCGACATGGTCGAGGGGGAGCGGACGGTCACGGTCGCGATCGGCCACGGGAAGCGGGCCGCACGCACCATCGACGCCTACCTGCGGGGGACGCCGGCGGCCGACGCCGCCCGCCACCCGCTGGCGAGCTACGACCGGCTCAACACCTGGTACTACGCTGACGCGCCCAAGTCCCTGCAGCCCGAGCTCGACCTGGCCCGCCGCCAGTCCACGTTCGACGAGGTGGTCGGCGGGCTGGACGAGTCGACCGCGCTCTTCGAGGCCCGGCGCTGTCTCTCCTGCGGCAACTGCTTCGAGTGCGACAACTGCTACGGCGTGTGCCCCGACAACGCCGTGCGCAAGCTCGGTCCTGGCCTGCGGTATGCCTTCGACTACGACTACTGCAAGGGCTGCGGGATCTGCGTCACCGAGTGCCCCTGCGGCGCGATCGACCTCGTGCCCGAGCAGATCTGATCGCGCCCGGGTCCGCCCGGGCGAACACCTACGGCCGGCGGGCGATCGCCACCTGTCGGGGCGACCCGAATCCGCCCTGCGTGGGGGTGGGGGTGGTGGGACCAGACCCTCGATACGGAGGTGCCAGGCGATGGAGGTCGTCGTCGTCTACGAGAGCCTGTTCGGCAACACGCGCGCGATCGCGGAGGCGGTGGCGGCCGGGATCCGCTCGGCCCGCCCGGAGATCTCTGTCGTGTGCGCCCCCGTCGACGACGCGGTCGCGCTCGACGGTGCCGACCTCGTGGTGGTCGGTGGGCCGACCCACGCCTTCGGCATGACCAGCCGGCGGACCCGTGCGTCGGCTGCCGCCATGGCCGAGCCGGGCGCTCCCTCGGGTCCCGCGGGGACGCCCGGCGCGCGCCGGGGGGTCCGGGAGTGGCTCGCCGGGCTGGAGCGGCCCCAGCACACCGCCCGGGCCGCCGCGTTCGACACCCGGATGGACCGGTGGTACGCGGGCGGGGCGGCCCCGCGGATCGCACGGGGGCTGCGCGACCGTGGGTACGTGGTCGAGGGCCCGCCGGAGGGCTTCTTCGTGGAGGACACGGCAGGTCCGCTCCGCCCGGGCGAGCGGGAGCGGGCGCAGGCCTGGGGGGTGGAGCTGGCCGAGTGGGCGGTGCCGGCGGCGGTCGGGTAGCCGGCCCCGGTGCGCTCGGGCTCACCCTCGGACGGTCGGAGCCTCCCGGCTGAGCCCGGGGCTCGGGCCCCGCCGCCGGCGGGGCGGGCGGGGGTCTGCGGTCGTTCCCCGCAGGGCGGCGGCGGCCGCGACCACGGCGGCCGCCGCCCGGTCCACCTCGGCGGCCGTCGTCGCCCGGCCGGTGGTGCAGCGCAGGGCCCCGGCCCCTAGGGCGGGCGGCAGGCCGATCGCCTCCAGGACGGGGGAGGGGTGGCTCGCGCCAGAGGCGCAGGCCGACCCTGCGGACACCTGGATCCCAGCCCGGTCGAGGCGAAGGACCAGCAGGTCGGCAGGGACGCCCGGCAGGGCGAAGGTCGCGAATCCCGGGAGCCGCCCGTCGCCGGCAGCCCCGGTGGCCAGGGCGCCCGACACCCCGGCGAGGACGGCGCGGACGAGCCGATCGGCGAGGGCGCGCTGCCTTGGAGCCTGGGTCGGCCGCTCGGCCTCGGCCAGCTCGGCGGCGAGCCCCAGCCCCACGATGCCGGTCACGTTCTCGGTCCCCGCCCGCAGCCCGCGCTCCTGGAGGCCTCCGGTGCACTGGGGCACGAGCGCGACCCCGCGGCGCACCCAGAGGGCGCCCACCCCCTTCGGCCCATACCCCTTGTGGGCGGAGAGGGTGAGGAGGTCGACATCGAGGGCGGCGACGTCGAGCGGGAGCCGGCCCAGCGCCTGGACGGCGTCGGTGTGCACGAGCGCCGCCGAGCGGCGGCGCACGAACGCCACCAGCTCGCCCAGGGGCTGGATCGACCCGATCTCGTTGTTCGCGGTCATGATCGAGACCAGCCGGGTCTCCGGCCGAAGCGCCGCGCCCAGGCGGTCGGGGTCGACTCGGCCCGTCCGGTCCACCCCGACCCGGGTGACGGCCCAGCCGGCCGCCTCCAGGGCGGCCGCCGTCCTGAGGACGGCCTCGTGCTCCACCGCGCTCACGACCAGGTGGCCCGGCCCCATCGCCGCCGCCACCCCCCGAAGGGCGAGGTTGTCGGCGTCGCTGCCGCCGCCGGTGAAGACCAGGCCGCCGGGGTCGGCGCCGAGCACCGCCGCCAGCCGGTCGCGGGCGTCGTCGACCAGCGCCCGGGCGGCTCGGCCAGCCGCGTGCGGGCTGGACGGGTTGCCGAAGCCGTCAGCCTCCGCCGCCGCCATCGCCCGCCACACCTCCGGGCGCGTGGGCGTGGTCGCGGCGTGGTCGAGGTAGACGGGCGGCAGGGCGCCGGCCACCGCGCCCGCCTCAGCGGGCGCGGTCGGGACCGGCCGGGACCGAGGGGGCGCCGAGGCTGCTCAGCGGGCCCTCAAACGCGGCCAGATGCTGGTGCACGTCGAGGAGCTCATCGGCGCTGATCGGCGGTGCCGGCCGCTCCAGCGCGACCCGCCGCGGCCGCGCGGTGCGCCGGCCCGCGCTCCGTGCGCCGGGCTCGCCCGCGGCGGCTGTCGGTGTGATCGCGTCCTCGCGCACCTCCAGCTGCACCAGCAGGCTGAGCTCGCACCGGCGGCAGGTCACCTGCACGGTGTACAGCGGACCGCGCTGCTGCAGGATCCGAACGCCGCAATCGGCCAGCGAGTAGCGGCAGCGCGGACAGGTGTAATCGCCGGCCCGCTGACGAAGGAAGGGCAGGATGTCCATCGGCAAGGCTCCGACCGGAGTATACGCGCGGGCAGCCCTGGAGGCCGGCGCGCGACCGTGGCCGCTGGCGCAGCGGCTCCCGGACGCGCCCCGCCACGGCCACCGCCGTCGTCGCGCCCGGCGCGCCCGCGGGATCAGGGGGCGAGGGCCCGTGCGCGCAGTCGCGCCACGACCTGGTCCGTCACCTCGGTGGTGAGCGCGCTGCCGCCGATGTCAGCGGTGCGCACACCCGAGGCCACCGTCTCCAGCGTCGCCGTGCGCACCACAGTCCCCGCCCGCTGTGCAGCGGGATCGGGCAGCGCCTCGAGGAGGGCGGCGGCGGCGAGGATCATCGCCATCGGATTCGCGACGTTGCGCCCCTGCAGCCGGGGCGCGGTGCCGTGGGGCGCCTCGGCCATCACCACCCGGGGACGGTCGTCGTCGCCGAACCCGATCACCATCGACTCGCTCCCCGCCAGCGAGCCGTACAGCCCGAGGACCAGGTCCGAGAGGATGTCGCCGTCACGGTTGAGCGCGGGGATCACGAGCGGATCGTCGCGGGTCAGCACCAGCGCCACGGCCGCGTCGATGAGCTGGGGCTCGTAGGCCACGGCCGGGTGCCGGGCCGCGGCCGCGTCCAGCTCCTCCTTGAGCATCCCCTCGTACACCGGCGAGACGGTGTACTTGGGGCCGCCAAAGACGGTGGCGCCGGTGCGGCCCGCATGGGTGAAGGCGTAGGTGGCGACGCGACGGCAGAGGAGGCGGGGGATGCGAGTCGTCCGCAGCGCGACCTCCTCGTCACCCGACCCCTCACGCCACTCCCGAGCTCCGTACGCGTCCCCCACCGCCATCCGCACGACCGTGATCGGGGCGTGTACGCCGGCGAGGGGAGTGACCCCGGGGATGCGCCGGCCGGTGCGGACGATCACCTCGGCCGCGATCGCCTCCCGAAGGATCGCGTTTGGGCTGCCCACGTCGCCAGGCCCCTCGGGGGTGACCGTGGCGGCCTTGAGGCCGAACCCGTGCGCCCGCAGGTGGCGGGCCGCCTCCCGGACGACCCCGTTGTCGGTGCGGCGGCGCTCGGCGACGCTGCAGTCGAAGGGCACCAGCCGGAGGGGGACGCCGAGGAGCTCGGGATCGAGCACCCGCAGCGCCTCCTGGAGCAGCTCCTCTCCGGTCTCGTCCCCGTGGAGGACGGTGATGACCGGGACGTCCACCGGCGCCGCGCCCGTCACTCCGCGGACAGCCGCCGGAACGCCTCGGCGTAGGCGAAACCGGCCGGACGCCCCGTGTCGGCCAGCCGTCCGCGCACCCGCGCCTCGACCTGGGCGGGGTCCGCCATCTGGCTGCGATGCTGGAGGAGGGCAGCGATCTTGCGGTCGACGAAGTCGCTGACGTCCTCGAGGTGGTCGGGCCGCTCGGTCCCGGTCACCCACACCTCGCGCACGACGTGGGGCGCCAGCCCCTCCTCGGCGAGCAGCTGGGGGAAGGCCAGGCGGTTGCGGCTGGCCGGGTACACCGCCTCCAGCGCCGCCTGGCCGGCGGCGAGGTGGTCGGGGTGGTTGCCGTGCACGTTGGTGTAGGTGCGTACCGCGTTCTGGCACACGACCCGGTCGGGCCGGTCTCGGCGGATGGCCCGGGTGAGGTCGCGGCGGAGGGCGAGGTCGGCGACGAGCTCGCCGTCGGGCCGCCCGAGGAATTCGACCGCCCCCACGCCGAGGACCGCCGCGGCCGCGCGCTGCTCGGCGGCCCGACGGCCGGGCAGCTCGGCCACGGTCAGCGAGGGATCGGCGGACCCGGCCCCGCCGTCGGTGCAGATGACGTAGGTGACCGTGATCCCCTCGGCCACCCATTTCGCGACCGTCGCCGCGCACCCGAACTCGGCGTCATCGGGGTGGGCGACGATCACCATCGCGCGCTGGATCGGCGGCCGCTCCGTCACATCGCCTCCGGGAGGCCCCTGCGGGCGCCTCGTCCCGATCATCTCGGACCGCGCCTGGAGGGCCGGCCGCATCACCCACTAGGATACGATCCCGCCATCGTCCGCTCAGGATGCGCCGGCCCGGCCCGCCCCGTGAGCGCGCGCGCCCCCGGATGAGCGGCCATGCGCCCGCCCCCCCGGCGGGCGACGGCGGGGTGGAGCCGCCGGTGCCGGTCCGGGAACGGCTGGGCGGCCAGCTCGTGAGCGCGACCGCGGTCATCCACGCCCGTCTCGACGACCGCGAGGGCCAGCCGATCGGCCGGGTGCGCGACGTCATCGCCCGGGTCGCCGAGGGTGGTCACCCGCCCGTGACCGGGCTGCGGGCGCGGATCGGTTCGCGCGAGCTCTTCCTCCCGATCGCCGCGATCGGCGCCCTCGGCCCCTTCCGGGTCCAGCTCGCCGGCGATTCGGTCCGCCTCGGCCCGTTCGAGCGCCGGGCCGGGGAGGTCCTCCTCGACGCGGACGTCATCGGCCGGCGCCTGATCGACGTCCGCCGAGGCCGGCTCATCACCGCCAACGACATGGCCCTGGCCCATCTCGACGGGCGCTGGGTGATCGTCGGTGTTGACCCGACCCGCCTCAGCGCGCTCCACCGGGTGCTGCCCTGGCGGAGCCGCTCGGGGCTGGTGAGCCCGCGGCGCCTGGTGGACTGGGCCGATGTCGAGCCGTTCACCGGCCACGTCCCCGGGCCCAAGCTCCCGATCCCGATCCGCCGGCTGCGACGGCTGCACCCGGCCCAGATCGCCGACCTGATCGAGCACGCATCGCACGAGGAGGGGACCGAGATCATCGACTCGGTGGGCGGCGACCCCGACCTCGAGGCCGACGTGTTCGAGGAGCTCAGCGAGGAGCACCAGCGCCGCTTCCTGGAGGAGCGGTCCGATGCCGAGGCGGCGGAGCTCCTGTCCGAGATGGCCGCCGACGACGCCGCGGACCTCATCGCGGAGATCGACCAGGACCGGCGAGCCGCCATCCTCCAGCTCCTGCCCCCGTCGCGGCAGGCAACCGTCCGCAAGCTACTCGCCTACAACCCGGACACGGCCGGCGGCATGATGACGACCCAGGCCGTGGTCGTCGGCGAGGCGGCCACCGCCGCCGCCGCCCTCGAGGCGGTGCGCCTGGCCGAGGACCTCGCCCCGCAGCCAGGGTCGGTGGTGGTGGTGGTGGACGCCACCGGTCGGCTGGTGGGCAGCCTGGCCCTCTCGGACCTGGTGCGGACCGCGGGCGAGCGCCGGCTGTCCGAGCTGGAGTCGACCATGAGCGCCCGGCTCCGCGCCAGCAGCGACGTGCCCGAGATCGCCCTGCTCATGTCCGACTACAACGCGACCGCGCTCCCGGTCGTCGACGACGGCGAGCACTTCCTCGGCCTCGTCACGGTCGACGACGTGCTGGAGGCGATGATGCCGCTCGACTGGCGCCGCCGGCAGCGGGGGGAGTCCGAGGACTGACCCGGTCCCGGCGCGCGGTACACTGGCCCCGATCGTCGGCTCCGGGTCCTGGCCCGTATGCACCGCCTGACGATCAGCTGAAGGACGAGGACCGCATGGAACCAGGCAGTAGACGCCCTCTCACCGTGGCGTGGTCCTCGCGTCCCCGGAGGCTCCCGGCCGGCTGATCGGCTCCGGGTCCCCCGCCGCCTGGACCGCATCGGCATGTGGTCGGGCCGGGATGACTGGGGAGCAGAGCCGTGATCGAGATGGACCTCCGGCGGCCAGCCGTGCGGGCGCGCCGGACGGCCCGGTGGGGCGAGGCGCCCCCGGGCCACGGGCGCGGGCGTGGGTGATCCGGCCGCCGCCGCGATGAGCACGCCGCCGCGCCCGGAATCGGCGGTGCTGGACAGCGCCCACCTCGGGGACATCACCGGCGCGCTGGGCACGATCCGAGCCGGCGAGAGCGGCCGCCGGAGCTGGCGCGGCCACCTCCTCGCCCTGCTGGCGATCGTCGGGCCGGGGCTGATCGTCATGGTCGGCGACAACGACGCCGGCGGGGTCGCCACCTATGCCCAGGCCGGGCAGAACTACGGGCCCTCGCTCCTGTGGACCCTGGTCCTGCTCATCCCGGTGCTGATCGTCAATCAGGAGATGGTCGTGCGCCTCGGAGCGGTGACCGGGGTGGGGCACGCCCGGCTGATCCGGGAGCGGTTCGGCGGCTTCTGGGGAGCGTTCTCGGTCGGCGACCTCTTCATCCTCAACTTCCTCACCATCGTCACCGAATTCATCGGCATCCGCCTGGCCGCCGGGTACTTCGGCATCGCCCCCGAGGTGGTGGTGCCGCTGGCGGCGATCCTGCTGGTGGCGATCACCGCCAGCGGCAACTTCCGCCTGTGGGAGCGGGCGATGCTCCTGTTCGTCGTCGGCAGCCTGCTGGTCGTGCCGCTGGCGGTCCTGAGCCATCCCGCCCCCGGGGCGATCGCCCACGGCTTCGCCATCCCGGCCGTCGCCCACGGCTTCTCCGCCAACGCCGTCCTCCTGATCATCGCCATCGTCGGCACCACGGTCGCGCCCTGGCAGCTGTTCTTCCAGCAGTCCAACGTCATCGACAAGCGGATCACCCCACGCTGGATCGCCTACGAGCGGGCCGACACCGTGATCGGCGCCTTCGTCGTGATCGTGGGCGCGGCGGCGGTGATGATGGCGGCGGCGCACGCGTTCCAGGGGACGGCGGCCGCTGGGCACTTCGTGAACGCCGAGCAGGTCGCCAAGGGCCTCGCCGCGCACGTGGCCGGCGCCGCCGGGGCGATGTTCGCGATCCTGCTTCTGGTGGCCTCGATCATCGGGGCCAGCGCGGTCACCCTGGCCACCTCGTACGCGTTCGGGGATATCTTCGGGCTCCACCACTCGCTGCATCGCCGCGTGGGGGAGGCCAAGGTCTTCTACGGCAGCTACGCCGCCATGGTGGCGGTGGCGGCGGCGATCGTCCTCATCCCCCGGGCACCGCTCGGGGTCATGACCACCGCCGTCCAGGCCTTGGCGGGACTCCTCCTCCCCAGCGCCACCGTCTTCCTCCTCCTCCTCTGCAACGACCGCGAGGTGCTGGGCCCGTGGGTCAACGCCGCCTGGCTCAACGTCGTCGCCAGCGTGATCGTCGGCACCCTCCTCGTCCTCTCGCTGATCCTCGTCATCTCCACCCTGGAGCCCTCGATCGACGTGACCACCCTGTTCGTCGGCCTCATGGCCGCCATGCTGGCGGGGCTCGCCGTCGGGGGCGCGGCCCTGGCCTGGCGACGGCGGCCGGCGGGCCCGCCGGTTGGGCCCCGCAGCGAGCGCGGGACCTGGCGGATGCCGCCGCTGGCGCTGCTCCAGCGCCCCAGGTGGTCGATCGGGCGCCGGATGGGGATGTGGGCGCTGCGGGGCTACCTGCTGGTGGCGGCACTCCTGCTGGTCGTGAAGGCGGTTCGGCTGGCGACCGGGCACTGATCGCCGCGCGCCGCGACCGGGCTGCCCGCCGCCTCAGCCGCCCGTCGCCGGCCCGGCCAGGCCGGCCAGGGTGGGCTGGCGCCCGGTTCCGCAGCGGGCGGCGTCGGCCCGTTGGAGCGCGGCCGGCTCCACGATCGCGCCCACCAGGGTCCGGGGACGGCCGGCGACCACCGACACGGTGCGCCGCCCCCCTGGCCGGAACGGCACCGCCAGCCGGCCGCTGACCGCGCTGAGGACCACGGCCCGGTCGCGTGCGGCGCATCCGTCGCGAACGACCAGGAGGGCCCGGTCGCCGTCCAGGGTGCGGGCGGTGAGGACGCCGTCGGTGAAGTAGCTCCAGCCCGCCCCGCGAGGGCAGGCCTCGCCCTGACCCTTGGCCGCCGCCAGCCGCAGGATCGCGCCGTAGAGGCGGGCGGCGGCGGTCGTGATCGGCAGGTGGTCCGCCCACTCGGTCGCGAAGTAGCTGGCCGGGGTCCCGTACACCGAGCTGGTCATGAGGTGGGCCACGGCCTGGCCGGCTGTCAGGCGCCAGCCGTCGCCGTCGATGCCGGTCGCCGGGTCGACCGCGCTCACGACCGCCGCCCGCATCTGCCACTCCGTCTCGCTGTGGGAGTCGTAGAGGCGGATGAGGTCGGTGAACCCGCCGAACTGCGGCGCCACCGCGCTCGTGTCGATCAGCGCCGCGGGGTGGACCTGCTGGGCGTCCGCGTACAGGAGCCGGTACCAGCGCGCAAGGGCGGCGGCGCCGACCCCCAGCTGGGGGCGGGCGAACCGGTGCGTGGCCGGGTCGGGGACCCAGCTGCCCCAGTCCACCTTGAGACCGTCGGCGCCCAGGCCTTCCGGGCCGCGGCCCAGGGCAAGGGCCACCTCACGCCGGAGCCGCGCCGCAAACGACGGCGCGGTGGGGTCGACCGGCCATCCCAGGCTGTGCGGCGCCGGGACGGTGATCCGGCGCCGGTCGAGCAGCGCGGGGACCTGGCGCGGGATCACCGTCGCCCGATCGACCCACAACGGCCACCAGAGGAGCACGTGCAGCCCCTCGTGGTGGAACTTGGCGATCAGCCGACGCATCCCGGCGATGCCCCCGAACGCCGCCCGGGGCTCGGCCGACCCCAGGCGCGCCTGCCACTGGGAATCGATGACGACCGTGATCGGGCGAACTCGGAAGCGGGCGATCCAGGTCGCAACGTACCGGCGGACCCACGCGGCCGTGTATCCGGGGGCGCCGCGATCCAGCCCGGTCGCCATCTGCTGGCCCCAGGTATCCACCAGGGGCTCCGACCACCAGGCGGGACGGCGGCCAGGCGGCGCCGCGACCGGGGCCGCCCCCAGCTGGGCGAGGCCGGCGCGGTACGCGGCGAGCGCACCCCAGAGGGTGGACCCGAAGGTGACGAGGAAGCTCGGGAACCCGAGCAGCCGGCCCCTGGGACCCAGGGCCACCACGCCGCCCGCCCCGCGATCCCGGAATCCGGCCAGGACGGGAAGCGGGTAGTTGACGACCACGGCCCCGTCGGGGGCGAGGGCCATCTTGGTGGCGTCGGGCACCTGGACCAGCCCCACCCCGAACCATCCGGCCCGCGACCGCAGCGAGAGGTCGAAGGGGGCCGGCGCGAAGGGAATCCCGATCCGCAGCGCCATCGAGGGATGGCGTGCGAAGGGCTGGAGGCGGCCGTCGGCCGTGAAGCCCTGGGTGACGGCGGTGAGGGCGAGGCCCCGGCCGTCGGCGAAGAAGAATCGCGGACTCTGCCCCGGGTCCGGCCCCAGCCGGGCGGTGAAGGTGATCCGCAGGTCCTGCGCGGCCGGCTCCACCAGGGCACGGCTGACCAGCCCGACCCGGGGTGCCCGCGCGGTCACCACCAGCGCCGCTCCGACCCGCGCGAGGGTGATCCGGAGATGGCGCGGGCTCCTGGCGAACCCCGCGAGGGCGACCAGCGGCAGTCGCGTGTACCGGCTCCCCCCGGCGCTGTCCAGGGTCGCGATCCCGGAGCCCGCCGCCACGTCGAACCGGTACCAGGGGGTCCGCAGCCGATAGCCGCCGCGGTCCAGGTGCCCAAGGGGCACGGGGCCGCCCGTCGTCCGGTCCAGAGCGACGACGGTCGTGGGGATCGCGCTCGGGCAGGCGGCGCCGGTGGTGTCCAGCTGCGAGCCGGCAGCGGGGCCGCTCGCGGCCGGAAGGACCGTCGGGGCCGGGCTGGGGGTCGGGCGAGGCCCCCCGGCCCCAGCGAGGAGGACGGCAGCCACCGCGGCGGCGATCGCCGCCGGGAGGCGAGGTCGCGGACCGAAGCCGACCGGCCCCCCTGCGTGCACGCGCGGCTCTCCTGCATTCGGGGCTTCGGCCCACGGCGCAACCGGCCCGGCGGCGGGGCCATCGGGTCAACGCCGTCGAGCCCGGCGCGGTTACGAGCCGCCGGGCGGGCGGCGGGCGGCGGTCCCGTAAGCTTGCCCGGTGCAGCGGGAGCCTCCGGACCACCCGGCCAGCCCACAGGTCGCGACGGTCCTCGTGATCGAGCACACGCCGGACGACGGGCCCGGGGCCCTGGGACGGGCGCTTCGCCTCGCCGGGATCGCGCTCCGCCTCCACCGCGTCCGCCGGGATGGGCCCCCGCCCGCCGGCCTCGCGGGGCTCGCCGGGGTCGCGGTCCTGGGCGGTGGGATGTCGGCGCGGTCGACGAGCGGCTTTGCGACCCGGGACGCCGAGCTCCGTCTGCTGGAGGCGGCGCTGCGGGCGGAGCTGCCCGTGCTCGGCATCTGCCTGGGGGCCCAGCTCCTCACCCTTGCCGCCGGGGGCCGGGTGTATCGCGGCGCCGAGAAGGAGATCGGGTTCGTCGCGGTCGAGCGGCTGCCAGCCGGCGCCAGCGACCCCATCTTCGGGCCGGCCCCGGCGCACTTCACCGCGCTCAACTGGCACGAGGACGGCTGCGAGCCGCCGCCCCAGGCCGTGCGGCTGGCCCGATCCGCCACCTACCCGGTCCAGGGATTCCGGATCGGTCGGCTCGCCTACGGGGTTCAGTTCCACCCGGAGGCTGGTCGCCGGGAGCTGGCGGCCTGGATCCGGGAGGCGCCGGGCGACGCCGCCCGCGCTCCGGGCGGCGGGGCGGGGCTCCTGAGCACGGCCGGGCCCCGTCTGGCCGCCCTCGCCCCGGTCCGGCAGGTGCTCCTCGGCGGATTCGCCGAGCTGGTGCGGACGCGGCCGGCGGTGGCCGCGTGACCCACGCCGTCACCACCTTCGTCGACCACTACGGCCTTCTCGCCGTGCTCATCCTCATGGCGGCGGAAAGCTGCGCGATTCCGCTGCCCAGCGAGGTGATCATGCCGGTGGCGGGGGCGCTCGCCGCCCTCGGCCACCTGAACATCGTGGCCGCCATCGTCGCCGGCGGCCTTGGGAACCTGGCCGGCTCGCTGATCGCCTACGGGCTGGCGGCCTGGCTCGGCGAGCCACTCCTCCTCGGCCCCGGCCGCTACATCGGCGTCCGCCGGTCGCATCTCCAGCTCGCCGACCGATGGTTCCAGCGCCACGGCCTGCCCGCGGTCCTCATCGGGAGAGTGCTGCCGGTCGTCCGCACCTACATCTCGTTCCCGGCCGGACTGGCCCGCATCGACCTCGTCCGGTTCGCCGGGCTCACCCTGGCGGGCTCGCTCGTCTGGTCGGCGGGCCTGGCCGCAGGGGGCTACGCCCTGGGCCGCGTCGCCTACACCAGGTTCGCCCACCCCATCGGCACCGTCGCGATCATCCTCGCGGTGCTCGTCGTGCTCGCCGTCGTCGGCTGGTTCTGGCACGGCCGCCGCGGGATGCCCGCCCCCGCGGACCCCGGCTGAGGCCGCACCCGGTCCGGCGGTTCAACCGCCGGATCCCGTGCGCCCGGGGATCCGGCTCCAGCCGACGACCGGTCGGCTGGAGGGCCGCGCGGCTCCCCCGGGACCTGGGGTCCCGGCCCCAGGACCAGGGGGCAGCCTCCGGCTCGGCCTCCGCACCCCCGCCCGGCGCCGCCCACGGC
>DAHUZI010000139.1 GCA_027306595.1 Candidatus Dormiibacterota bacterium | reverse complement strand
GGCGTTGGTGCGGCGGCGGCCCACGTACAGCAGCTGAGCGCGGGGAGCGCTTGCGGGAAGCGGCAGCCCGGTGGGGGCCCCGATCGGCGGAGCCCCCACCCCTGCCGCCTCACCGTCCCCCGCTCACCAGGCGGAAGGCTGACAGCGAGGGCGGTGTACGAGAGGCAGGAGGTGGCCTCGCCATCTGTTAGCCTCGAATCGTGGTCAACGGGGGCCCGGATCGTCCCACCGCCCCGAATCGGACGCCACCCCAAGGCCGCGGCCCGGGCGGGACCGGGACGGGGGGCAGCAATCTCCGATCGCCGTGGTTCTGGGTCACGGTCGGGGTCCTCCTCCTCCTCAACCTCCTGATCGCCAACGTCCTGGTCCCATCCTCGACCAAGCCGTCTGTCACCGTGCCCTACTCCACCTTCCTCGCCCAGGTGCGGAAGGGGAACGTTGTCAGCGTCACGACGACGGGCGACACGATCGCGGGCGTCTTCCGGCATCCCGCCGGCGCCACTCCGACCGCCAAGACCACCGCAACTGACTTCACGACCCAGGTCCCCAGCTTTGCCGGGGGACAGCTCATGACCGTACTCGAGCAGCACGGCGTCACGGTTCAAGCCAAGCCAGCGACGTCGGGCACCTCACCGATTCTGGACGCGCTGTTCAGCTTCGGTCCCACCCTGTTGCTGGTCTTGGCGTTCCTCTGGATCACCGGCCGTGCGGCCTCGATGTCGGGCGGTGGCAGCGGTGGCGTCTTCGGGCTCGGCCGGAGCCGGGCCCGCCTCTACGACCCCGAGCGGGTTGGGACGACCTTCCAGGACGTGGCCGGGATCGAAGAGGCGAAGGAGGAGCTGGAGGAGATCGTCGACTTCCTGCGCGCTCCCCTTCGCTACCAGCGGCTGGGGGGAACCGTGCCGAAGGGTGTCCTTCTCGTCGGCCTGCCCGGCACCGGCAAGACCCTGCTCGCCCGGGCGGTGGCCGGGGAGGCCAAGGTGCCGTTCTTCAGCCTCTCGGCATCGGAGTTCATCGAGATGATCGTCGGGGTGGGTGCCGCACGGGTGCGCGACCTCTTCGCCAAGGCCCGCCAGGCGGCTCCGGCCATCATCTTCATCGACGAGCTCGACGCCATCGGCCGGGCGCGAGGGGCGGGGGCGAGCCTCGGCGGCCACGACGAGCGGGAGCAGACGCTGAACCAGATCCTCACCGAGATGGATGGCTTCGACTCGCGGGAGGGGGTCATCGTCCTGGCCGCCACCAACCGCGCCGATGTCCTCGACCCCGCCCTGCTGCGCCCGGGCCGCTTCGACCGGCGGGTCATGGTGCAGCCGCCGGACCGCCAGGGGCGCGCCGCCATCCTGCGCATCCACACGCGAGGGGTCCCACTCGATCGGGACGTCGATCTGGACGGCCTGGCGTCGCAGACGCCAGGTCTGGTCGGTGCTGAGCTCCGCAACGTCGTGAACGAAGCGGCGCTTCTGGCCGCACGGCGCGATCGCCAGGCGGTGGCGATGGCCGACTTCGGCGACGCCTTGGAGAAGGTCCTGCTCGGGGCCGAGCGCCACATCGTCCTCTCGCCGTCGGACCGCGAGCGCACCGCCTACCACGAGAGCGGCCACGCCCTGCTCGGGCTCCTGATCCCCGAGGCCGACCCGGTCCGCAAGGTCTCGATCATCCCCAGAGGGCGGGCTCTGGGCGCGACCTTCCAGAGCCCCATCGACGACCGTCTCAACTACCCCGAGACCTACCTGCGGGCCCGCATCGTCGGGGCGCTCGGCGGTCGGGCGGCGGAGTTCATGATCTACGGGGTCGTCACGACCGGGGCCGAGAACGACCTCCTCCAGGTGACACGGATCGCCCACGAAATGGTCGTGCGCTGGGGGATGAGCCCGGTGGTCGGACCGCTCAACTTGAGCGACGAGGGAGAGCCCGCGGTGCCGACGTTCCGCGAGCGGGCCTTCAGCGAAGCGACCGCGGAGCGCATCGACGCCGAGGTGCGTCGGATCGTCGACGAGTGTTTCGCCCGCGCCCAGGAGCTGTTGGCTACGCACCGGGACCAGCTCGAGGCCCTCGCGCGGGCGCTGCTGCGCGAGGAGTCGCTGGACGAGGCGCAGATCCTCGAGGTGACCGGACTTCCGGCCAAGGCCGCGCCGGCGGCCGTTGCCCACCTCCCCGCCCCGGCGTCTGCGAGCGAGCGGCCCGAGGCGCTGCCCGCGCCGGTTGTCGGCCGGCTTGCGTCCGGGGCTAGGGCTCGGAGCGAGTCCTCCGACCCCTGATCGCGGCAGGCGGCCCGGGACCGGGGGCCGTCCGCGGGCGGCGGGCGCACCACGGAGACGGGTACGCTTCGCGCCGATGGGACGCGACGCTCGGCGGTACGAGCTGGTTGAGGGCGTGCTGCTGGTCAGCCCCGCTCCCACCCCCCGCCATCAGCGGTGCGTCGCCGCGCTGACCACCCTCCTCTACCGGGGTGAGGCTGACGGTCTGGTCGTCCTGCCCGCCCCGTGCGAATGGGTGGTGGACGGGGGGACGGTCCTCCAGCCGGACGTCCTGGTGGTCCGGGGCGCCGACCTCCACGAAACCTCCGTTCGGGGAACCCCCCGCCTCGTTGTCGAGGTCCTCTCCCAGAGCACGCGCCTGACCGACCTTGGGGCCAAGCGTCTGGCGTTCCAGACCGCTGGCGTCCCCGTCTACTGGATCATCGATCCCGAGCTTCCCGCGCTCACGGTCCTCCACCTGGAGCAGGGACAGCTGGTGGAGGCGGCGCGGGTGATCGGCAACGAGCCGTACCGGGCGTCGGAGCCATTCCCGGTGACCATCGTCCCTGCCGAGCTGGTGCGGGGCGCCTGACCCGAGCGGCCGGTTCCGCCGGGGCCGGTCTGGTCGGTACGCTTCTGCGGTCAACCGCCGGCCGCGAGGCGACGGCGCCCAGGCGACGAGGAGGGCGGATGCCCGTCGACCGGAGCGACCCGCTCCCACTTTGGGCGCAGCTGATGACCGAGCTGCGCACCCGGCTCGCCGTCGGCGCGTTCGACCAGCGATTCCCCACCGAGCTCGAGCTGGCCGAGTCCTACCAGGTCAGCCGGCACACGGTGCGGGAGGCGGTGCGTCGCCTGCGCGAGGACGGGCTCGTGAGCTCCCACCGCGGGCGCGGCACCGTCGTGACCCGCACCCGGTTCGACCAGCGACTCGGTGCGCTCTACAGCCTGTTCCAGGCGGTGGAGGCCCAGGGGGCGGTCCAGCGGAGCCGGGTCCGCCGCCTGGACGCGCGAACGGACCCGAACGCTGCCCAGCAGCTCGGGCTGGAGCCCGAGGCCCAGCTCCTGTACCTCGAGCGGCTGCGGTTGGCCGATGACATTCCCCTGGCGCTGGATCGGGCCTGGCTGCCGATGGCCCTGGCCGCGCCGCTCCTCACCGCCGATTTCCGCCATACGGCCCTCTACGACCAGCTGGCGGTCCGCTGCGGGCTTCATCCCGACAGCGGACGGGAGTCGATCCGCGCCGTGGTGCCGCCGCCGCAGGAGCGGCGGTCCCTGTGGCTGACGGCCGGGGCGGCGGCCTTCCTGGTCGAGCGGCTCAGCTATGCGGCCGGGCAGCCCGTGGAGTGGCGGAGCACGGTCGTCCGCGGGGACCGGTACAGCTTCGTGATCGACTGGCGCCCGGGAACGGGAGCCCGGGTTGCCCTCGGGGCGCGCTGGACCGCGCCGGCGGACGGCTGAGGACTCGAGCGCCGTCCCGGCTCAGAGAACCGCCGGCAGGCTCTGGGCCAGCATGTACCCGGAGACGCCGACGAGGAGGACGACGAAGCCCCGGGCGAGGACGGGCGGGCGCACGCGGCCAGCGACCTGGGTGCCGACCAGGGTGCCGGCGATGGCGAGCGTGGTGAAGAGGCCGACGACCGGCCAGTTCACCACGATCCCGGTGCCGACCCGCCCCACGAGGGCGGCGGCGCTGTTGATGGCGATGACCAGCAGCGAGGTCCCCACGGCGGTCGGCATCGGGTAGCCGAGCGCGAGGACGAGGGCGGGGACGACGACGAAGCCGCCGCCGACCCCGAAGAAGCCGGTGACGAGCCCGACCCCGGTGGCGGCCGCCACCACCCGCAGCGCCCAGGCGAGGCGGGGGCGGGCGGTGGGGGCCGGCTCGGGCACGGGCGCCGCGCGGCTGCGGCGTCGGCTGCGCAGGAACATGGCGACGGCGGCCACGAGCATCAGGACCGCGAAGGCGGCCAGCAGGCGTTGGGGGCTGACGGCAGCGCTCAGCCGGGCCCCCAGCAGTGACCCGGCCACGCCCAGCAGCCCGAAGAGCGCGCCCGAGCCGATGCGCACGCGACCGGTTCGGGCGTGGGCCACCACCCCGGCCCCGGCCGTGATCCCGACGACGATGAGGGAGGCGCCGACCGCCGCGTGGGCGGGGATGCGCACGAGGTAGACGAGGGCCGGGACCGTGAGGATCGAGCCGCCGCCCCCGAGCGCTCCCAGCGAGACGCCGATGCAGATGCCGGCGGCGGCGGCGAGGGCGAGCGCCATCAGCTGCGGCCGCCCAGCGGGCGGAGCGCGCCTGAGCCGACCTCCCTCACCGGGGACCCGCCTCGGCGCCGGCGACGATGGGGTGGCCGGCCCGCGCCCAGGCCAAGGTCCCTCCCCGCACCGACCGGACGGGCCGGCCGCGCTGGGCGAGGAAGAGCGCCGCGTCGAGGCTCCGCACCCCGCTCGCGCAGATGAGGAACAGGTCGCCCTCGCTGGGGAGCTCGTGAAGCCGCCCGGGCAGGGACCGGAGCGGGATCAGCTGGGCGCCCGGCACGTGGCCACGGACGTACTCGTGCGGCTCGCGGACGTCGACAACGTGGGCACCGGCCGCGTGGGCGTCGGCGAAGGCGGGGAGATCGACTTCCGGGTCCATGCGCGCGGGGTTCCTCCTCAGGCGGCGGCGTCTGGTGGCCGACCATTTGTCCGTACATTATG
Source organism: Candidatus Dormiibacterota bacterium (assembly GCA_027306595.1). GTDB lineage: Bacteria > Chloroflexota > Dormibacteria > Aeolococcales > Bog-877 > DAHUZL01. The sequence continues at coordinate 23,653 of DAHUZI010000139.1, read as the reverse complement.
GGGCATGGCGGAGCCAGGTGCCCGAACGAATCGAACATCAGTTCGATTCGACGTAGACTGGCGTGAATGGCCAGCTCAGCAGGCCCGGAGGGTGAGGCGGCGGGGTTCGTCGAGTGCTGGGCACGGTCGTCGTTCTCCTTCCTGGAGGGGGTGAGCACGCCCGAGGCCCTGGTCCGGCGGGCGACCGCCCTCGGCATGCCCGGGCTGGGACTGGTCGACCGCAACGGCCTCTACGGCGCGGTCCGCTTCACGCGGGCAGCGGCGGCGGCGGGGATCCGCGCCCTGGTGGGGGCCGAGTGCGACCTGGCGGTCGGTGGGCGCCTCGTCCTCCTCGCCGAGGATCGGCAGGGGTACGAGCAGCTCAGCCGGCTGGTGAGCCGGGCCCAGCTCGCGGGGGGCAAGGGGCACCCGCAGCTCCGTCTCGCCGGTCTCGACGCGGTCCTGGCGGCGGCGGTCGGGGAGGGACCGCCCCCCCCGCTGGCCCATCGGGACGGGTTGGACCCGGCCGGCGCGCGGGCCCGGCGCCTGCGGTCGCGGGCCGCCGCGCCGCCCACCGCCGCCCTGGATCCCGACCGCGATCCGCTGGTCGACCCGGCGGCGCTCGACCGCTGCCGGGTCGTCGCGGGTGGCCCGCACAGCCCGATCACGGCCGCGTTGCTCCGCGGCGACCGGGCTCGGGCCGACGCCGCTGCCCGAGCCCTCGCCCGTGCCTTCGGCGGTCGGGCCCACCTCGCCCTCCAGCACCACCGCCACCCCGGCGACCGGTGGCTCGTCGCCGAGACGGCGGCCTGCGCCGGCCGGACCGGCCTGCCCGCCCTCGCCACCCAGGCGCCGCGCTACGCCACCGCTGAGGAGGCGCCGCTCCTCGACGTCTGCCAGGCCATCCGCCACGGCGTCACCCTCGAGCAGGCGGCGGAGCGGGGCTGGCTCCTTCCCAACCACGCCTACGCCCTGGAGGCGGGCCCGGAACTGGGCCGCCGGCTCGGCCACCCGCAGGCGGTGCGGGCCGCGGCCCGCCTGGGGGACGTACCCGGCCTCGCGCTCGACTTCGCCCACACCCGCTTCCCGGGCTTCCGGGTCCCGGGCGGTGCGTCCCCCGATCGCTACCTGGAGCGGCTCTGTCAGGACGCGCTCCCCGAGCGCTACCGGCCGGTGACCGACGAGGTCCGGCGCCGGCTCGCCCACGAGCTGCGGGTGATCCGGGTCACCGGGCTCGCCGAGTTCTTCCTCATCGTCCATGACCTCATGCGGTTCGCGCGCGAGCAGGCGATCCCCGCCCAGGGGCGCGGCTCGGCCGCCGACAGCCTGGTCGCCTACCTCCTTCGCATCACCCGGGTGGACCCGGTCGCCCACCACCTCCTCTTCGAGCGCTTCCTGCACGAGGACATGCGGACCACCCCCGACATCGACCTCGATATCTCGACCGCCCACCGGGAGCAGGTGATCCGCTACGTCTACGACACCTACGGGCCCGACCACACCGGGATGGTCTGCACCGTGATCACCTTCCAGCCGCGCCTGGCCATCCGCCAGGTGGGGCAGGCCTTCGGCCTGCCGGAGCCGGTCCTCGAGCGGCTCGCCCGATCGGTCGACCGCTGGTTCGACCCCGAGTGGGCCGGGCGCCCGCTCCCCGGCCCGACGCCGCCCTTAGGGCCGTTGGCCGGGGACCCCGCGGTGCAGCGGCGCCAGGCCGAGCTGGACCAGGTCCTGCGGGTCGCGGGGCTCGGCGACCGCCGGGCCGCCGGGGGCCGCACCTGGGAGCAGTTTCTCGCCTGCGTCGCCGCCCTGGTCGGCACCCCCCGTCACCTCTCCATCCATGTCGGCGGGATGCTGGTCACCGGCGCCCCGCTCATCGACGTCGCGCCGGTCGAGCGCGCGACCATGCCGGGACGGGTCGTGGTCCAGTACGACAAGGACGACCTCGAGGCGCTCGGCCTCATCAAGATCGATCTCCTCGGGCTGCGCACCCTGTCGGTGGTGGCCGAGACGCTCGACCTCATCGCCCAGGCGACCGGCGAGCGGATCGACCTCGACGGGCTTGCGCTCACCGACCCCGAGGTCTACCGGCTCTGCGCCAACGCCGACACCCTCGGGGTCTTCCAGATCGAGTCACGCGCCCAGCTCCAGACCCTGCCGCGCACCCGGCCCGCCACCTTCAACGACCTCGTGGTCGAGGTGGCGCTGATCCGGCCCGGGCCGATCCAGGGGCACGCCGTCCACCCCTACCTGCGCCGCCGCCAGGGCACAGAGCCCGTCACCGTGCCGCACCCCCTCCTGGAGCCGATCCTGCGCGACACCCTCGGGGTGATCCTCTACCAGGAGCAGATCCTGGAGATCGCGATCACGGTGGCGGGCTTCACCGCCGGCGAGGCCGACCGCTTCCGGCGGGCCCTGGGCCGCCACCGCTCCCGGGAGGCGATTGGCGAGCTCGCGGGCCGCTTCACGGCGGGCTGCCGTCGGCAGGGGGTCGACGCGGCGGTGGCCGAGGCGCTCTTCACGTCCATCCGCGGCTTCGCCGAGTTCGGCTTCTGCCGCAGCCACGCGGCCGCCTTCGCCCGCACCGCCTACGAGACCGCCTGGCTCAAGCGCTACCATCCCGCGCCCTTCCTGGCGGCCCTCCTCAACCACCAGCCGATGGGCTTCTATCACCCGTCGGTCCTGGTGGAGGACGCCAAGCGCCGCGGGGTCGTGGTCCGGCCCATCGACGTCAACCGGAGCGGGGGCCGCTGCCAGCTTGAGCCGGTCGCGCCGGGGGGCGGGCTCGCCGTCCGCCTCGGGTTCAACCAGGTCCGGCGGCTGGGGGCGGCGTGGCGGGCCCGGCTCGAGGCCGAGCGGGCGCGGGGGCCGTACACTGGTGCCCTCGACTTCTGGCGACGGACGCGGCTGCCCCGCCGGGTGGTCGCCGACCTGACCCTGGTGGGGGCGTTCGACGCCTTCGGCGAACCGCGGCGCGCCGTCCTCTGGCGGCTGCGCGAGGTGGAGGAGGAGCTGGACGATCCGAACCGCGGGCGCAGCGTCGGCCCGCTCCTGGCGGCGCCGATCACCCCGCCGCCGCTTGCCGACCTGACCCCAAGGGAGCGGGCGGCCGAGGACTACCGGGTCCAGGAGCTGACCACCGGCCCCCACCTCGTCGCCTTCCTGCGCCCGGCGCTCGGGCGACTCGGGGCGGTTCCGCTGGCCGAGGCCCGGGCCCGGGCGCAACCGGGGGCCGGCCAGCCGCTCGCCGTCGCCGGGCTCGTGATCACCCGCCAGGCCCCCCACACCGCGCGCGGCGTGCGTTTCTTCACCCTCGCCGACGAGACCGGCCACCTCGACCTCGTCCTGCGGCCGGCCGTGTACCGGGCGGCGCGGGCGACGGTGAACCACCATCCGCTCCTGCTCGCCGAGGGGCGGGTCCAGTGCGCCGATGGCGCGGTCAACCTGGTGGTCGAGCGGATCGGGGCGATCGACGGCGCCGGGCGCCCGGTCGCGGCCCCAGGCGCCTCCCACGACGACCCCCTCGCCACCGCCCTCCCGCCCCCGCTCTCGCACGACTACCACTGACCGGGCCCGGTCCACCGCAGCGCTGCCGATAATGCGCTCCGTGGCGACCGGGGGCGGCCCGCAGACGACGGCGGTGCCCCGTCGCCCGCTGCGCCTGCTCCGCCTCGAGGACGAGCCGCTCTTCCGCGATCTCCTGGGGCGGGCGCTGGCCGGCGACGAACGTCTGGAGGTGGTGGGCACCTTCGGCACCGCCGCCGAGACCCTCGCCGCGGCGGCGAGCCTGCGCCCCGACGTGCTCATCCTCGACATCGAGCTTGCCGGCGGCTGGACCGGCATCCGGGTCGGCCTCACCCTGCGCGAGACCCTCCCGACGGTCGGGGTGCTGCTCCTGTCGAATCACGCCGACGCCGAGCTGCTCGCCGGGGTGCGGCCCGAGCAGCTGGCCGGCTGGTCATACGTCCTCAAGCGCTCTGTCGCCGATGTTGCCGCGCTCGTTCGGGCGATCGAGGGGGCGGCGGCGGGCCTGGTCGTCCTCGACCCCGAGCTCGTCCGCCTGCGCAGCGGGCGGCTCCCCGGCCCCCTCGGTGGCCTCACCCCGCGCCAGCGCCAGGTCCTCGAGCTGATCGCGCAGGGGTACGCGAACGCTGCCATCGCCGAGCGGCTGGGGCTCGCCGAGAAGACGGTTGAGAACCAGATCAACCTCCTGTACCAGGCGCTCGGCATCGATCGCGGCGACGGCGGTCTCCACGTGAGGGTCCAGGCGGTCCTGACCTACCTCGGCCGGACCGGCGACTTCTGACCCGCCCCCGCCCGGGCCTGCCGAGGTGCCACCACCCTGCACAGACTGGCCGCGGCTGGTGCATGATGGCGCGATCGCGGTGCGCGGGAGGGCGCGCCGCCGAGATCGCTCACGCGGCGGGGGGACGACGTGGACCAGGGGGCGCGGGGCCGCCCGCGGGCGGCCCCGCGCCGGCCGGGGCCGGTCGGCCGAGCTCGGACCGTCCTGGTGGCGGACGACGAGCCCGCCTTCCTCGAGCTGGCCGGCGCCATCCTCGATCGGGACGGCCGGCTCGAGGTCGTCGGGGGCGCCCGCACCGGCGCCGAGGCGGTTGCCCTAGCGGGGTGCCTGCACCCGGACGTCGTGCTCCTGGACCTCTTCATGCCCGACGTCACCGGGCTGGTCGCCGCCCGCCGTGTCCAGCAGGTGGCGCCCGCCGCCACCGTTCTGCTGGTCACCGCCGCTGACCCCGCCCCCTACCAGGACTCGGCCCTCGCCCTCGGCCTCGCCCCCATCCTGAGCAAGCGCGACCTCACCGCCGACCTGGTGGTCGGCCGGATTGAGCCAGGGTAGGATCGCGGGGCCCCCGGGCGCGGCGGCCGGTGGGATCGGGATCTGGACCCACAGGGTGGTCCCGCTGCCGGGGGCGCTGCGCAGGCTCCAGCGGCCCTGGAGGCCGTCGACCCGGTCGGCGACGGTCGTGAGCCCGAGCCCCCGCCGGACCGGCCGGGCCGCCAGCCCGACGCCGTCGTCGGTGATGACGAGCTCCAGCTGGCTCGCCCCGGCGAGCGAGCAGCACACCCGAACGTGCTGCGCCCGGGCGTGCTGGCCGACGTTGCCCAGCGCCTCCTCCACGATCCGGTAGAGCGCGACCCGCACGGTCTCGGGGACGGCGGGGGCGCTGGGATCGTCGAGCCAGCGCAGCTCGGGGTCGATGATCAGCTCGACGTCGAGCATCCCGGCGAACGCCGCGACCGCGGAGCGCAGCGCCGGCTCCAGCGCCACCCGCGTGCTCACCGGGTGGAGCCGGCGGCTGACCTCCCGCACGTCCCGTTCCCGGATCTCGTCGACGAGATCGCGCAGCGCCGCGATCTCCGTGCGCGCCCGCGCCGGCTCCGCCTCCACCAGGCGGAGGAGCTCGCCCAGGCGATGCCAGACGACCACGAGCCGGGTCTGGACGCGGCCGTGCAGCTGCTCGGCCACCTGCATCCGGACCCGGTCGTCGGCGGCGGTGGTGAGCCGCCTCGCCCGCCGCAGGTCGTCCACGTGGCCGAGGCCCGAGGTGGCCAGCGCCTCAACATGGAGCACGAGCCGGGCGAGGCGGAGGTGGGGGTTGGCGAGGGGGCGCCACCTGCGGGCGGGAACCCGTGCCCCGACCACGACCAGGACGCCGAGCCGGAGACTGCCCACGGCCACCGAGATCCGCTCGGCCACGAGCCCGCGCGGGTCCCCGTGGCGATCGGGATCGCGGCTCACGGCCAGGGCGAGCAGCGCGCCGCGCCGGTCGTCGCCCCCGAGCAGCTCGACCGTGGCCGCGCCGGCGAGCGCGCGGATACCATCGACCACGGCTTGGCGGTCCGCCTCCAGCATCTGGCGCATCGCGTCGGGGTCGGCCTGCCACGCGAGGATCGCCGAGCGAGGATCGTCGCCGAATCCGAATCCATCGGTCACCGGATCCGTCGTCCTCCACCGCCAGAGCGGGGCACGCCGCTCCGCTCCACACCGACCGTCCCGCCTCATCCTACGGCGGGGTCGCCGCAACCGCGAGCTTTCGCCTGCCTCGACCCGGGTGGCTGTCCCCGGCAGCTGAGGGGCTCCCACTCTATCGGTGAGTCACGGGCGGCCGCGATGATGCGCAGGCACGTGGGGAGGCGTCGAGCCCCGGGCTGAAGGATGGTCACTGCGCCCGGGGGGAGCCAGAGTGAACCCGCCCCCGCCCCGGCGCCGCGGCATCGGCGATCCACCGGGCGGAGGTGGCGGTTGTGGGCCTCTTCGGGTCGTCCGTGGTTCCAGCCTCGCCCCGCCAGCGGCGGGCCCGGCCCCCGCGCGCGGGACCGCCGGGCCGGGCTCGCACGGAGGCTGCTCTCCCCGCAGCCGGTGCACCGCCGGACGGGCGGAGCTTGGCGTTCCCGCTGGCGGTGGGTGGGGGGATCTCCCTCATCGCGTGGGCGGGGATCGCGGGTCTCGCCGGGCATGTCGTCCCCCTCACCGGCTCCCAGGCGGTCGGTACGGGCCTGGCGCTGGGATTCGTCACGGTCGCGCTCGCCCTACTCGGGGCGTCGGTCGGCCTCCTGCTCGGGCAGGTCGTTGGCGAACCGTACGAGTGGCTGCCGGTCGGGGCCGGGCTTCTCATCTTCGGGATGATCCAGGGGGCGCGGCTGATCGTGGGCGTGATCCGCACCACCGTGCTGCCCGGTCCCGACGCGGTTGGGCCCGCCGGGTTCCTCGCTCTGGTCGCGATGACGGTCGGTCTCTGCCTGCTCGCCTGGCCCGCGCTGCGCGTGCTCCGCCAGCGCGTCGGCCTCGAGCTCGCACAGCCGGCCGTGACCACGGCCTTGCTCCTCCTGACGGCGGCGCTCGTGCTCACCGGACTCGAGCGCCTCGCCGTCACGCCGCCGAGCGCCCGGTTGGTCGCGGGGGCCTCCCTGGCCATCGCGGCGACCGTCCTGGCCGGCGCCGCGGCCCGCGCGTGGTCGAGGGAGCGGCAGCCCCTCACCGGGATGCTCGCCGTGAGCCTTGGCCTGCTCGCCCAGTCCGGGGTCGTCATCGTGCTCGAGGCCTGCGGGGTGACCGGGATCGCGCTGGGCGGGAGCGTCCTTCGGCTGGGGGCCGTCGGGTGTGCGGGCCTCGCGACCCTCATGACCCTGCGGGCGCGGCTCGCTGGACGGGTGAACGCGCTGAGGGAGTCGGAGGCGACCCGGCGCACACTGGAGCGACGGGTGCGCGCTCAGCGTCGGATCGCAGCCGACACCCGGCATGAGCTGCGAGCAACCCTCCTCGCCATGGACGCCGGCCTGCACGTGCTGACCGCCGGCGGCGACGCCCTCGACTCGGCCCCGGCGCGGGAGGCGGTGGCCTGCCTTCGATGGGGTGTGGAGGGGCTGGCGACGCTGGCGGTGGGCGTCGGAGCGGGCGGCTCGGGCACCGACCTGCGCGCGCTCCTCGTGGTCGCCGCCGCCAGCGCGCGGGAGCGAGGCGCCTTGGTGAGGGTGGACGCCCCGGCGGCCATCGGCTGGGTGACGGGGGGCTCCGAGGCGCTCGGCCGCGCCCTCCGCGTGCTCCTCGACAACGCCAGGGTGCACGCCGTCGCCAGCCCCGTGCTCGTGAGTGCCCGGGCCGACGGGCGATGGTGCGACGTGGCCGTCGAGGACTGCGGCCCGGGTGTGGCGGAACACCTCCGCGAGGCGATCTTTCGCCGCGGATTCCGCGCCGACAGCGGTGTGGAAGGGGAGGGGCTCGGGCTCCACATTGCGCGCCGCATCGCGCGCGAGCAGGGGGGTGACCTCTGGGCCGAGCCCCGTCCTGGGGGCGGTGCCCGCTTCGTGCTCCGCCTGCCCCGACTGGACTCGAGGGGTGAACGGCGATGACCATTCGTCCCCAGCCCGGGGGACGGTCGGGCTCGCCGATCGCCGTCCTTGTCGTGGAGGACCACGAGATGGTCGGCCGGAGCGTGGCCGCCGCCCTTCGGGTCGAGGGGATGGTCACGGCGCTCGTGGCCGGCTCGCAGGGGGTGCGGGCCCGCGCGCTGGCGGCGCTCGCCGCGCTCGCCGCCGCCGAGGCGGCCGCCACGAGCCGGCTGGTCCTCCTCGACCTCGACCTCGGTGACGGCCCGCCGGGTGAGGACCTGATCGGCCCGCTGGGCGAGGCCGGGGGCCAGGTGATCGTGCTCACCGGCACCGACGATCCCCGCCGGCTGGCCACGGCCGTCGAGCGCGGGGCCGTGGCGATCGTCTCGAAGGCGGCATCGTTCGGGGCACTCGTCGAGGTCCTCGGCCGCGTGGCCCGGACCGGAACGGGCTTCGGTCCCGGTGAGCGCCAAGGCTGGATGGCGGCGCGCCGGCAACTCCGCGAGGAGCGGGCGCGGCGCCTGTCGCCCTTCGCCGAGCTGACGGCCGGCGAGGCGGACGTCCTTCGGGGCCTGGCCCAGGGCCGGGATCTGGCCGAGGTCGCCCGCTCCCGCCAGGCCCGGGTGGGAACCGTGCGCTCCCAGGTGCACGCCATCCTCTCCAAGGTCGGCGTTCACACCCAGCAGCAGGCGATCGCGCTCGCCTGGCGGTCGGGTTGGACGATCGAGGTGGACGGCCGGACGTACCGCGGGGACGGCGACGGCTCGCGACCAGCGAGCCGGCCCCTCTACGAAATTGCAGATGACGGGGACCGCCCCTTCCGAGATGCTGTCGGGCGGGACCGGGAACACGGACGAGCGGCGGGATCAGTGGCCGACCCGGGTGCGCGCCTCGGGCAGGCGAGTCCTGGCGCTGCTCCGATCATGTCCCGGCGAGCAGACAGCGCGCGGCCGCGTTCGCGCAACGGAGGGAGATGATGCGTCGACTTCGCACAAGAATCATCCTGCTGGCCGCAGGAGCGGTGATCGCGGGCTCCGGGTTCGCCTTCATGGCGGGGGCCAGCATCGATACCACCAGCGCCTCCGAGGGGACGGGAGCCGTGGACGGGTTCGGATTCACCAACATGGGCTACCTGGCTGACGGCGTGGCCCCGCCCAGCTACTGCAACCACGCGGGCTACGTCACGATCGACGGGATGGTCTGCGGCGTGCGCGTGACCGTGTATACGCCCCTGGGCGGCAACCCCAATCAGAACAACCCGGTAACGGTCGAGGTCAATCCCGAGGTCCCCGGGAGCACCTGGTCGCTGTGCACGAGCGTGCCCGGGGACACGAGCACGGTGAACTCCCCGCCGGCGATCTCCGCCACGCAATACCAGGACTTCACCTGCCTCTTCAACGCCCCGATTCCCCCGAACACGAGCTTCACGCAGCTCGCATTCATGGCGACCCAGTAGGGCCAGCTGGCCAGCCCAGCGCGTCGGCGACCGGGAGCCGGGCGCTCTCGCCCGGCTCCCCACACGGCAGGGAGCGATGACCGTTCGCACGATCGAATCGTGACCAAGGCGCCTGGCGGCCGGGCTCGGTGCCGATGAGCTCGCGGCCGATGGACGTGCCGCCGCCCGCGCCGGTGCGCGCGGCGGCGCCCGGCTGGGTCGGGCTGCGGAGCCTGGGCCGCCCCCGGCCCCGCGGGCGGCGATGGCGCGCCGTCGGCCTCGTCGCGGCGGCGGCGGTCGCCCTCGGCCTGTGGGGCCTGGTCCTGCCGCGACCGATCGGCGGCTTCGACAGCTACGTCATCGTCTACGGGCAGAGCATGCTCCCCCGCTTCCGGGCCGGCGACCTCGTTGTGGTGCGTCCCGAGACCACCTACCGGATCGGGCAGGTGGTCGCGTACCACAACCGCCAGCTGCACGAGGTGGTGCTGCACCGGATCGTGGCGATCCGGGGAAGCCGGTACGTGTTCCGCGGGGACAACAACCACTTCGACGACTTCTACCATCCGACCCGCCGGGATCTCATCGGCGCCCTGTGGGTTCATCTCCAAGGGTGGGGCGCGGTGGTGCAGAACCTGCGCACCCCGCTCCTCATCGCCGTGGCGCTGGCCCTGCTGGCGACCTTCGGGTGGCTGGACGGGACCCCGAACCGCCGACAACAAAGGAGGCGCCACCGCCATGCGTGACCGACCTCGCGACCACCTCGCCTCGGCTCCGGTCGGCCGTCACCAGCTCGCCCGGGACCTTCTGGTCGTGGCCGCCCTGGCCGGGGCGGTGGGAGTGGTCCTGGGTGCGATCGCGCTCCGGCAGCCGGCGCGGCGGGTCGTGTCCCGTGCCGTGCCGTATCGTGTGGTCGGGGTGGTCGGCTACCACGCGCCCGTCGATCCCCGCTCCATCTACGGGCGGGATCAGCTCAGCACGGGGGAGCCGGTGTACCTCGGGCTCGTCCACATGCTGACCATCACCGTCGCCTACCGGGTCGTTGGGACGCAGCCGATGGCGGTCACGAGCCGCGCGCGCCTTGCGGTCGTCGTCTCGGCCGGCCAGGGGCTGAGCCGAATCGTCCCCATGGCGGTGCGCACGCACAGCGATGGGGCGCGCGGGACGATCTCGGGCCTGCTGGCGGTCTCGGCGCTGGAGTCGATCGTGCAGGGGTACCAGGCCGCGTCGGTGGATCCGCCGCTCACGATCAGCGTTCAGATCCGGCCCAGCATCACGGTGCGGGGCGTGATGCTGGGCCGTTCGCTCGCCACCACCGCGGGATCGCCGATCCCGTTCATGTTCACCGGCCAGGAGCTCGAGCCCCCCTCGGTGGCGGCGGGCCAGCAGAACCCGTTCCGGCTGGCATCCGCGGGGTCGGTGTCCCGCCCGGTTACAGTGCCGGCCCAGCTCACGCTCCTCTTCCTCACCCTGGGCGTCGATCGGGCTCGATGGATCGCCCTGGGGCTGCTGGTGGCCGCGGCGCTCATCGCCCTTGTCGCTGGCCTGCCCCTCCTGCGCGCGCTTACCCATCGCGAGGAGGCGGTGCGGATCGAGGCCCGTCACGGATCGGAGGTGGTCCCGGTCCTCGATGTCCCCCCGGGGCCGGTTGTGGAGATGGCCTCGTTCGAGGGGCTCGCGGAGGTGGCACGCCGCTACGACGGGGTGATCCTGCGCGCGCCGGCCGGGAGCACCGTCGCCTACCTCGTCCTCGACACCGGGATCGTATACCGCTACGTAGTGCCCATCTCGGGGGCCTCGGCCCCTGACATGACGCCGCCGCCACCCTGGTCGGATCCGCCCCGGCTACGGGCGGCGCTGACCGCCCCCGCGGCCGGCGGCGAGCGGTCGGGCACGCACTAGGCCCTGGCGCTGAGCGCGGGGTTCGAGGCGAAAGCCGCCCGAGCTCGTGGCGGCCTCGCGGCCGACCGTCCCCTCGAAGGGGTCGCGTCCGACTCGGACGCGACCCCTTCGAACCCGGGGCAGGGGAGGGGCTCTGCGGGGGGGTGACCCCGATCGGCGCCGACGCCCGCGGCCTCCCGCCCGAGCCGGCCCCCGCCGGCTCGACCCCGGGATCGGCGGCGTTTGTGCGGCTCCGCACCCCGACCGAGCCACCGAGCCTCTGCGTCGCGGCCCTCCCCGGCTTGGCGGCTTGACAGCCGGCTAGAGACGATATATCGTGATGGTGCTAAGACAGTCTGATCAGCCGAGGTGATGAGGATGAGCGGCGAGGCGAGGTTCGGAGCCGGACGGGGTCGCGGATGCGGCCGGGGCATGGAGCACGTGGCGTCCGCGACCCGGGTGCTGGCCCGGGAGTGGGGGCGGGAGTTCGGCCGCGGGGCGCGCGGGCGCTTCGCAGGGGGACGGTTCGGCGGCGGGCCGTTCGGTGGCTTCGGCGGTGGAGGATTCGGGGGATGGGGCGGCTTCCGCGGAGGGTCGCGTGCTCGTCGGGGCGACGTGCGGGCGGCGCTGCTGGTCCTGCTCGCCGAGGAGCCGCGCAACGGCTACCAGCTCATGCAGGCCATCGAAGAGCGGAGCCGGGGCCTCTGGCGGCCGAGTCCCGGAGCGGTCTACCCGGCGCTCCAGCAGCTGGAGGACGAGGGGCTGATCGCCGCCCGCGAGGAGGCGGGCCAGCGCCGATTCCACCTCACCGAGGCGGGGCGCCAGTACGTGGAGGGGAACCGGGTCGGGCTCGGCACCCCCTGGGAAGCGGCCGCGGAGAGCGTGGGCGACGACGTCCATGCGCTCTTCCACCTCGCCCGCCAGAGCGGGGCGGCCCTGCTCCAGGTGGCCCACACCGGCGATCCCCGCCAGGTGGCGAGGGCGGCCGAGATCCTGACCGAGACCCGCCGCCAGCTATACCGGATCCTGGCCGAGGAGGGGGAGGCCGGGCCGGGCTCACCGGGCAGCGGCGGCGAGGCGACACCGGCGAAGCCGGGAACGACCGGCTGAGCGGAGACGGCGGGCAGGAGACGGGACCCGGCGCCGCATGTCGGCTCGGCGCCGGGCCCGCTGCCGTGTACGATGGCCCCGGTCGCGACGGGTCCGCGGCCCTGCCCCCCCGCATGAGCGCCTTCACCCCCGCGCCGCCCCGCCTGCCCGTGCCCGACCCCCACGTGCGCGTCTCGGACGCGGAGCGCGAGGCGACGGTGGCCGAGCTGCGCCACCACCACACCGAGGGCCGGATCGCGCTCGACGAGCTCGACGATCGTGTCGGCGCCGCCTACCAGGCCCGGACGGCGGGCGAGCTCGCGCGGGTGCTCCAGGACCTGCCGGCCCCCCTCCCGCCCCCGCCGCCGCCGCCAAGCCTGTGGAGCCGCGTCACCCATCTCGCGCCGCCCGGCGCGCTGATCGGCGCCGTCCTCGTCGGCGCGCTCGTGACCGGCCACCCCCAGTTCCTCGGCACCTGGCCGCTCATCGGGGTCGTGTTCTTCACGTTCGGGGGCCGCCGCCGGCACGCCCGCCACCACGGCGGCGCAGGAGCGAGCCTCGGCCCGGGGCCGGCAGGGCCCCCCGACGGCGGTCGCGGCCCAGCCTGACCCGAGGGCGGCCGGGGCCGTGGCCGCACCGGCGCTCCGACCACCGTCGCCTCGGCCGGGGGCGGCCCTCGATGCGGAGCGGCTCGCGGCGGCCCCGACCCACTCCCCACCCGAGCGGCCAGCCCGCCACTCGCCCGTCGCGCTCAGCGCAGGGCGACGAGGACCGCGCTGTCGTACCGGGCCCACACCTTCTCGACCCGGCCGAACCCGGCCGCCCGAAGGCGGTCGCGATGGTCCTGCTCGGTCAGCGCGTGCCCGTGGGCGTGGTGCGTGGGCGGGAAGCGCCGGGCGCGCTCGGCTAGGAGCGACGCCAGGCTCGGGACCTGGGCGATCGCCGCCCACCAGCCGTCCCAGCTCTCCGCGTCGCCGGCTGGCGGCTCGTGAAGGCGCGCCCGAGCGGCCGCCAGCGCGTCGAGGCGCGGCTCGCCGAAGGCGAAGTGGTCGGCATTGACGAGGACCCCGCCGGGGCCGAGGAGCGCGTGGGCGCCCGCGTAGGCGGCGCCCAGCTGGTCGGGGTCGAGCCAATGGAGCGCGGTCGAGCTCACGACCGCGTCGAACGCAGGTGGCGTCCCCTGGCCGAGGGCGGCGCCGCAGCGCTCGGGCCACCGCTCCTGGCGCAGATCGCAGTCGACGACCCGGGTTCCCGGCCGGCGGCCGGCCGTGTGCGCCGCGATCGCCAGGAGAAGGGGATCGTGGTCGAGCCCGGTAAGCCGGGCCGAGGGGTGGCGCTCGGCGAGGGCGGAAAGGATCCCGCCCGGGCCGCAGCCGAGCTCGAGGATGGCGGGCGCGTCCGCGTTGGCCAGCGTGCAGGCCTCGGCGAGGACCGCGGTCCGTCCCCCGCGGTCGGCGAGGTGCAGCGACTGCATCCGCTCCCAGCGTGCCAGCCACCCGAACCAGTCCACGTCCGTTGCAAAGCTGGGGTCGGGCGGACGGTCCACGGCCCAAGTCTCGCGCACGGAAGGGCGCCCGCGCCGGGCGGAGCCGGCCCCTGGGGTCGCTGCCCGCCTCGGCGCGGGGTCAGGGGGCGGGCTGCGCCTGCGCCCCGCGCTGGACCACGGGCGGTGGGCGCCGGCGCCAGCGCGCCGCCCTGGGACGGTCGGGCGCGGTCGCCCAGCCGGGCGGGACGAGGAACGCCCGCCGGAGCTCGACCGCGGCGAGGACCGCGGCGAGGTCCTCGCCGTTGAACGGGTGGGGATCGTCGCGGGTCAGGGCCGCGCAGAGCGCCTGGCCGCCGCCCTCGGCGAGGGGGACAAGGCAGACGGAGTGCACGGCGATGCTGCGCCGCCGCTGGGGCCGGGTGGAGGGCGCCTCGATCCACAGCGCGGCCCGCTGGAGGCGGACGGCCCGCTCCATCACGCCGGCCGGGATCGCCAGCGCCAGCGTCCGATTCCGGTCCGGCCACCCCGCCGTCGCCACCAACGGCACGGCCGCATCCCCGCGCACCCGTAGGACGGCGCCGCCATCGGCGCGGGCGAGGGGGAGGAGCTCGTCGAGCGCGGCCCGGGCCATTGTCCAGGCCCCGGACTCGGCGCGCGCCGCAGCGGTCTGGGGGCTGGCGGGCGCCTGCAGGCCGGCCGGCTCGACCCAGGGTGGACGGGAGCGGGCCAGCGCCAGCGCGCTGCGGCTGCGGCGGCGGACCAGCTGGCGGTTGAGCCCGGCGTTCACCGCCATCCCGACCGCGGCGGCGGCGACGCCGACCGCCAGCACGCTCCACCCGGTGGCGAGGAGGCTGGCGAAGGCCGTCAGCTGGGCGGCGCCGCTCACGACGGCGTTGCGGGGGTAGTGCTGCCAGGCCGGGTCGCGGTCGCGCCGCATGTCGGCGAACGTCAGCCCACGGTTGGCGAAAAGGGTGAACGCGATCGAGACCATGAAGGCGGGGACCCAGGCGGCCAGCGGCGCCCACCCGAGGAGCCCGGTGCCCATGGCGAGCACGCCGGCGAACAGTCCGAGCCCGACCAGCCCGACCGCGGCGAACTTCCAGCGCCGGGCCGACCCCGGCACGTCCCGGAGGAGCGAGACCAGGTGCCGGAGGTAGAGCCGGCCCTGCTGGAGGCTCGCCTTGCTCTCGCCGGCCAGGCGAGGGGCGAAGTGGAGGGGCACGTCGACGACCGCCAGCGGCGGCGAGCAGACCATGAGCTCGAGGAGGATCTTGAAGCCCACCGGGCGCAGCTCCCGCCCCTCGACCAGGCTGCGGCGGCAGCAGAAGAATCCCGCGAGGGGGTCGGTGCTGGCCCGGGCCTCCGCGAAGAGGGCGCGGGCGACCCGCCCTGCGACCCGGGACACGATCCGGCGCCAGGCGCCCGCGAGCCCCAACCCGCTTCCACCGCGAACGTACCGGCTCGCGACCGCCAGGTCGGCGCCGCCTCGGACGGCGTTGAGCAGCTCGGGGACGACCTCGGGGGGGTGCTGCAAGTCGGCGTCCATGACGCAGACGTGGCGTCCCCGGGCCAGGCGCAGCCCCGCGACGACCGCGGTGCTCAGCCCGCCGGCGCGCTGGCCCGGCCGGCGGTGCTCGACACGAACAACCGCAGTCCGCATGCGCGCCAGGACCGCCGGGGTGTCGTCGTCGCTGTCGTCGACGACGACCACCTCGTGGTCGACGCCAGCCAGCGCCGCCGCGAGGCGCGCCAGCAGCGGCCCCACGTTGCCGGACTCGTTTCGGGTCGGGACCACGACGGTGAGCTCGGGGACGGGGTCGGCCCCCTCGCCCCTCGGCCGGTCGGCGCGGGTCATCTGGGCTCGATCCTACGCCCGGCGGCGGGCGCCGGCGGCTCTGTCACCCGGGCGTGCGCCATCGGCGACTGGCCCGTTGCCGGGGCCTGGGGGCCGCGGGCGGCCGTGGCGCGCGCGACCGCCCCCGCCACATCGAGGGGATCCACTCGTCCCTCGGCGACGACGCGGCCGTCCAGGCGCACGACCGGGATGCGCAGGGTGAAGGCGCGGCGCAGGTCGCGGTCCTGGTCGATGTCGACCCGGACCGCCGGCAGCCCGGCAGCCCGGGCGGCGGCGACCACCGCCGGCCAGAGCGCCTCGCAGAGGTGGCACCCCGGGCGGCTGAGCAGCTCGAGCCCGGCGGGGGCGCTCGACGCCATTGCGATGTCATCGTACGCGCGCGGGCGCGCTACGATCGCGCCATGGGCGGCCGCCCCTGTTCGCCAGTCGACCAGCTGGTCCGCTGGCGCTTGGCGCGGTTCGCCACCGGGCCGCCAGCGCTGCACCTCGGGTCCGCGCCCAGCCCGCAGCGGCTGTGGGCAGCCGCGGACGCCGAGGACGCGCCGCTGCCCCAGGTGGTCACGACCGCGCGGCCGGGGCCGAACGGGGGCGGCGCCGTCCTCGACTTCGCCTTCCCCAGTCGCGCCGCCGGGAGCCACCGCGACGCGGCGCTCGTCATCGGCCGCCTCTATCGCGCGCCCGACCCGTCCGCGCCCTGCGTCGTCCTCCTCCATGGGCTCGGCGCCCAGCGCCCCGTCTTCGAGGAGCGGCTCGCCCGTCGAGAGCTGCGCCGGGGCCGGTCGGCCCTCCATGTCGTCCTCCCGGGCCATGGGCCCCGGCGCCTGGCGCGCCTGCGTTCCGGCGACGCCTTCCTCTGCGCGGACCCGGACGCCACCCGGCGCAACCTCGTCCAGGCCACGGTCGACGCGGTGGACTGCGTTCGCTGGTTGCGAGCGGGTGGGGTCCGGCACGTCGGGGTGCTCGGCTTCAGCCTGGGCGGGCTCGTCGCCTGCCTCGTCGCCACCCGCACCCGCCTCGACCGGATGGTGGCGGTCACCCCCCCGGCCGACCTCGCCTTCACCGGGACCCGGGTCGTCGTCCGGCGCTTCCGCCGCAACCTGGGGTTGGACCGCGTCCCGGCGCGCACCGCCGAGCTCCAGCTCCGGCCGGTGATCCCCCACTTCCTCGTCCCCCGCACCGCCCCGGCCGACATCGGCCTGGTGGCCGCCACGCGCGACGGGGTGGTCGGCTGCCGACCGGTGCTGGAGCTGGCCAGCAGCTGGGGGGTTGGGCGCACCTGGGTCGTGCCCCGCGGTCACATGACCGCGGTAGCGGGGTTCGGACGGGTCGGCGAGCTCCTCGCCTTCGTCCAAGGGGTCGCCGTCCGCCCGCGCTGGCCGCTGCCCCTGGCGCCGGCGCTCGGGCGGGGTTCGAGCTCAGTCGCGGACGCCCCACTGCTCTAGCCGCTCGAGGTACGCGGCGATCCACGCCGAGCCGGCCACCCAGGCGGCGGTGCAGACCACCACCTCGAGCGTGACCCCGACGAGGGTCCCGCGCGCGGTCCGGTCGCCGGCCAGGGCCAAGACGGCGTACACCCCGAAGCGGATGGCCGTGAGCGCCCAGAGCAGGCTGAGGAGCCCGAATCCGCCCCGGACCGCGCCCCGCTCCCGCCGCAGGTGGCGCCGGAGCTCGGAGGCGGTCCACTCCCGTCCCGCTCCCGGGAGCAGGCCGTGGGAGGGCTCCGGCTCCGCGTGGCGGAGCCGCCACCAGCCGAGGGCGAGGAGCACGGCGGCGACCGCGATCGGCACGAGCGGGGGCCAGGGCGCGCCCAGCCGCAGGGCGTTCTGCCAGCCGGCGAGGCTGTCCCCGCTGGCCAGCCGCTGGCGGAAGTGGACCTGGAGGAGGTAGCTGCCCCAGCCGACCCCCACCCCCAGCGCCAGGACGGCGAGGCCGGAGCCGAGGCGCCCGAGGGGCGTCCAGCGGTCCAGGCCGATCAGCCCCAGCGGGGTGCGCCGCGCCGCCAGGGGCGCCGCCTGCGGCGGCACGGCGGGAGGCGGGGGCGCACCCACCGGGCCGCCTGGACCGCCCGGGCCATCGGCGGGGGGTGGGGTCGGGTCGGGCACCCGCGACATCGGCCGGAGTCTACCCGCGCCCGGCTCCGGTGACTTTGGCCCAGGTGGGAGGATGGAGGCGTGGGTCCTCGGCTCCGCATCCTCACCTACAACATCCTCCTCGGGGGGACGGGGCGCTGGCTCCAGCTCGAGCGGATGCTCCGGGCCGCCGATGCCGACCTCGTCGCGCTCCAGGAGGTCGACGACCCCGAGCCGCTGGAGGCCGTTGCTGACGCGCTCGGGTACACGATGGTCTTCGGCCGGGCCAACATGCCGCGGCACCAGGCGGTGCTCAGCCGCCTGCCGGTCCTCGCCCATCGCAACCACCGCGACCCGGCCGTCTTCCTGCGCAACTCCCTCGAGGTCACGGTCGAGGCCCCGACCGGGGCCTCCTTCCCGCGGCTCCGCCTGCACACCGTGCACCTGCCGGCCGCCTTCCACCGCCGCGGACGCGGCGAGCCCGACCGGGTCCGGGAGCTGGAGGCGGTCCGCCGCCACGCGGCGCGCGGCCCCGACATCCCCCACTGCATCGTCGGGGACTGCAACGCGCTCGCGCCCGGGGATCCGGTCGCCGCGAGCGCCTTCTTCGATCGCATGGCCCGCTGGCGGCGGAACGGGGTGCTGGCGGCCGCCGGCGCGCTCGCCCCCGTCCCCCCGCTCGTGGACCGGATCCGGAGCTGGCGCACCCCCCAGGACCCGCCTGCCGCGCCTGGTCCGGTCGCCGCCCTCGCCCTGGCCGACGAGGAGGGGCTGCCCGACGGGCTCGGCCCCGGTCTTCCCCGGCTCCCCTGGCTCGTGCATCCACTGCTGGAGGCGCTGCCCCGGGGGACGGCGACCGACCTGGTCCTCGGCAGCCTGCTGCCGCGGGACGCGATCCGCAGCCTGCTCGAGGCCGGCTACACGGACTGCCGGCCGGTGGGCCGGGACGGTGGCGTCCCCGCGACGTGCCCGACCTACGAGCCGGCGGTCCGGATCGACTACATCTTCGCCAGCCCGAAGCTGGCGCCCGCCTTTCGCCGAAGCACCGTCCTCGGCCAGGGCGACCGGCTGGCGGCGCTGGCGCGGGCCGCCAGCGACCACTTCCCTCTGCTGGCGACCTTCCAGCTGGACGGTACGGCTCCCTGACCCCGAGCGGGCGGTCGGGCTGACCCCACCCGGTGCGGCGGGGGCCGTCGGCTATGCTCGGAGCGTGTGGCCGGCCCGGGGCTCCGGGCCGGGCTCCGATCCAGCGAGGTGCCCATGCGCGCGCTCGACCCAGACCCGCTTCGTTCCCACTTTCCCGCGCTCGCCACCACCGTCGGGGGGCGGCCGGCGGTGTTCCTGGACGGACCGGGCGGAACCCAGGTGCCGACCGCGGTGATCGAGGCGGTCGCCGCCTACTACCGGGAGCGGAACAGCAACACGGGCGGCGCCTTCCTCACCAGCCAGCGCACCGACGAGACGATCGCCGCCGCCCGCTCGGCGCTCGCGGACCTGCTCAACGCCCCCACCCCGGACGGGGTGAAGTTCGCCGCCAACATGACCAGCCACACCTTCGCCTTCAGCCGAGCGGTGGGCGCGACCCTCGCGCCCGGGGACGAGGTGGTGGTCACCGCCCTCGACCACGAGGCCAATGTCTCCCCATGGGCGGCGCTGGCGGAGCGGGGGGCAGTCATCCGCACCGTTCCCGTCGATGTCGAGGACTGTACCCTCGACCTTGCCACCTTCGATCGCCTCCTCGGGCCGCGGACGAAGGTGGTCGCGGTGGGCTACGCGTCCAACGCCGTCGGGACCGTGAACGACGTCGCCCGGATCTGCGCCCGCGCCCGCGAGCTTGGGGCGATCAGCTACGTCGACGCGGTCCACTACGCGCCCCACGGCGCGATCGACGTCCAGCAGGTTGGCTGCGACGCCCTGGTCTGTTCTCCCTACAAGTTCTTCGGGCCCCACCTGGGCGTGCTCTGGGTCCGCCCCGACCTGCTCGCCGGCCTGCCCGCCTACAAGGTCCGGCCCGCCGAGGACCGGATCGAGCTGGGAACCCTGAACCACGAGGGGCTGGCGGGGGCGACCGCCGCCGTCGGCTACCTGGAGGGGATCGGCCGGGCGCTGCTGGAGCCGAACGCGGCCGGGGCCGGCCGCCGCCGTCGGCTGGAGGCGGCGATGGCCGCGATCGGCGCCTACGAGCAGCGGCTGGTGCGGCGGCTGCTCGACGGTCTGGACCGGATCCCCGGCGTGCGGGTCTACGGGGTCCGGGACCCCGCCCGCCTCCATCTGCGGGTCCCGACGGTCGCGATCACGGTCGCCGGCCACGCGCCCCGGACCGTCGCCGAGCGGCTGGGGGCGGAGGGCATCTTCGTCTGGGACGGCGACTTCTACGCCCAGCAGCTGATCGAGCGCCTCGGCCTTCTGGCAACGGGCGGCGTGGTCCGCCTGGGGCTGGTGCACTACAACACCGCCGCCGAGGTGGACCGAACCCTGGGCGCCCTCACCCGGATCGCCGCCGGGAGCTGAGCCGGCCCGACCCTATACTCGGGCGAGTGTCCGAACGCGGCGCCGGCAGCGAGCTCCCGCGGGCCGGCTACGCCCTCCTCGGCGGGTCGGGGTCGGACGCCGGCGGATCGCCGACCGCCGATCCCCGGGTCGCCCGGGTGGGTGAGGTGCGGCCGGCGACGCCGTTCGGCGAGGCGCCGCCCCTCGACCACCTCGTGCTCACGACCGAGACCGGCGAGGAGCGGGTCGTCCTCTTCAGCCGCCTCCACGGTCTGCTCCAGCAGCGTGACCGGCGCCGGTCGGTCCTCGCCCTCTTCTGGGCCCTCGAGCGCTCCGGGGTGACTCGGATCGTCGCCGAGTCGGGGGCGGGCAGCATCACCCAGCACTTCCACCCCCGCGATCTCGTCGTCCCCCACGACTTCATCGACTTCACCCCCCAGGTGGGGGGCCAGATCCGTCCCGGCGCCGTCCTCGTGATGCGCGAGCCCTTCTGCCCCGACGTGCGCGAGGCCCTCTGGCAGCGGGCGCGCCGCTTCGCCGCCGAGAAGGCGACCCGGGTGTTCAACCGTGCGGTCTTCGTCGCGGTCGAGGGGCCTCGGTTCGAGAGCGCCGCCGAGGTGGCGGCCCTCGCCCGCCTCGGCGGCGACGTGATCGGCCAGGCGCTGGCCCCCGAGGTCTACCTGGCCCGGGAGATCGGCGCCTGCTACGGTGTCGTCCAGATGGTCCTGAACTACGCCGAGGGGGTCCGCCCCGAGTGGGACTTCGAGCTGCTGCGCGCGATCGTCCGCGAGGGCGCGGAGGAGCTGGGCCCGGTTGCCCTCGACGCCCTGGGCGCCCTCGCCGCCGAGCGCACCTGCCGCTGCGCCGGCTACCGCCAGCTGCCCCGGGCGGCGGTCCCCGACCCGGCGTGACCCACGGCCCGCCCGCGCTCGGGGCCGACGGCCGTCAGGATGCCCGGCCGACGCCGGGGGCCCCCGAACCGGACGCCGTCCGCCGCATGTTCCAGGCGATCGCCCCCCGCTACGACCTCCTCAACACCCTGACCAGCTGGGGCGAGGACCGCCGCTGGCGGCGCCGGGCCGCCCAGCTCACCCGCGCCCGCCCCGGCGACCGTGCCCTCGACGTCTGCACCGGGACCGGGCGGCTGGCGGCCCTCCTCCTCGAGCGGGTCGGCCCCGGGGGGTCGGTGACCGGCGTCGACTTTGCGGACGCGATGCTGGACCGGGCCCGCGCCCGGCTGCCCGCGATCGAGTTCCTCGCGGCCGACGCCCGCCGGCTGCCGCTCCCCGACGCCGCGGTCGACGTGGCGACGATGGCGTTCGGGCTGCGCAACCTCGACGATCCCGTGGGCGCGTTGACCGAGCTCCACCGGGTGGTGCGGCCGGGGGGGCGGGTGGTGATCCTCGAGTTCAGCCCGATCCCCACGGGGTGGGTCCGCTCCCTGGTCGGTGGCTACAACCGCCGGGTGCTCCCCTTCCTGGCGCGGCGCCTGGCCGCCGATCCGGGGGCCTACCGCTACCTCGCCGAGTCGATCGAGCGGTTCCCGTCGGCGGCGACGGTCGCCGGCTGGCTGCGGGCGGCGGGCTTCCCCCAGGTCACCCTCGTGCGGATGTCGTTCGGGGTCGTCGCCCTCCACGTCGCCCGCCGGCCCCACCCCGGGCCCGCTGCACCCTAGCCCGGGCGCGAGCGGGGTCCGCCAGGGGCCTGCCCCCCCGCCCGCCCGGTAGAGTGGGCGGCCGGGGGGACGGGGGTGGCCGCGGGCGGGCCCCGTTGGGTGGCCGGCACGGGAGGCGTGGTGATCCGGACCCTGGCGCTGGTCAGCCCCGACCGGGAGGCGGGGCTGGCCCCCTGCCTCGCCTACCTGGGCACGACCGACGCGGCCCAGGTCACGACCACCGGCGACCCCGACCGCTTGCGGGCGCTCGACGGGGTCGATGTCGTGGTCGCCGACACGAGCCTGGGCCCCCTCGACCCCGGACAGGAGGCCGGCCTGTGCGCCTTCGTCGCCGGCGGCGGCGGCTTCGTCGGGCTCGACGGGACGAGCCACGCCTGGCGGACGAACGCGGCCTTCCTTCAGCTCCTCGGGTCGAAGCCCGACGGGCGGCTGCCCGAGAGCGAGCTGGTGGCCCGGGCCGCCGGCGCCGACCACCCGGTGGTCCGCCGGCTCCCCCTCCCGCTTGTCGTGCGCGAGCCGGTCGCGCGGATGGGGGCGCTGCGGCCGGACTGCGAGGTCGTCCTCTCCGCCAGCTGGCGGCTTGAGGAGCTGCCGCTCGCCTACTGCCGGCCCGTCGGCCGGGGACGGGTCGTCGCCCTGGCGCTGGGCGCCGCGCCCCGCACCCTCGCCGACCCCGGCGTCCAGCAGCTCCTCCACCGGGCGGTGCGCTATGCCGCCGGGGTGGAGGAGCGAGCGGCGATCGGGATCGGGCTGCTCGGGTACGGGGCGATCGCCGCCGAGCACCTCCAGGCGATCGCGGCCGTCCCCGGGCTCCGGCTCGCCGCCGTCTGCGATCGCAGCCCGGAGCGGCTCCTGGCCGCGGCACGGGCGGTGCCGGAGGCCAACCGGCACCGGGCGCCGGCGTCCCTGCTTGCCGACCCGCAGGTGGAGGCGGTCGTGGTCTCCACCCCGCCGAACACCCACCACCCGATGGCGCGGGCGGTGCTCGAGGCCGGCCGCCACGTGGTGGTCGAGAAGCCCGTCTGCCTCACCCGTCGCGAGGCTGACGACCTCATGGGCGCGGCCCGGGCGGCCGGGCGGGTCCTCACCGTCTTCCAGAACCGCAGGTGGGACCCCGACTTCCTCGCCGTCCGCCGGGTCGTCGCCAGCGGCCGCCTGGGCGAGGTCTTCCACGCCGAGACGTTCGTCGGCGGCCACCAGCACCCGTGCGGGCTCTGGCACTCCGACGCCACGGTCAGCGGCGGGGT
Source organism: Candidatus Dormiibacterota bacterium (assembly GCA_027306595.1). Classification (GTDB taxonomy): domain Bacteria; phylum Chloroflexota; class Dormibacteria; order Aeolococcales; family Bog-877; genus DAHUZL01. The sequence goes on along the minus strand of DAHUZI010000139.1, from coordinate 602 downwards.
GGTCTTCGACTGGGGGGCGCACTACCTGGACTGGCTCCTTGCGATCCTGCCCGGCCGGGTGGAGCGGGTGAGCGCCTTTGGGCACAAGCGGCGCTGGCATGACGTCACCAACCACGATCAGCTCCGGCTGATCATGACCCTGGAGGGCGGGGTCCAGGCGGAGTTCATGCACTCCGACATCGCCGCTGCCCGCAAGCCGAAGTGGTACCTCCTGGGCACCCGGGCGGCCCTGGTGGGGAGCTGGCGGGAGACGGTCCGCCCGGTGACGGCGGGTCCCGGGCACACGGCGCTCGAGCCGGTGCCTCCCACCGACCTGCCGGCCGATCTCCACGTCCTCACCCCCGACGGGGCCGGCGGCACGGACGACGAGCGGCTGACCCTGCCGGCGGTCCCGCCCCACCCCTTCTACCGCAACCTGGCCGGCCATCTCCTCAGCGGCGAGCCGCTGGCAGTGGCGCCGGCCGAGGCCGCCCGGACCGTGGCGGTGATGGAGGCGGCGATGGTCTCGGCCGCCCGCGGCGGTGAGCCGATCCCGCTCGAGCGGTGAGCGCCCCGCCACCCTTGGGCTGGGGGGTTCTGGGGGCGGCGTGGGTCGCCGAGCG
>DAHUZI010000013.1 GCA_027306595.1 Candidatus Dormiibacterota bacterium | reverse complement strand
CCACCAGCTCCCCGCGACGGGGTATTACTTCACCGATGATCCCCGGGCCGGCCGGTACCGGTCCCCGATCCCGGTCGGGGATCTGACCAAGTTCAACCACATCGCCGGCGTCAGCCGCCTGTACGACGATGGGACGATCGTGGTCTACGACCTGACCGGCTCCCGCTACGCCGTCAGGCGCCGGAGGAGGCGATGACCGGGCCCCGCCGGTGGGTGTGCGGGGTGGTCGCGGTCGCTGCCGTGTGCGCGGGCCTGGCGGCCTCGCCGTGGCGTGCGGCCGAGGCGGTGGGGGCGCTGCCGCTGGTCCTGTACCTTCCGGGCTCGGCGCTGGTCGCGGCGGTGGACCCGTGGGCGACCCGCGCCCGGGGCCTGGATCGGGTCTTCTGGTCGGGCAGTGCCAGCATCGGCGCGGCCGTCCTCGGCGGCTTCCTCCTCAACGCGGCCGGGGGCCTCCGGCGCGGCAGCTGGCTGCTCCTGCTGGTGTCCCTGGTGGTGGGGGGGTCGGCGGTGGGCTGGCTGCGCGGAGCTCGGCGGCGCGATCGCGGCCCGGCCGAGATCCCACGTCGTCGGCGTCGTCCGATGTCGCCAGGGACGGGGCTGCTGCTGGCCGGGGCGGCGGCGCTGGTGGCCGGCGCGCTGGGGCTCTCGGTGATCGCCAGCATCCGCCTCAATCAGGAGCACTTCGTCCAGCTGTGGCTCTTGCCGCGGCCGCGGGCGGCGGGGGCGTACGCCGGCAGCGTCCGGGTCGGGACGAGGAACGACGAGGGCCGGACCGTGGTTCTCGACCTTCGGGTTCAGACGGCCGGCGCCACGCTGCTGCGTCGGCGTCGGCTCCGCCTGAGATCGGGGCAGACGTGGTCGGTGGTGGTGCGCCGACCGGGGCGGCTCGCGGTCACGGCAACGGTGTCGCTGGCATCGCGGCCGTCACGGGTCCTGCTCCTGACCCGGCTGGCGGCTCCCTTCCCGTAGGCGGCGCCGAGCCGGCCCCGCCCACCGTCATCCCGAGGGTCCGGCCGGCCTCGATCACCAGCGCCAGGGCCGCCAGCGAGGTGAGGCTGACGGTGATCGGGTGGAACGGGGGAAGGATGGGCAGGCCGACCAGGGCAAGGATGACGATGCCGACGCCGAACCCGGTGAGCCGCGGGTCGGTCCGGCCGATCCAGAGCAGGACTGCGGCCATCGCCGCGACGAGGAGCAGGAGCGGCAGCGGCGGGACGTGCAGCCTCCAGAGCACCGCCAGGGCGGCCACCACGGCGACCGCCGCCAGGAGCCCCGGGCCGTGGAACCGGCGCGCGTCGCGGCCGAGGGTGAGGAGCACCAGGGGGGTGAGCAGAAGGTCGTCGTTGGGGTGGCTGTATGGGGTGACCAGAAGCCAGATCCCGAGCGGGATCGCGACCCCCCAGCCGAGACGCTCGACCCGCGTCGGGCCGATCCCGCCAGGGAGACGCACGAGCCACCAGCCGAAGCCGGCCATCGCCAGGCACCCGATGGCGAGCACTCCGAGGCTCCCCGGGCTGGTGGGACCGGTGCCGAGGCCCCAGCGGGCGGGCAGGGCCGCCACCACGCCCGGCAGCCCCGCCAGGTCGGGCAGGGCCCGGGCCGCCGACCGGCCGAAGTGGAGGACCTCGCGCACCCAGCTGCCGAGCAGGGTCGGCCGGATCAGCCATTGGATCCCCAGCAGGAGTGTCGCCGAGACCGTGAAGGAGGTACCGAGGCGCACCGCGGCGCGGCGGTCCGGCCAGAGCGCGAGCGCGGCGAAGACCGGCACCGGCCAGGCGACGTCCGGCTTCAGCCAGATGAGGGCGAGAAGGGCCCCCGCCCCGGCGGGGTGGCCCCGCCAGGCCAGCACCATGCCCCCGGCGACGACGCCGAACAGGAGGGCGTCCAACTGTCCGAAGACGAAGCCGGAGAACCCGATCCAGGTGGTGACCACCGCCAGCACCAGGATGGCCCAGTGGCGCCAGCCGAGGTCCCGGGCGAGCAGGGCGAGGCTCGCCGCCAGGACCACCAGCCCGATCGCGCTGAAGAGCGCGAAGGCGGCCCAGAACGGCAGCCCGGTCAGCGGTCGCAGCGCCACCGCCACGATCGGCGCGCTCACGAACTGGGCCGCGGCGGGCTGGACGTGGGACAGGTGATCGGCCGCCTGCTCGGCCAGGACCAGCGCCGCCGAGTGGTAGGGGTCGCGGTGCTGGGCGAGCGCGGCGGCGGCGCCGTAGAAGACCCGGAAGTCGTAGGCGAGGGTGGACGAGGCGGGTGGCACCGCGTGCGCCAGCGCGCGGACCGAGTAGCCGATGTCGGCGATGACGACGCCGGCGAGGAGGAGCGGCCCCAGCCACCCCGAGGCTTCCTGCCCGCGCGGCTCCGGCATGCGGTCGGGGATGTTGGCAGTCACACGATCATCACCGGCTCCGAGGCTGTGACAGAGGCGATCGCGAGTGTAGCAATCGCCGTGCGAACGGACCCGGTCCAAAGTCCGGGTCGCGGCCCGTGTGAGAGAATCGACCCGCCAGGATGAACCCGCCACACCATCACCGGAGCGACGGCGTGGTCACCCGCCGCGTGACGTCCACGGCCGGCGCGGGGGTGGCCGCATGCCCACCGCGCTGATCGTCGGGTCGGGCCCGGCCGCCGCTGGTGCCGCCCTCGCGCTCTGCACGCGGCCGGATCAGCAGGTGACCGTGATCGACATCGGCGGACGGCTCGACGTCGTCCGCCAGCAGGCGCTCGACACGATGGCGGCCGCTGCGGCCGCCGACTGGTCGCCGTCGGACCGCGACCTCATCACCGAGCAGCCGGTGCAGACGCAGCCGGGGGTGATCCCGGAGAAGCGCTCGTATGGGTCCGACTACCCGTTCCGCGACCTCGGCCAGCTGGCCGGCATCCGCCCCCTCGGCGCCGTCAACGGCCGCGTCATCTCCGGGGCCTATGGGGGGTTCTCGAATGTGTGGGGCGCGCAGATCATGCCCTTCAATCCCCCCACCCTGGCGCGCTGGCCGATCCGGTGGCCGGACCTGGAGCCTCACTACCGCGCCGTGCTCGAGGAGGTGCCGTTGGCCGGAGAGGCGGACGACCTGGCCAGCCTGTTCCCGCTGGTGGTGACCCCTACACCGCTGCCGCAGCTGGCCCATCGCTCGCGGATGGTCCTGCAGCGGTATGAGGCCCACCGAGCCCGGGTCCGGTCGTTGGGGGTCATCGTCGGCCGGGCCCGGATCGCGATGCGCGCCGATGCCTGCATCCGGTGCGGGCTGTGCATGACCGGCTGCCCGTATGGATTGATCTATTCCGCCTCCCAGACGTTCGACCGGCTGCGGCAAAGCGGACGGGTGACCTATCGTCCCAACCTCCTCGCCTACCGGGTGGGGGAGGAGGACGGCGGGGCGGTGGTCAGGGCGCGCGATGTCGTCACCGGAGACCTGCGCGCCTTCACCGCTGACCGCGTGTTCCTCGCCTGCGGCGCGATCGGGACCACCCGGCTCGTGCTGGGGTCGCTGCGGCAATACGGGACCCGGGTGGTGCTCGGCGAGTCGGTCCAATTCGTCGTCCCCGCCCTCTCCCGCCGGCCCACTCTCGACCCACGCGGTGCGGCCGACTTCACGCTCAACCAGTTCAACGTCGTGGTCGACATCGGCGGCGACGGGGCCGACCTCTCGCAGATTCACTTCTACACGTACAATCCGGCCTTCCTGGCGGCGTTGCCGTCGCCGCTGCGGCACCCTCGGGCGGCGGCCCCGGCGGCGCAGCTGCTGCGGCGGCTCACGGTGGGGTTCGGCTACCTGCCGTCGTGGATGTCGCCCCGGCTGGAGGTGCGAGCGCAGGCGGCGTCCGAGGGAGCGCTGCCGGAGCTGACCATCGACCAGACCGCCTCGGCGACCAGCCGGTCGATGATGGGGCTGGTGGTGCGCCGGCTGATCCGGGCCGCCCCGTCCCTGGACCTGTGGCCGATCCTGGGCCGGGTGGGGTTCTCCCCGGGCGGCAAGAGCTACCACTTCGGGGGCAGCTTCCCCCACCACGATGGGCCGAGCTCCTCCACCCGGTTGGTGACCGACCGGCTCGGCCGGCTCCCGCAGTGGCGACGGGTCCACCTGGTCGACGCCTCCGTCTTTCCGACCGTCCCGGCCACCACGTTCACCCTCACCGTGATCGCCAACGCCCACCGGATTGCCAGCGAAGCCACGAACAGTGCCCCGACCTGACCGCGCCCCCGCGGCGGACGGCGCCCGGCTGGTGGCGATCACCGGCGCCGGCGGCTACGTCGGTGAGCGTGCGGGGGCGGGGTTCGGCGCCGCCGGATACCGAGTCCGGCGCCTGGTGCGCCGTCCCGGGGACGGTCGGGACGACGTCGCCTACGCGCTCGACCGACCCGTCATGGAGGACGCCCTCGACGGAGTGGACACGCTCGTCCACTGTGCCTACGACTTCAGCGTCCTGCGCCGGGATCAGATCTGGTTCGTGAACGTGCTGGGCACCCAGCGCCTGCTGGCGGCGGCGCGGGCGGCCGGGGTGCGGCGCACCATCTTCATCTCCTCGATGTCCGCCTACCGGGGCACGCGCCAGCTCTACGGGCGCGCCAAGCTGGCGGGGGAGGCGATGGCGCTGTCGCAGGGGATGTGCGCCGTCCGGCTGGGGCTGGTGTACGGGGACGACCCCGGCGGGATGATGGGGACGCTGCGACGGGTGGCGGCGCTTCCGGTGATCCCCCTGGTCGGTGGCGACTCGCGCCAGTACACCCTCCACGAGGAGGACCTCGTGGCGGGGCTGCTGGCGCTGGCCCGGGTGGAGCGGTGTCCCGACCAGGTGGTCGGGCTGGCTCACCCAGAGCCGGTGGCGTTCCGGGACCTGATGGCCCGGATCCGTGCCGACGTCGGTGCCGGCTCGGCGCGGGTCATTCGGGTGCCCTGGCGGCCGGTCTACTGGGGCATGCGGGTGGCGGAGCGGGGACCGGCCCGGCTTCCGCTGCGGGCGGATTCCCTGCTCGGGCTGGTGCGGCCGGCGCCCTCGGTCCCGCTCCCCGCCTATCTCGAGGGGCTCGGGGTTCGGGTTCGCCCGTTCCCGGCCTGAGGGTCAATCGCCCGACCTCGATCCTCCCCTCGCACCGCTCCGAGCCCGAGGTCCGAAGCCGGCCGTCCGAACAGCTCGGGATGGCCGCCGGTGTGCCAGAAGAGGAGGGGCCCGCGGAAGGTCTTGGACCTGGCCATCTCCATCACGGCGTGGAACGCCTTCCCGGTGTAGGTGAGATCCAGCAGGACTCCCTCGGTGCGGGCGACGCTGACCAGCGCCTGCTTGGCGCCGCGGGTGGGAACGGTGTAGCCGGCTCCGATGTAGTGGGTGAGCACCTCGAAGTCCCCCCCCTTCAGCCGGGACGGCAGCCCCAACGCCTGGCCGGCTCGGTGGGCCAGCCTGAGCGCGGCGGCGACGACTCGATCCTCGCTCCAGCTGACGCTGACTCCGATCACCCGCGTGTGGGGAAGATAGTGCTCGGCACCCAGGCGCAGCCCGGCGAACGTCGAGCCCGAGCCCACCGCGACGACGATGGCCTCGGGGACAAGATGCTGCCGCTCGCATTCCCGGGCCAGGTCGAAGAGGGCCTGGGTGTGGGCGGCGGTGCCCTCGGCCGTGGCCCCGCCGAGGGGGATGATGCAGGCCCGCTGCCGCCTCTCGGCGATGACGCCGGCATAGGCGTGCATCTCCTGGATGACGTCGGAGTCGTCACGGTCGCTGGTGTAGACGAGCCGCGCGCCGAACAGGCGATCGAGCATCTCGTTGCCGCCGTACCGCCGGGGCGGAGCGCCCCTCAGGAACAGAACGCAGTCGAGCCCCAGCCGGGCGGTGGCCGCGGCGGTGAGGCGGCAGTGGTTCGACTGGGCCGTCCCGTGGGTGAGAATCGTGGTCGCTCCCTCGGCGATCGCCCGGCCGAGGATCAGATCCAGCTTGCGCAGCTTGCTGCCGCCGAGGCCGAGCTCGCCGAGGTCGTCGCGAGCGGCCCAGATCGGGTGTCCGCATCGTCGCTCCATTCCGGCCCAGTGCTGCAGCCGAACCGGGTCCACGGCGAATCCGGCGCGCGGGAGGGGTCGGGGCGAGGCGAGGCGGCTGGCCGTCCCGCCGACACCCGGCGGAGGGCCGCCGCGGTCGCCGGGCGGGCGGCTCATAGGTCAGGAAGCGTCCAGTGGGCTCCCAACTCCCGGTCGTACGCCCGGGGTGTGAACCGAGCCAGGCCGCCGCTCGGATAGGGGGTGAGCTCGCTGAAGTAGATCTGGCCCGCGACGGCGAAGAGGTCGACGCGCATGAAGTCGTAGGGGGCGCCGATCGCGGCTGCGGCGTCCAGCAGGGCCCCGATCTCCGCCGGCGGCGGCGTCGGTGCCGCCACCGGGAGGTCGCCCACCCGGACGTCAAGGGGGTGCCAGGCGGGCGAGTAGAACCGCCGCGCTGTCCCGGGAGGCGGCCAATGGTCGCCGATGCGCCACGTGGCGAAGCTGGCGGACTCCACCGTGATCACGGCGATGGCTCGGACGACACCATCAAACACGAAGAACTTGTAGCTGGTGGGAGGGCGGCCGTCCGTGGTGAGCATCTCTTCGACGACAAAGAGGGGGCGCGCGTGGGCGTAGGCCCACTCCCCCTGTCGGGCAGGGGTGTCGCGAAGCCAGCCCGCGGTGGTGGACTGCAGTCGGTGAACGTCGGTGACGGGGCCAGCGCCGAAGACCACGTGACCGCTGCCATTGTTGGGCTTCAGGACCCATCGCGGTGGCAGGGTCCGATCGATGAGGTCGGCGAGGTCGGCGCCATGCCAGAGGGTGGGCGGCGAGCTGATCCCGAGACGGAGGGCCTGCTGCTTGGTCTGCAGCTTGTCGCATGTGGGGCGGAGGAGCTCTCGGCGATCGTGCAGGATCCTCCAATTGACCTTCTCGCTGAAGGTCGCCGGGGCGTTCAATCGTCCCAGGCGACCGTGAGTGAGACCGAATCGGATGTAGCGCTGGACCGCGAGGGGCCCGGCCCTCGCCGCCCGCTCCGGCTGGCGACCGGCGTCGAATCGGAGCCTGGAGCCGCGCTGCCCGAACATGTCGCCCCTAAACGTACCTCGCGGGCGCGGCGTCTTGGGTGAGTTCGGGGGGCGGTGGAGCGGGAGCGCCCGGGGCGATGACGGGGCCGGGGGAGCCGCGGGGGTTCGGAGACCCCTCCCGGCGACCGTCCTCCCCAGCGCTGGCGTGCTAACAGGCCCGGGCGAAGTCGGTGTGGTAGGCGGCCATCGCCGCCGGGTAGAGATCGATGTTGGAGAGACGGTCGGAGAAGTAAGACTGGAACTGGACATTGTTGGCTCGCCGGTGGACGATTCGGGAGACGAAGTTGACGTAGCTGGGGTCGTCGATCCCGTTCAGCCCCCACTCGTCGATG
>DAHUZI010000010.1 GCA_027306595.1 Candidatus Dormiibacterota bacterium | reverse complement strand
GCCTGGCCCCAACGGCCGATGGCGGCGGCTACTGGGTCGCGGCGGCGACCGGCCAGGTGGCCCCGTACGGTGATGCCCCCAGCCTGTCCCGGGGCGCGGCCCCGGGCGCCGCGGTCGCCATCGTCAGCGGCTGACCCGATCCGGGGGGGGCGGCCCGTCGGCCGCCCCCCCACCCCCGGCCCGCGGCGGGAGCGGCCGGCGGCCGGATCCCGAGGCGCCGGGCGGGGTGAGATGCGACGGCCCGGGCCGGAGCCCGATCGACCCGGTCAGGCCTCCACCCGGCGGAAGGCGAGGCACGAATTGTGCCCGCCGAAGCCGAACGAGTTGCTGAGGACCGCGTCGACGGTGAGGGCACGCGCACCCTCGGTGACGTAGTCGAGATCGCAGGCAGGGTCCGGCGTCACGAGATTGATCGTCGGCGGGATCCGCCCCTCCTGGATCGCCCTCACGCTCACGACAGCCTCGAGGGACCCGGCGGCACCGAGCGAGTGGCCGATCATCGACTTCACGGACGACACCGGGACCCGCCGAGCGCGCTCCCCAAACAGCTGCTTGATCGCAAGCGTCTCGGTCGCGTCATTGAGCGGCGTCGAGGTGCCGTGGGCACTGACGTAGCTGATCTCGTCGGTCGAGAGCCCCGCACGCTCCAGCGCCCGCGCCATCGCCCGGTAGGCCCCGCCGCCGGCGGGGTCGGGCGCGGTCAGGTGGTGGGCATCGGCGGTGGCGCCGTAGCCGGCCAGCTCGGCCAGGATCGGCGCCCCCCGCCGGCGCGCATGGCCCTCGTCCTCAAGGACCAGCACCGCACAGCCCTCGGCGATCACGAACCCGTCCCGATCTCGATCGAACGGTCGGCTGGCGTGGGTTGGGTCATCATTGCGCTGGGAGAGGGCCCGCATGGCGGCGAAGGTGCCGACCGCCAGCGGGGTGATGGTCGACTCGGTGCTGCCGGCCAGCATGGCGACGGCATCGCCGCGGCGGATGATCTCCGCCGCCTCACCGATGGCGTGTCCGCCTGACGCGCACGCGGACACCAGGGCAAAGTTGGGCCCACCGATCCCCAGCATGATCGAGATCTCGCCGGCCGCGATGTCGATGAGGATCATCGGGCTGGTGAAGGGGCTGAGGCGCCGGGGGCCACGTTCGAGCAGGGTCGAATGGGCTTCCTCGGTGACCGGCAGGCCGCCGATCCCGGAGCCGATGATCACCCCCACGTCGTGGCGGTTGGCATCCGTGATGGGAAGTCCTGAGGCCTCCATCGCCTCCTGGGCCGCATAGAGCGCGAACTGGGTGAACCGGGCGGTGTGCTGGACGTGCTTGCGGTCCATGAATGTCTGCGGGTCGAAGTCCTGCACCTCGCCCGCCATTTGGGAGGCGAAGGGGCCGGGGTCGAAGGAGCGGATCCGGTCGATGCCGTTGCGGCCGTCCAGTAAACCGGCCCAGGTGGCGTCCACGCCGGTTCCCAGCGGCGAGATCGCCCCCATCCCGGTTACCACCACGCGCCCGCCCCGCCCCCGTCCGTTCTCAGTCACGCGCCGGCCCCTCCGCGTCCCCAACCCCAGCCAACACCACCGACCGTCCCGCACCCGCTCCGGCGTCGTCGAGCCCCACCGGGGTCGAACCCCAGCGCAGGAGTATGCCGCCCCACGTGAGCCCGCCCCCGAAGGCGACCAGCCCGACCGGGGCGCCAGGCCGGCAGCGACCGGCCAGGGCCGCCTCGACGAGCGCCAGCGGGACCGAGGCCGTCGACGTGTTCCCGAAGCGGTCGAGGTTGAGCGCGAAGCGGTCGAGGGGCAGCCCGAGCCGGCCGGCGGCGGTGGCCAGGATCCTGGAGTTGGCCTGGTGCGGGACCACCAGCTCGATGTCGGCCGGCAGCAGCCCGGCCGCCGCGGCGAGCTCCCGCACGAGGCGTTCGAGAACCTGGGTGCTGAAGCGGAACACCTCGCGCCCGTTCATCGTGATCGTCCGCCCCAGGGAGCGCGGCCCGGCCGCCCGCTCGGGCACCAGCGGGTCGGGCATCGACCCGGGGGCGACCGGAGCAGCCACCAGCGACTCGGCCCCCCTGCCGTCGGCGCCGAGTCGTACCGCGAGGATGTCGCTGCCCGGCTCGCTGGCAGGCCCGACGATCATCGCCCCGGCGGCGTCGCCGAAGAGGACGGCGGTGCCCCGGTCGCGCCAATCGACCACCCGGCTGAAGATCTCGCTCCCGACCACGAGAACCCGACCGGCGCCTCCCGTCTGGATCAGGGCCCGCGCCACCCCCAGGCCGTACACGAGCCCACTGCACGCGGCCTGGAGATCGAAGGCGGGGCCGTGCGGACTGCCCAGCTCCGCCTGGATCCGGCAGGCGATCGAGGGGAAGGTGCTGTCCGGGGAGCTGCTGGTCCCGATCACGGCGTCGATCCCGGAGGCGGGAAGGCCGGCGGCGGCGAGGGCGGCGGCGGCCGCTCGGGCCCCGAGGTCGGCGACGGAGACGTCGGCCGGCGCGACCCGGCGCTGGCGGATGCCGGTGCGGCTCGCGATCCACTCGTCGGAGGTGTCAAGGAAGCCCGTGAGGTGGTGGTTCCCCAGGACCGGAGCGGGCACCGTGGCCCCCACCGCGAGGACCCGGCAGCGGGCGAGGCCGAGCGGCTCGGCGGCCGTGAGGAGCGGACCGTCCCCTTGACCGCCGTCCGGACCCGCGGCGTGGTCGGCGCTCGGTCCCACAGGGACTGGAAGGCTGGCCGGGCGCCCGGAGTTACGGTTCGGACAGCAGCCGGCCGCCCGGCCGGCTGGCGTAACCAATCGCGGTGACCGGGACTGTGCTGGCGAACGAAGGACCGTGAGCCGCGCCCGCTGAGCGGCTGGAGCTGGGGCGTGGTCCGCGCGCTCCGAATCCCCGAGGGTCCAGGACGGAGGTGCCGATGGGGCCGCTCGTCGCCCAGCCGGTCGAGGCCGCACTCACGGGTCGACCACACCCGATCACGGGGGCACCGGCTGCCGCCCGCACCGCCTGGACGTGTCCCGCCTGCGCCGCAGCCCAGCCGCTCGCGGTTGCCCGCGAGCAGCTGTTCGTCTGCCCGACCTGCGCCCACCACGCCCGGATCGGAGCCCGGCAGCGCATCGAGCACCTGGCCGACCCGGACAGCTTCGCCGAGTGGGACGCCGATCTCGCCGGCCGTGATCGGCTCGCCTTCGTGGACACCCGACCCTACGCCGAGCGGCTGGCCGAGGCGCAGGCCCGTCACCGAATGCCCGACGCCCTGCTGAGCGGAGCCGCCGCGATCGGGGGCCACCGGGTTGGGCTCGCCGCCTTCGACTTCAGCTTCATGGGCGGCAGCCTGTCCGCCGCCGTCGGCGAGCGGCTGGCTCGGGCCGCGGAGCGCTGCGCGACCCTGCGCACGCCGTTCGTCTGCGTCACCACCTCCGGCGGCGCCAGGATGCAGGAGGGGGTCTTTTCCCTCCTGCAGATGGCCAAGAGCGTGGCCGCCCTCCACACGCTGGCGGACGCGCACATGCCCTTCATCTCGATCCTGGCCGACCCGACCATGGGCGGCAGCATTGCGAGCTTCGCCGCCCTCGGCGACGTGATCGTCGCCGAACCCCGCGCCACGATCGGGTTCACCGGGGCCCGGGTCATCGCCCAGGTCACCCACGAACGGCTCCCAGCCGACTTCCAGACCAGCGAGTTCCACCATGCCCGGGGGCTCATCGACATGGTGGTCGACCGCCGGCAGCTCAAGGGGCGCGTGATCGGGCTTCTGCGGGTTCTCGCTGCGCCAGGCGGTCGAGCCGGGACCGACGCCTCCGCGGCGTGACCGCCGTCTCGGCGGAGTCCGGCGATCGCGCGGCGTCCGAGCATGCTCCTGGGGGGGCATCGCCCCTTGAGGCTGACGCGGAACGCGCCTGGGCCCGGATCGAGCTCTCGCGGCACCCCGACCGCCCGTACGCCCTCGACCTGATCGGCCGCTGCCTGGAGGACTTCACCGAGCTACATGGCGACCGCCAGGGCGGCGACGACCCGGCGGTCGTGATCGGGCTCGCCCGTCTCCACGCGCGCCCGGTCGCGGTGGTGGCGAACCAGAAGGGGCGGTCGCTTGAGGAGCGGGGCCGCCGCAACTTCGGGATGGCCCACCCCGAGGGGTACCGCAAGGCTCAGCGGCTCCTCCGCCTCGCCGGCCGCCTCCAGCTGCCGGTCCTCAGCTTCATCGACATCCCCGGCGCGTACCCGGGGGTGGCGGCCGAGGAGCGGGGGCAGGCCTGGGCGATCGCCCAGACCATCGAGGCCCAGCTGACCCTCCCCACCCCCTACGTCGCCGTCGTGATCGGGGAGGGCGGGAGCGGCGGCGCCCTCGCCACGTTCCTGGCCGACGCGGTTCTGGTGATGGAGCACGCGTTCCTCACCGTGGCATCCCCCGAGACGGCGGCCGCGATCCTCTACCGCGATGCCGGGCGGAAGCGGCACGCGGCCGCCGCTCTGCGGCTCGAGGCCCAGAACCTGGTCGGGTGGGGCATCGCCGACGAGGTGGTCCCGGAGCCGCGGGGCGGCGCCCACCGGGACTGGGACGGCGCCGCCCGGCTCCTCCGCCCCCGGCTGGTTCACCACCTGGAGCGACTCATCGCTCAGGGGGTGGATGCCGCCCGGCGCCGGGAGCGCTACCGCCGAATCGACGGCCTGGCGACGCCCGAGCCGGACGCCGGGGGCTGACGGCGGCTCAGGTCCCGTCGAGCGCCGCCGCCGCCGCGCGCTCGAGCTCGACCCAGAGCCGCTCGATGTCCGCCGCGGTGGTGCGGAGCTGACCGACCGCCACCCGGAGGGCGAACCGACCGTCCACCTCGGTGTGGGAGCAGAACACCACCCCGCCGGCATCGAGCGCCGCCAGCACCCGGCGATTGTGGGCGTCGAGACGGCGCTCGTCGTCCCACTCGGGCCCGACGGGGTGGTGGCGGAAACAGACGACCGTCATCGGCACCGGGGCCAGGCGCTCCCAGCCGGGGCTGGCGTCGACGAGGGCGGCGACCCTCTGGGCCAGCCGCACGTGCTCGCGGATCCGCGCCGCCAGCCCCTCGGCCCCGAAGTAGCGCAGGGTCATCCAGAGCTTGAGCGCTCGGAACCGGCGGCCGAGCGCTATCCCGGTGTCCATGAGATCGGAGTGCCCCCGGCCGGGGCTGGCCTGGGCGGGGCGGAGGTAGGGGGGGACGAGGCTGAAAGCCTCGGCGAGTCGGGCGGGATCGCCAACGAACAGCACCGAGCAGTCCAGGGGGACGAAGAGCCCCTTGTGCGGGTTGACCACCAGGGAGTCGGCTCGTTCGGCACCCTGGAGGAGGGCGCGATGCTCGGGAGCGAGCGCGAGCGACCCGCCGTAGGCGGCGTCGACGTGGAGCCAGGCGCCGGCGTCCTGGCAGACGTCGGCGATCGCCGCCACCGGGTCGCAGCTCGTCGTCGAGGTGGTGCCCACCGTCGCCACCACGGCGATCGGCCGCCAGCCCGCGCGGCGGTCCTCGGCGATCGCCCGGGCCAGCAGGATCGGATCCATCCGGTACGACGGGTCGCACCCGACCGCGCGGAAGCCCCGTCGCCCGAGACCGAGCGTCACCACCGCCTTGGCGACCGAGGAGTGGGTCTCCGTGGAGCCGTAGACGCGGAGAGGGGGGAGCTCGGGCCGCCCGGCGAGCCCAGCCTCGCCCACCCCGAGGCCGGCCGCCTCCCGGGCGGCCGCCAGGGCCACCAGGGTCGACACCGAGGCCGTGTCGTTGATGTGGCCGACCCACGCCGGCGGCAGGCCCATCAGCTCGGCGAGCCATGCGGTGACCACCCCTTCCAGCTCGGTCGCCGCGGGGCCGGTGCGCCAGAGCATCGCGTTCGCGTTGAAGGCGGCTGCCAGCCACTCGCCGAGGATGGCGGGCCCCGAGGCCGAGGAGGCGAAGTACGCGAAGAAGCGCGGATGGCTCCAGTGGGTGAGGCCGGGGATGATCACCCGCTCGACATCGGCGAGGATGGCCTCGAGCGGCTCGGGGGACCGGGGCGGATGGGCCGGCAGGTCGGCGCGCACCGCGCCGGGTGCGCACCGCGCCAGCGGCGGGCGGTCAGCGACGGTCTCGAGGTAGCGGGCGACCGATTCGACCACGGCGTGGCCGTGGCGGCGGAACGCCGCGGGGTCCATGTCGCCGAGCCCAAGCTGGGCCGGGTCGAGCCCGTCGGCCGGCGGCTCGTCCGCCTCCACCCCGGCCGTCTCAGCGCCCGGGTCGGCCGACCCCGCCCACCGACCGCGGCGCGGGCGCCTCGGTCGCGGCTCGGGCGACCCGATAGGCCCGGGCGATCCGGCGAACCGCCGCCTCGGCGCCGAGCGGGATGACGTGGAGGCGAACGCGGGGACGCTGGCCGACCGCGGCCGCGAGCTCGGCCGCCAGCTCCACCCCCTCGCCGGCGATGATCCGGGCGGCGGCCCCATCTGGGACCGGGCAGTCGCGCAGGCGATCGCGCACGAAGGTCAGCATTCGGGCCGAGCGCAGGATCCCGACGCTGGCGAAGATCGGGACCCCGGCGGGGACCAGCGAGTCCGCCCGCTGCAGGAAGCGGTCCAGCCCATCCAGGTCGAACACCATCTGGGTCTGGAGGAACTCGACGCCGGCCGCGACCTTCCGCTCGAGCAGCCGGAGCTCCCGATGGGGCGCGGCGAACGGGTTCACCACCGCCCCGCGCTGGGGGGAGGTGGGAGCGGTCCACTCCGGCAGCCGGCCGAGGAGCGTGATCACGCTCGGGCCACCGTGCGCGAGGCCGGGAACCGGGTCGCCGCGGACGACGAGGAGGCCGCTCGCCCCCATCGCCGCCGCCCCCACCGCCTGCTGGCGCAGGCCCAGCTCGTTGCGGTCCCGGCAGCTCAGGTGGACGACCGGGCGCATCCCGCGTCGCAGACAGGTGGGGATCGCGGCCAGCGGCGACAGCCGGGCGCGGCCGGCGTGGTTGTCGGTGAGGCCGACGAGCGGGATCGCGGGCGCGAGGTCGTCCAGGGCCCGGGCAACCCGGTCCAGGTCGGGCCGCTGCGGCAGCGAGAGCTCGACCGAGCAGTCGGCAGTGTCTGGCATCTCTCCCGCATGCTACGGGCCCGTACCATGGGCCGCGTGATCGAACCGGCACCCCCCAGCGCACCCGCGGCCCTGGAGGTGCGGGACCTGTGGCGATCGCTGCCCTTCGCCACCGGCGTGCTGGACATCCTCCGGGGCATCACGTTCCGGGTCGAGCGGGGCGAGTTCGTCGCCATCATGGGCGCCTCGGGCAGCGGCAAGAGCACCCTGCTCGGCTGCATCAGCGGCCTCGATCTCCCCAGCCGCGGGACGGTCATCCTCAACGGGGTCGACATCACGCGCATGCGGGAGTCGCAGCTGGCGGCGATCCGCAACCGCTCGGTCGGGATGGTGTTCCAGGCCTACAACCTCATCCCCAGCCTCACCGCCCAGGAGAACGTCGAGCTCCCCCTCTACGTGGGGAGTTACACCGGCTCCCCGTCGGCGAGGGCCCGCGAGCTCCTCGAGCTGGTTGGGCTCGGCCACCGCCTCGGGCACCGCCCGAACCAGCTGTCCGGCGGCGAGCAGCAGCGGGTGGCGGTGGCCCGGGCGCTCGCGACCGCGCCCCCCCTGGTCATCGCCGACGAGCCGACCGGCAACCTCGATGCCCAGGCCGGGACGGCCCTCCTCGACCTCCTGGGCGAGGTGCGCAGCCGGACCAGGACGACCTTCATCATCGCCACCCACGACGAGACGGTCGCGGGACGGGCGACCCGCATCCTCCACATCGCCGACGGGCAGCTGGTCGGGGATCTGCCCGCCAACGCCCAGTGGGTCCAGGCGGGGGGGCCGTCGGCCTCCGCCCCCGGGGGCGCGGCCCGCACCCGGTGAGGCTCGCGGTCACCCTCCGCTACACGATCCGCTCCCTGCGCCGCGGCGGGGAGCGCACCGGGCTCGCCGTCTTCTGCATCGGGGTCGGCGTGATGGCGATCGTGTCGCTCCAGCTGGCCTCGGCGATGGTGTCGGGATCGGTGACCTCGACCGTCCGCCAGGCCAACGGCGGCGACCTTTCGGTGGTGTCGATCGCCGTACCCCTCCAGGCGTCCCAGCTCCAGCTCTTCCGCCGGCTCCACGCCCAGGGGCTCCTCACCCGGTGGACAGCGGTGGCGGAGGCGCAGGCGACCGTCACCACCCCCGCCGGGCGCGTGGCCCAGGTGGTCGTGAACGGGGTCGTCCCGGCCTCCTTCCCGCTGACCGGCCCGATCGCACTCGCGTCGGGCGCGCGCGCCGGCTTCCGCACCCTGATGGGCCGACCGGCCACCACCGTCCTCGATTCCTCGTCGGCGAGCCAGCTGGGGGCCCGGGTCGGCGAGCCGCTCACGGTGACGGTCCTGGGTGGGACGCGGGCGGCGCGCTGGCGGGTCGGCGGCATCGTCGGCGGGGTCGCCCCCGCCTCCTTCGGCGGGACCGGCGTGGTCTTCGTGGGCCGGTCGGTGCTCCGGGGCATGCTCGGCGACCAGCCGACCGTGTACGGGTCGGTGTACGCGGACGCCCCCACGACCCGGGCAGCCGCACGGGCCGCTCGGCTGCTCCAGGCCGCCCTCCCGCTGGCGACGGTGGAGACGGTGCAGCAGGCGCTTCGCCAGGACCGCAACGCCAACAGCAATCTCAACACCTTCCTCAGCATCGCCGGCCTCGTCGCGCTCCTCATCGGCGGGATCGGGATCGTCAACACGATGCAGGTGAGCCTGTCGCGGCGGCGGATGGAGATCGCGATGCTCAAGACCACCGGCTACCGCCGGCTGGACCTCTACCGCCTCTTCGGGATCGAGGCGGCGTTCCTGGGGCTCCTGGGCGGCGTCGCCGGCGCCGTGCTCGGGGTCGGGCTCAGCCTCGGCGCCCGTCAGCTCCTCATCGCCCTGGTGGGGGTCCCGATCGCCTTCGGGGTGTCCCCGGGGGTGGTCTTGTCGGGGATCGGGATCGGGGTGGCGACCGCCTGCATCTTCGCCGTGCTCCCGATCGCCCGTTGGTCGGCGGTCCGCCCCATCGCAGTCCTCCGCGACGAGTCGGCCCCGCGCACGCTCTCCGCGGCGGCGCCGGCCGCGGTCCTGCTCCTTCTGATCGCGATCCTCTTCTGGTTGCTGGCGTCAGCGGTGCTCGGCACCCTCGTGCTGTCGCTCTGGCTGGTGGTGGGCACCGGGCTGGTGATCGCGATCCTGACCGGGCTGTTCACGCTCGTGCTCTGGGTCGTCGGTCGCCTGCCGGTCCCCGAGCGCTACACCGCCGGCCACCTCGCCCTCGTCACCGCCGGGCTGGTCGTGGCCCTCCTCATCGTCCGGGTGCCGGCGCTTCGGGCCGTGGGGGCGATCCTCATCGCCCTCGCCCTGCTCGGCTATCTCGTCGTCGTCCTGCCCCGGCCGGCCAAGGTCGTGGCCCGGATGGCCCTGCGCAACCTCGAGCGGCAGCGGGCGCGGACCGCCACCACCGCGGTCGCGCTCTTCGTCGGCGTCTTCGCGGTTGGGCTCATCCTCATCCTCGGCACCGACATCCGCGCCGACCTCAACGCCTTCCTGACCCGGGACGCCAGCGACAACGTCTTCGCGGTGGCCCCGGCGGCCCACAGCGCCGGCCTCCTGCGCGCGGCCTCCCGCTACCGGGTGCCGCAGCAGACCACGACGGCGGTCCAGGCCCTGGTGACGCAGGTGGACGGGCGGCCGATCGCCTCGGTCCTCGCACCCATCCAGGGCACCGCCAAGAAGGGGGTCCTCGCCCAGCTGGGCGGCATCGACGGCTTCGCGCTCACCCCCGGCCAGCTGCCCAAGGTCACGATCACGACCGGCCGGGCGCTGGGCCCCTCCGACCGGGGGACTGGCAACGTCCTCCTGCCGGCGGGCCTCGAGCGGAGCGCGCCCCGCCTCGCCCTCGGCGACCGGCTCACGGTCACCGGCGCGGGGGCGACCCGGCCGGTCGTGCTCAAGGTGGTGGGCTTCTACGTGCCGGTGGCCGTGCACAAGGGCGGCATCAACCTCACGGTCACCCTCGCGCCCATTCTCGGCGCCGCCACCCTGCCCCCCGAGGTGGGCGGCCCCAGCCGGGTGGTCGTGATCGCCTTCAAGTTCCCGAGCAGCCAGCGGGCGGGGGCGGTCCGCGCCCTGCGGAACAGCCAGCCGGGCGCCCAGGTCATCGATCTCACCGACCTCGCCCAGGTGGTCGACGAGTTCCTCGGGAACGCCATCGCGTTCCTCGCCGCGATCGCCTCGCTCGCGCTCCTGGCCGGGATCGTCATCATCGCCAACGCGGTCGCCCTGGCGCTGCTGGAGCGCCGCCGCGAGCTCGGGATCCAGAAGGCGGTCGGGCACAGCTCGCGCACGGTTCTGGCCCAGGTCCTGGTCGAGACCGGCGTGGTCAGCGGGCTGGGGGCGATGGCGGGGATGGTGGCGATCGCCCTCACCATCTCCCTGCTGGCCGACCGGGCCCTCAAGATTGCCCTGGGAATCGCGACGCCGCTGGCGTTGGCGATCATCGTCGGCGCCGTCGCCATCGCGGTCGCGACCGCGGCGCTGGTCGGCTGGCGGCCGGTGCAGATCCGCCCCGTGGAGGTGCTGCGGTATGAGTGACGGACTTCAGCGGGAGGGGGGGGCTTCCGGCGTGCCCCGCCTCGAGGGACGCTCGAAGGTGACGGGCCGGCTCCGGTTCACCGACGACCTCAAGATGGTCGGGCTCTGCCACGTCCGCCTGGTCGTCAGCGACCGGGCCCATGCCCGGATCCGCGCCATCGCGGTCGAGGCGGCCCGCACCGCCCCCGGGGTCGTCGCGGTCCTCACCGGGCGCGACCTGCCCCCCGTCAGCGCGCCCGCGGCGGACCAGCCCCTGGCCCGGGAGACGGTCCTCTACGTCGGCCAGCCGGTGGCGGCGGTCGTCGCCGAGACCGAGGCCCAGGCGGCCGACGCGGCCCAGCTGGTGTCGGTCGAGCTGGAGCCGCTGCCGGCGGCGCTGGACCCCGAGGCGGCGATGGCCGAGGAGGCGCCGCTCGTCCTGGAGGGCGGCGGCCCCGGGGCGGCAGAGGCAGGGGTGCACGGCGCGGTCACCGCCGACGGCGACGAGCCCCGGCCACGCAACTGCGCCGCCGCGACCCGGATCCGGCGCGGGGACCCCGACGCCGCCCGAGCGGGCGCCGCCCACGTTGTCCGCGGTCGCTACCGGTCGGCCGCGCTCCACCAGGGCTTCCTGGAGCCCCATACCGTCGTGGCCGCGCTCGACCCCGAGGGGGTGTGCACGGTGTGGTCGCCGACCCAGGGCGCCTTCCTCTCCCAGCGGCTGACGGCCGAGATGCTGGGCTGGCCCGACCGGCGGCTTCGGGTGGTCCCGATGCCGGTGGGCGGGGGCTTCGGCGGGAAGATCCTCCTCCTCGAGCCGCTCGTCGCCCTGATCGCCGCCGCGGTCGGCCGCCCCGTCCGCCTCACCCTCACCCGCACCGAGGAGTTCCTGCTCGGCCGCGGCGGCCCCGGGGCCGTGATCAACCTGGAGCTCGCGGGCGGCCCCGGGGGCGAGCTCCTGGCCCTGAGCGGCCGCGTCGTCTTCGACTGCGGGGCAGGGGCCGAGGAGCACGCCGCCACCGCCCTCCACCTGGTCGCCGACACGTACCAGATCGCGAACGTCGACCTCGTCGGCTACGACGTCGCCACCCACAAGACGCCGGCGACCGCCTATCGAGCCCCGGGCGCGCCCCAGGCCTTCTTCGCCCTGGAGTCGGCCCTCGACGAGCTCGCCGTGGCGGCTGGGGTCGACCCCCTCGAGCTCCGGCTCGCCCATGCCCCCACGGGCGGCGACCCCAGGCCGAACGGCCGGCCCTGGCCGCCGATCGGGCTGCGCGCGTGCCTCGAGCGGGCGCGGGCCCACCCGCTCTGGCGCGAGCCGTCCGGCCCCGGGGAGGGGACCGGCCTGGCGGTCGGCCTCTGGGGTGGCGGCCTCGAGCCGGCCGCCTCGATCTGCCGCGTGGAGGCTGACGGCACCCTGGTCGTCCAGGTCGGCGCCTCCGACCTCACCGGCAGCCACACGACCCTCGCCGCCCTCGCCGCCAGCCAGGTGGGGGTGCCGCTCGACCACGTCCGGGTCGAGCTCGGCGACACCGGCAGCGCCCCCTATGCGGGGGTGGCCGGGGGCAGCAAGACCATCTACACGGTCGGGCCGGCGGTCCTGCAGGCCGGCCAGGCGGTGCGCGACCAGCTCCTCGAGATCGCGGCCCGGGAGCTGGAGGCCTCGGTCGCGGATCTCGACCTCGTGGACGGCGCCGTGATCGTGCGCGGCAGCCCCGCCCAGCGCCGGACCGTGGCGGAGCTGGCCGGGCTGGCCCGCCGCTTCGGCGGCCGGTACGCCCCGGTCGAGGCGCTGGGGCGGGTCGCGGTTCGCAGCCAGGCCCCCATGTTCACCGTCCACCTCGCCCGCTGCCGGGTCGACCCCGAGACCGGGGCGGTCGCGGTGACCGGGTACGCTGCGGTCCAGGACGTGGGCCGGGCGCTCAACCCGCCCGAGATCGCCGGCCAGGTCCACGGCGGGGTGGTCCAGGGGCTGGGCCGGGCGCTGGGGGAGGCGCTCGACTGGGACGAGGCCGGCCAGCTGCGGACCGCCAGCCTGGTCGACTACCTTCTGCCGACGATCGAGCAGGCGCCGCCGATCGCGGTCGAGCTCGTCGAGATTCCGAGCACCGACGGCCCGCTGGGCGCGAAGGGGGTCGGCGAGCCCCCGGCGGTCCCCGGCGCCGCCGCCATCGCCAACGGCGTGTTCCGCGCCTGCGGGGTCCGGCTCCGGGAGGTGCCGCTCGACCCGGCTCGGCTGGCGGCCGCCGCTGGGGGGCCGGCGCCGCCAAGGGGGTAGCGGGCGGCGGGGCCGCCACGGCCCCCGTCCCGGGCG
>DAHUZI010000009.1 GCA_027306595.1 Candidatus Dormiibacterota bacterium | reverse complement strand
GCCTGGCCCCAACGGCCGATGGCGGCGGCTACTGGGTCGCGGCGGCGACCGGCCAGGTGGCCCCGTACGGTGATGCCCCCAGCCTGTCCCGGGGCGCGGCCCCGGGCGCCGCGGTCGCCATCGTCAGCGGCTGACCCGATCTGGGGGGGGCGGCCCGTCGGCCGCCCCCCCCACCCCCGGCCCGCGGCGGGAGGGTCCGGAAGTCAGCTGCGGACGAGATTGCGCAGGAGGAAGAGGACGTTGGCGGGCCGCTCGGCGAGCCGGCGCATGAAGAACGGGTACCAGTGGGGACCGAACGAGGTCGCCACTCGGACCGGCAGCCCCCGGGCGACCAGGCTCTGCTGGAGCTGGGGCCGCACCCCGTACAGCATCTGGAACTCGAACCGCTCGGCCGCGATCCGGTGGCGCTGGGCGAACTCGATCGTGTGCTCGATGACGGCCGGGTCGTGGGTCGCGACCGCGGTGAAGCCGGCCGCCGGCAGGCTGCGCTCGATGAGGCGGACGAAGCTGCGGTCGACGTCGGCCTTGCGGGGGAAGGCGACCGCCGGCCGCTCGAGGTAGGCGCCCTTGACTAGGCGGAGGTTGGGCCGCAGGACGAGGAGCCGCTCGAGGTCGTCGGCACTGCGGTACAGGTAGGCCTGGAGGACGGGCCCGACGTTGTCCCGGCCCCGCTCCCGAAGTCGGCCGTAGAGGCGGAGCGTGGCCTCCACGTGGCACGACTCCTCCATGTCGATCCGGACGAACTGCTCCAGCTCCCAGGCCCGCTCCACCACCCTGGCGAGGTTGGCCCCCGCCACCTCCGGTGCGATCGCGAGCCCGAGCAGGGTCAGCTTGACCGCGGGGTTCGCGTCGAGCCGCTCGGCGCCGAGGCGCTCGAGGAGGGTGAGGTAGTCCCCGACGGCCTGGTCGGCATCGGCCCGGTCGGCGACGGCCTCGCCGAGGACGGTGGCGTTGCAGCGGAAGCCGGCTGCGTTCAGCCGGCGGATCACGGCGACGCAGGCGTCCAGGGTGTCCCCGGCGACGAATCGGCTCGCCCCGAGCCGCATCCCGTACCGGCGCACGACCGCCTCGGCCGCGCGGTTGCCGACGGCCGCCAGGATCAGCGTCCGGGCGAGGCCGTTGAGCGCCTCGCGCCCCGGGGGCTCGCGCCGGCGCCGCCGCCGGGGCCCGGGTGGGCGGGCGCGAGCGGCCTCGGGGCGGGGCCGGGCCGAGTCGGTCACGGCTCCAGTCTCGCGCCGCGGCCCGGCGACACCAACCGCAGCTCGGCGCGGGGCGGCGGCGCCTGGGTCATCGGTCGACCGCCGCGAGGCCGCCGAGCGGCTCGCCGCCGAGCGGTTCGCCACCGAGCGGTTCGCCGCCGAGCGGTTCGCCGCCGAGCGGTTCGCCGCCGAGCGGCCCCACCGTGAGGGCGAAGAGGAGGGCGGCCAGGGAGAGACCGCCCGCGATGGTGCCCGCCCTGATCGACGCCCAGATCGTCGGGATGGGGACCCAGGCCACCGCCACCGCCTCGTCGGGGTCGCTCGGCGGCCCGAGGCGCGAGGCGCCGGCCGCCGCCGCCACGACGAACCGCTGGTCCGAGAGCCCGATCGACGGCGCGAAGGCGGTGAGGAGCTGGATCGGGCCGACCTGGAAGCCCGTCTCCTCGAGGACCTCGCGGGCGGCCGCGGCGGCCGGCGACTCACCCGGCTCGACCCGACCGGCCGGGATCTCCCATCCGAAGGTGTCGACGATGAAGCGGTGCCGCCGGAGCATGAGCACTCCCCGCTCGGGGTCGTGGACGACGACCCCCACCGCCGGCTGTGGCACCCGAACCACGTGGTGGGTCAGGCGACGGCCGCTGGGGCACTCGACCTCGGCGAGCTCGAGCGCCAGCCAGTCGCAGCGGTGCACCACCTGCCGGCCGAGGACTCGCCAGTGTCCGCGGGCGTCAGGGCCTTCGGGGTCGGGGCCGCTCGGGCTCAGTACCCGGCCGCCTTGTCCAGCCGGTTGCGGAGCGGCTCGCCGCGCTGGAAGCGGCCGAGGTTGTCGTCGAAGATGGCGGCGATCCGGGCGTTCTCGTCCGGGGCGGTGCTGGCCGAGTGGGGGCTGATCAGCACCTGGGGGAGATCCCACAGCGGGCTGTCGGCGGCGAGCGGCTCCTCCTCGACCACATCGAGGGCGCAGCCGGCGAGCCGGTCCGCGCGCAGCGCCTCGATCAGGGCAGCCTCGTCGACGCAGGCGCCCCGGCCCACGTTGACGACGATCGCGGTGGGCCGCAGTCGGGCGAGGCGGGCGGCGTTGAGGAGGTGGTGGGTCTCCGGCGTGAGCGGGCACGAGATGACGACGGCGTCGGCCTCCGGGAGGCGCCGGTCCAGCTCGTCGAGCACGATCGACTCGTCCGCCGGCCCCTGGGGCCCGGCCGGGCGCCTGGTCCTCGTGCAGCCGATGACATGGCAGCCCAGCTGGCGGCAGGCCCGGGCCACCGCCGAGCCGACCTCCCCCATCCCCACCACCACGACGGTTCGCCCGGCCAGCTCGGCGGTCGCCGTCCGCTCCCAGGCGTGGCGGCGCTGCTGGCGCAGCAGGTGCGGGCCGCCCTTGAGGAGCCAGAGGATGCCGAGGAGCGTGAACTCGGCGAGCGGGCCGGCGTGCACCCCCCGAGCGGTGGTCACGACCGGCCGCTCCCCACCTCCGAGCCCGATCCGGCTGACGAGCGGCCCGACCCCGCTGCTGGTCGCCTGGATCCAGGCGAGCCGGGACCGTCCGGCCAGCGTGGGTTGGAGCTCGGCCGGGCCGAAGTCGAAGAGGATGTCGGCCGAGTCCAGGAGCTGCTCCCAGCGGGCTCGGCGCTCGGGGTCGGCGCCCACGCGGGGGAACGGATGGTGGGCCGCATACCGAGCGGGCTCGAGGAGCCCCTCGGGGACGACCAGCTCGACCCGGGGGTGGTGGCGGCGGAGCCGCTCAACCAGCTCGGGCTCGAGCGGGGTGGTGATGACCGCGCGCCACCTGGGCGGCTGCTCCGGCCCGGTCACCCGGGCGGGACCGGCGCGGGCCGGGGCCCGGAGCCACGACCCGCGCACGACCGTCCGCCCGCCGAGGAAGGTCGGGGGCCGCCGCCCCGTCGCGGCCACCCGACTGCCCCCTCTCGGAGCGCTCGCGTCACCGACCGGCCGGAGCCATCCGTGGCGTCGCTCACGACGCCGGCCCGGCGGCCGCGGACCCATGCGACGGCCCGAGGGCGTCGTCGTCGGGGTCCGCGGCCGCGCCGTACTCCTGCCGGAGGCGCCGGTACGCCCCCTCAAGGTGGCGATCGATCATCGCGACGCTGGCGTCCACGTCACCGGCCGCGATCGCGTCGCAGAGCTCGTGGTGCTCGCTGGCGGCGATGGCGCGGTAGTCGTCGTTCACGAAGTTGCGGGAGACGAGGAAGCGGTAGATCTGGGGCCGGATCATCGCCCAGCAGGCCTGGAGCCGCCCGTGGCCGGCGACGGCGTAGAGGCGGTCGTGGAAGGCGACGTCGCGCTCGGCGACGACCGCGGCGGGCTCGGCGCCGGCCGCGTCGCGGATCCGGTCCGCCGTCCGCCGCAGCTCGGCGAGGTCCTCGGGGCGGGCCCGGGCGGCGGCAAGGCCGATCGCCAGGCGCTCCAGGCTCAGCCGCAGGCTGTGGAGCTCGTCGATGTCCTCGACCGCCAGCCCCACGACCACGGCGCCGCGGTGGCGGCGGAGCCGGACCAGCCCCTCATGGTCGAGCTGGACCAACGCGTCGCGGACCGGGCTCCGGCTGACCTCGAAGCGGCTGGCGAGGTCGAGCTCGCGCAGATGCTCGCCGGGGCCGAGCTCCCCGGCCACGATCGCGGCCCGCACCCGGGCGGCCACCTCGTCGGCGAGGCTGCGACTGGCGATCGCGGTCAGCGGGTGCCGGTCGGCGGAGACGGGAAGGGCCACGACGCATACATATTGTCGACAACGAGCCGCTGGGTCAAGCGCCGGGGCGCTCCCGGGGGTGGACGGCCCCTCCCCTACTCCAGCCGGGCGGCCCGGTCGCGAACGAGGTCGAGCGCCCGCGCGATCGGGAGGGCATCGGTCACCGCCAGGTGGCGGGGGGCCTCCTCGCCAGCCAGGACCTGATGGATGTGGCGGATCGCCGGGGTGAAGGAGGGGTCGTCACCGCCCACCCGCTCGATCGTGCGGGTCGTCCCCCGGCCGAGCTCCAGGACGTCGGCCGGACCCGGGTGGTACGGGTTCGACAGGCGCAGCCAGCCCTCGGTCCCAAGGATCCGAGCCTCGGCGTCGTAGGCCCGCTGGAGGCCGCAGGTGAGGAGGAGCCGGCGGCCGGCGAGGAAGCTGACCAAGGCCTGGGTCTCGACGTCGACCTCGTGGCCCTCGCGCCGCTCGACGGCGGCGGCCGCGACCGGCTCGGTCCCGAAGACCAGCCGAGCCAGATTGAGGGGATAGCCGGCGAGGTCGTTGATCGCCCCCCCGCCGCTGCCCGCGAACCAGCGGATGTTCTCGGGGCTGCGGACCCGGAAATGGAAGCCGGCGACGATCTCGAGCGGCTCCCCGATGGCCCCGGCCTGGATCAGCTCCCGGCAGCGCTGGCTCTGGGGATGGAAGGGGAAGACGAACGCCTCCCAGAGGAGCCCGCGGGCGCCCTGCGCCGCGGTCAGGATCGCCGCCACCTCGGGGGCGCCCACCCCGAGCGGCTTCTCGCAGAGGACGTCCTTGCCGGCCGCCAGCGCGGCCGCGGTCCACTCGCGGTGGAGGTGGTTGGGCAAAGGGATGTACACGCAGCGGACCCGGTCGTCGGCCAGCACCTCGGCGTAGCTGCCGACCCGGGCGCCCGGCGCCTCGCGCTCGGCGAAGGCACGGCCCCGCTCGGCATCGCGGGACCCGATGGCGACGACCGTTCCTCCGCCGGCGGCGCGGAGCGCCGGCAGGAACGCCGCGCGGGCGATGTTGGCCGTCCCGAGGATCCCCCAGCCGACCGCCGCCTGCTCCGTGATCGTCTCAACCCCCCGGCGGGCCGCTCCAGCCGTCCCATGGTGTCCAGACGGCCGGCCGGCCGTCAAGGCCCGGGAGCGACCTTGGGGCGGCTGGCCGCCGCGGCGGTCAGCTCGTCCCCGCCTCCCAGCCGGCGAGGTACGCCTCCTGCTCCGGGGTGAGGCGGTCGATCGTGATCCCCATGGCCTCGAGCTTGAGCGCCGCCACCTGGCGGTCGATCGCCTCGGGGACGTCGTGGACCCCAACCGTCAGCGGCGCGGGGCTGCGGACCACGTGCTCGACGCACAGGGCCTGGTTCGCGAACGACATGTCCATGACCGCCGCCGGGTGCCCCTCCGCCGCCGCCAGGTTGAGGAGCCGGCCCTCGGCGAGGAGGTGGAGCCGGCGGCCGTCGGGCAGCCGGTACTCGGCGACGTTGGGGCGCACCTCGCGCACCTGCTCGGCCAGATCGTCGAGGGCGGCGATGTTGATCTCGTCATTGAAGTGGCCGCTGTTGGCGATGACGGCGCCGTCGCGGAGCCGCTCGAGGTGGGGCCGGTCGACCACGTTGCAGTCACCGGTGACCGTGATCACGACGTCGGCGATGGGGGCCGCCTCCAGCAGGGTCATGACCCGGAAGCCGTCCATCACGGCCTCCAGGGCCCGGACCGGCTGGACCTCGGTCACGATCACCTGGGCTCCCAGCCCGCGGGCGCGCGCCGCCAGCCCGCGGCCGCACCAGCCGTAGCCGCAGACCACGAGCGTGCGCCCGGCGAGCAGGAGGTTGGTCGCCCGGATCAGCCCGTCGAGGGTGGACTGGCCGGTGCCGTAGCGGTTGTCGAAGAGGTGCTTCGTGAGGGCCTCGTTGACGGCGATGATCGGGTAGCGGAGCACCCCGGCCCGGGCCATCGCCCGCAGCCGCACCACCCCGGTCGTTGTCTCCTCGGTCCCCCCCACCACCCCGTCCAGCAGCTCGCGCCGCTCGCGGTGGAGGATCCCGACCAGGTCGGCGCCGTCGTCCATGGTGAGGGTGGGCCGGTGGGCGAGTGCCTCGGCGATGTGGGCGTAGTAGGTGGCCCGGTCCTCCCCCCGTCGGGCGAAGGTCGCGATCCCGCCGGCCGCCAGCGCCGCCGCCACCGGGTCCTGCGTGGATAGGGGGTTGCTGGCGCACAGGCGCAGCTCGGCGCCCCCCGCCGCGAGGGTGCGGACCAGGTTGGCGGTCTCGGCGGTGACGTGCAGGCAGGCGGCGATCCGGTGCCCGGCGAGCGGGCGCTCGGCCCGGAACCGCTCGGCGATCTGGCGGAGGACCGGCATCTCCCGGTTCGCCCAGTCGATGAGGCGGTCGCCGGCCGCGGCCTGCTCGGGATCGACGACGTCGGCGGGCGTGGCGACGGGACGGGACACCGGCATCTCCTTCAGTACGTGACGAGGGCGGTGACCGGCAGGCCGGCCAGGGCCTGGCGCCCGCCGAGCTGGCTCAGCTCGACGAGGAAGGCGGCGGCGACCACCTCGCCGCCCAGCTCCCTGACCAGCCGGGCCGCCGCCGCCGCCGAGCCGCCGGTGGCGAGGACGTCGTCGGCGATCAGGACCCGCTGGCCCGGCTCGACGGCGTCGGCGTGCATCTCGAGGACCGCCTCCCCGTACTCGAGGCTGTAGCCCGCGGAGATCGTCTGGGCGGGCAGCTTGCCGAGCTTGCGCACCGCCACCAGCCCCACCCCGAGGCGGTAGGCGAGGACGCCCCCGACCGGGAAGCCCCGGCTCTCGATCGCGGCGACCAGGTCGAGGGGGGTGTCACGGTACGCCGCCACCAGGGCGTCGCAGGCGGCCCGGAACAGCCCCGCGTCCTTGAAGAGGGTCGTGAGGTCCTTGAAGAGGATTCCGCGCCGGGGGAAGTCGGGGACATCGCGGATGCTCTCCGCGAGGGCCCGGGCGAGCGGGTCGGGCTGGTGGTCGTCCACGGCACACTCCCAGGCCCCGTCCCGGTCCCGAGACGGCTCGGGGACGAGCCCGGGGGCGGCCCGAAGCATGGTACGGCGGCGCCGGGTCGCGGGCGGCTCGGCCGCGCCCGCCCGGGCCGCGCCCGCCCGCCTATTCTGGTGCCTGCCGCCGTCCCGCCCCGGCGCCCGCCAGGAGCCCGCCATCAGCACCCGAGAAGCGCCCACGGTCCCCGCCGACCGGCCCCTGGTCCTCGTCGCCTGCACCGCGACCAGCCGGCCCGGCCCGCAGGGGGAGGTCGCGCAGGCGGGGGTGAACCGGGCCTATCTCGACGCCCTCGAGGGGGCCGGCCTCGGCCCGGTGCTGGTCCCCGCCGGCCAGCCCCCCGATGGACGGCTGCTCGCCCTCATGGACGGTCTCCTCCTCCCGGGCGGGGTGGACGTCGACCCGGCCCGGTACGGGCAGGCGCCCCACCCCTCCACCGAGGTCGACGTGGAGCTGGACCGGCTCGAGCGCCAGCTCCTGGAGCCGGCGCTGGCCGAGGGGCGCCCGGTCCTCGCGATCTGCCGCGGCATCCAGGCCCTCAACGTCGCCCTCGGCGGCACCCTGGTCCAGGACCTCGCCGACCTGCGGCCGGGCCCCGTGGACCACCGCCCCGACATCGGCCGACGCCACCTCGCCCACGGCCTGCGGGTCGAGCCCGGCTCCCGCCTCGCGGACGCCGTGGGGGCGACCGATCTTCGCGTCAACAGCCTCCACCACCAGGGGATCGGGCGCCTGGCACCAGGGCTGCGGGCGACCGCGTGGGCCGAGGACGGCCTGATCGAGGGGGTGGAGGCGCCGGACCAGCCGTTCGTGGTCGGGGTCCAGTGCCACCCCGAGGAGCTGTGGCGGGAGTCGGCCCCGCTGCGGCGGCTCTTCGGCGCCTTCGGGGCCGCGGTCCGCACCGCCCGGGCCAACCGAGCGGCCCGGGGCGCCGCGGCCGCCGGATGGTGAGCCGCAGCGGGAGGGACGAGGGGGAGCGGCCCACGGTCCTGGTCACCCGCCGGCTGCCGGCACCCGCGATGGCGCGGCTCGCCGCCCGATGCACCGTCGACGTCCACGAGGGGGAGTCACCGCTTCCCCGCAAGGCACTCCTTGCGCGCATCGCTGGCCGGTCGGGCGCCATCACCCTGCTCACCGACCGGGTCGACGAGGAGCTCCTGCGGGCCGCCGGCCCCCGGCTCCGGGTGATCGCCAACTACGCGGTGGGGTTCGACAACGTCGACGTCGCCGCCTGCACCACCCGCGGGGTCGTGGCCAGCAACACCCCCGAGGTGCTCAGCGAGGCGACCGCCGACCTCGCCTTCGCCTTGCTCCTCGCCGCGGCCCGGCGGGTGGCGGAGGGCGACCGGCTGGTCCGCTCCGACCGGCCCTGGGTGTGGGGACCGGAGTTCATGCTCGGCGGCGAGGTCCACGGCAAGACCCTGGGGCTGGTCGGCTTCGGCCGCATCGGCCAGGCGGTGGCTCGGCGGGCGGTCGGCTTCGGGATGCCCGTCCTGTACACGGACGTGCAGGCCCAGCCGCCCGCGGTCGAGCGGGCGCTCGGGGCGCGGCGGGTCGCGCTCCGGGCGCTGCTCGAGGGGAGCGACTTCGTGAGCCTCCACACCAACCTCACCGACGCCACCCGCCACCTCATCGACGCCGAGCGGCTCGGGTGGATGCGCCCCACGGCCGTCCTCGTCAACACCGCCCGCGGCCCGATCGTGGACGAGGCCGCCCTGGCCCGGGCGCTCCGGGCGGGGCGGCTGCGGGCGGCGGGCCTCGACGTGTACGAGCGGGAGCCCCAGGTCGACCCCGAGCTCCTCCGCTGCCCGCAGGCCGTCCTGCTCCCCCACCTCGGGAGCGCGACCGACGAGACCCGCCAGGCGATGGCCGACCTCGCCGTCGACAACCTCCTCGCCGTCCTCGACGGCCGCCGGCCCCCCACCCCCCTCAACCCCGAGGTCCTGGAGCCGTAGGGGCGGCCCTGGGGCCCGGGCCCCCGCCGAGGTGGCGGGGCCCGTCCAGCGGCGTTCGGCGGTGGGACCGGGCCGGGGGGCCGCCCGAGGCGGGCCGGAGCGCGCGCGGGAGGGGCGGGGCTGAGGGCCCGGCCCGGCGCCCCGCCTCTCAGCCGGCCACCGCCCAGTTCTCGGGGAGGATCGCGACCCGTGGGTTCTGGGGGACCGCCCCGTGGAGATGGGTGCTGATCACCGAGATCGCGCTGTCGGGGACGGGGATGAAGAGGGTGGGCAGGTTGCGGGTGAGGTCGGTCTCGGAGGTGACGAGCGCCTGGAGGCTGGTGCTGCGGTGGGTGCGCAGGATGTTGGCCTGGTTGGGGGGGTCGCAGGAGGTGCCGGGCTTGAACCCGACGCCGCAGCCGTCGATCTCGCCCCCGGCCGGGTCGTCGTCGGGGGCGCAGGACCAGGACCCGGGGTGGGTGAAGGCCCCGCTTCGGCCGCCACCCGTCTTCTTGTCGCTGGGCACGCCCACCGCCGCCGCCTGGTTGTCGGGGGCGGCCGTGAGCTCGAGGTCGATGCCCGCCAGCGAGAACGACGACTTCATCGGCTCCATCAGCTGTGCCTCGGACACGACCCCGCGGTCGTCCTCGACCGGGAGATGGAGCGTCGCCCCCCTGGCGATGCCGGCCCCGCCGTCGCCGGGGGCGGTCCCGGGACGACTGCCGCTGCTGATCCCGTCGGGCCGAACGGTCCAACCGTGGGCCCGCAGGAGCGCCCACGCATGGCTGGGGTTGTGCGGGCAGGCGCCGTCGCGCTCGAGGGGGGTGAGGCAGGGGCTCTGGGGCTTCAGCGGCACCGGCCCGTGGTTGGGATCGGCGCAGCCCTTGGAGATGGCGCGCACGTCGCGGGGCTGGTCGATGAGGCTCTGCATCGCCTGACGGATGTAGGGCTGCCGCAGCATCGGGCTGCGCGTGGGGCTCGTGCAGTTGGTGAGGAAGCAGCTGATCGCCCAGGCGATCCAGGGCCCCGCCCGACACCCGTGGGCGCCGAGGTGGCCGGCCTGGCTGATGGCCTCGTCGGGCAAGCACCCGTCGGTGAGCTGGCCGGACCGGAGCGCGTCGACCTCGGCGGTGTCGCTGGTGAAGGGCTCCTCGATGACGTGGGCGAGCCGGGGCCGGACGGGCCCGCTGGAGCTGGGGTTGGGCGCGAACTCGCAGCAGCCGGGGGTGGTGAACCGGGTGAGGGTCCAGGGGCCGTCGACCACCCGCCAGAGGGGATTGGTGGCGCAGGTGTCGAGGGTGGCCGACGGCTTGGCGCGGGAGCGGGAGACGGCGCGGGCGCCGCTCCTGGTGCGGTCGTGGGGGCCGATCGGACCGCTGGCCTTCGTCTTGTCTCAGACCGCCTGGGGGATCGGCGTCAGCTGGCTAAGCTCGTGGCACGTGTACCAGGAGGAGCCGGAGGCCCGGGTGAGGGGGAGGCTGAACCGGCTCGGCGAGTCGATGTGCACGCTTCGGACGCTGTCGGGGAAGGCGCCGGACACGTCGGCCGCCCACTCGGACCGGTTGGCGCGCACGAGGGTGAACCAGAACCCGGCGTCGCGGGCGGTGACGGGGTCACCGTTCGACCAGCGGTAGGGCGTCAGCGTGATCGTCACCACCTGCCCCCCGTCGGAGTGCTGGGGCAGGTCGGCCAGGCTCAGCTGGGGATTGAGCCCCGGCCGGCTGCCGATGCCGAACAAGGAGCGCGGTCGATACATGGGGTACTGGAGCTGCTCGAAGTCGGCGACGCTGGAGTACTGGATCGGGGTGAGCGGGAAGATGTGGGCGGGCTAGGCCCGCGCTGCTCGGCGAAGGTTGCCGTGCCCGCCGGTCCCGCCATCGCCCCTGGCGGCTCGGACGCTGGCCCCGGTGACGTCGGCGCCGAGGACGCCGGCGCCGAGGAGGGCCACCAGCGCCGCGGCGGCCACCCGGATGGGACGGGGCCTGCGGTCGCGAATGGCTTGAACCATCGCCTGCCCTGCACTGGGTGCCGGCGGCCCACGGGCGGCACGCCGGCGACGCATCGTGCGCCCCCACGGTCGTGAGAGGATCGCCCGAGGTCAATTGGCGGTCGGGGTCGGGCCGCGGGCCCCCCCGCAGCCGCCCGGGGCCCGCGGCGATCCCCCCGTCCCGCAGCCCGGGGACGCCGGGGCCTCAGCCGGTCGCCGCCAGCGCCTCCGGGAACTGGCTGCGGTAGAGGTCGTGATAGAAGCCGCCGCGGGCGAGCAGCTCCAGGTGCCGGCCCTGCTCGACGATCCGCCCGTGGTCCATGACGATGATGGTGTCGGCGTCGCGGATGGTGGAGAGCAGGTGGGCGATGACGAAGCTCGTCCGGCCCCGGCGCAGCTGCGCCATCGCCGCCTGGACCAGGACCTCGGTGCGGGTGTCGACGCTGCTGGTCGCCTCGTCGAGGATCAGGATGGCCGGGTCCTTGAGGAAGGCCCGGGCGATCGCCAGCAGCTGGCGCTGGCCGGTCGACAGGTTGGACGCGTCCTCGTCGAGGACGGTGTCGTAGCCGTCCGCCAGGGTGCGGACGAAGTGGTCGACGTGGGCGGCGCGGCCGGCCGCCTCAATCGCCTCGTCGCTGGCGTCGGCGCGGCCGTAGGCGATGTTGGCGCGGATGGTCCCGGCGAACAGCCAGGTGTCCTGGAGGACCATGCCGAAGGTCGCCCGCACCGCCTCCCGGGTGAGCTGGCGGGTGTCGACGCCGTCGAGGCGGATGGCGCCGGCGTCGACCTCGTAGAAGCGCATGAGCAGGTTGACGATCGTGGTCTTGCCGGCCCCGGTCGGGCCGACGATCGCCACCGTCTGGCCGGGGGCGACCTGGAGGGTGAAGTCCTCGATCAGGGGCTCGTCGGGGGCGTAGCGGAAGGCGACCTGGTCGAAGGTCACCTGGCCGCCGGTGGCCGGCCGGCTGGCGGCCTGGGGCAGGTCGGTCGCCTCCTCGGGCGCGTCGAGGAACTCGAAGACGCGGTCCGATGAGGCCAGCCCCGACTGGAGCAGGTTCATCTGGTTGGCGATCTGGACGATCGGCATCGTGAACTGGCGGGAGTACTGGATGAAGGCCTGGACGTCGCCGAGCGAGATGGCGCCGGTCACGACCCGGTAGCCGCCGATGGCGGCGATCAGGACGTAGTTGAGGTTGGCGAGGACCTGGATCGCGGGCTGGATGATGCCGCTGAGGAACTGGGCGCGGAAGCTGGCCCGGTAGAGCTCTTCGTTCTGGCGGTGGAACTCCCCCACCACCTCCTGCCGCTGACCGAAGACCTGGACGAGGGCGTGGCCGGTGTGCATCTCCTCGACGTGGCCGTTGAGGGTGCCGGTCCACCGCCACTGGTCCGTGAACTGCCGCTGCGAGCGCCGCGCGATCAGGGCCGTGACGCCGGCCGCCACCGGGACGGTGGTCAGCGACACCAGAGCCAAGATGGGATCGATGGTCAGCATCATCACCGCGACCCCGACCACGGTCAGCACCGACGTCAGGAGCTGGCTCAGGCCCTGCTGGACGGTGGTCGTGATGTTGTCGATGTCGTTGGTGACCCGGCTCAGGATGTCGCCGTGGGCGTGGCTGTCGAAGAAGCGGAGCGGGAGGCGGGCGAGCTTGGCCTCGACATCGCGGCGCAGCCCGGACACCGTCCGCTGGGCGATCCCGGCCATGACGTAGGTCTGGGCCCAGCTGAGGATCGCCCCACCGAGGTAGACGAGGGCGGCCATCCCCAGGGTCGTGCCGAGCTCGCCGAAGTTCACCCCCACCCCGGGGCGGATGCCCGTCCCCGAGACGAGGGCGGCGAGCTGGTCCTGGTGGCGGGACCGCAGCAGCTGGAGCACCTGGGCCTTGGTCAGCCCCTTGGGGAACTCGCGCCCCACCACCCCGTTGAAGATGACGTTGGTGGCGGTGCCGAGGATCCGGGGACCCAGGACGGTGAGCCCGACGCCGGCGGCGCCGGCGGCGACCGCAACGACGAGGCGCGGCCACTCCGGCCGCAGCCGGCCGGCCAGCCGCCGCAGGCTGCGGCCGACGTGCTCGGCGCGGCCCGCGGGCGGCCCGGCCCCCCAGCCTTGGCCGAACCCCCGGCCGGCCGCCCGCCGGACCCCGCCGCCGATCACGCGGCCGCCTCCGAGCCCAGCTGCGAGGCGACGATCTCCCGGTAGACCGGGCACGACTCCACGAGCTCGTCGTGGCCGCCGCTGCCGACCAGGGCGCCGTCGTCGAGGACCAGGATCCGGTCGGCCCCGCGGATCGTGCTCACCCGCTGGCTGACCATCACCACCGTCCGCCCCCGGGTCTCGTCCACCAGGGCGGCCCGCAGGCGGGCGTCGGTGCCGGCGTCGAGCGCCGAGAAGCAGTCGTCGAAGAGATAGACGGCGGGGCGCTTGACCAGAGCGCGGGCGATCGCCAGCCGCTGCCGCTGACCGCCCGACACGTTGGTGCCACCCTGGTCGATGGGGGCGTCCAGCCCGCCCGCCATCTGCTCCACGAAGTCCTGCGCCTGGGCCACCTCGAGCGCCCGCCAGAGCTCCAGGTCGGTGGCGTCGTGGCGGGCGAAGCGCAGGTTCGTGGCCACGGTCCCGCTGAACAGGTACGCGGTCTGGGGCACCAGCCCGATGCGGTGCCAGAGCTCCTCCCGTTCGAGCTCGCGGATGTCGATCCCGTCGAGCCGCACCGTGCCCTGGTTGACGTCGAAGAAGCGGGGGATGCAGCTGAGCAGGGTGGTCTTGCCGGCGCCGGTCCCGCCGATGATCGCGGTGGTCTGGCCCGGGACCAGCTCGAAGGTGAGGTCGCGGAGCACCGGGTGCTCGCCACCGGGGTAGCCGAAGCTGACGCCGTCGAAGGCCACCATCCCGCCGCCGGGTGCGAGGGCGGCGGGGCGCGGGGGCTCAGTGACCGCGGGGCGCAGGACCAGGACCTGGTGCAGCCGCTCCGCGCTGGCCGATGCCCGGGGCAGCTGGATCGCGATCATGACGGCCATCATCACCGCCCAGAGCACCTGGATGATGTACTGGAGGAACGCGGTGAGGTTGCCGATCGGCATGCTCCCCCCGCCCACCAGATGGCCGCCGAACCAGAGCACGGCGACGCTGGTGAGGTTCATCACCGCCAGGATCGCCGGCAGCGCCACCGCGAACAGCCGGTTGACGCTGAGCGCGGTGGCCGTGAGGCTCTGATTGGCGGTGGCGAACCGGTCCTGCTCGTAGCCGGTGCGGACGAAGGCCCGGACCACCCGCACCCCCATGATCTGCTCGCGCAGGACCTGGTTGATGCGGTCGATCTTGCCCTGCATCGAACGGAAGAGCGGGACGGCGATCCGCAGGATGGTGCCGATGATGAGGGCCAGGATCGGCACCACCACCACCACCAGGAGGGAGAGGGTGGCGTTCTCGCCGACGGCCATGATCACCCCGCCCACGCTCATGATCGGCGCGATCACCATCACCGTCAGCGCCAGCTGGACGAAGAGCTGCACCTGCTGGACGTCGTTGGTGTTGCGGGTGATGAGGGAGGCGGTGCCGAGCTCGTTCATCTCCCGGGCGGAAAAGTCCTGGACCTGCTCGAAGACCGCGGCCCGCAGGTCGCGCCCCACCCCCATCGCGGTGCGCGAGGCCCAGTAGACGGCGGCGATCGCGACCACCCCGAGGACGACGGTGATGCCGAGCATCACCGCCCCGGTCCG
Organism: Candidatus Dormiibacterota bacterium; assembly: GCA_027306595.1. GTDB lineage: Bacteria > Chloroflexota > Dormibacteria > Aeolococcales > Bog-877 > DAHUZL01. The sequence goes on along the minus strand of DAHUZI010000009.1, from coordinate 695 downwards.
CCAGATGTAGCCGACGTCGCCCTTGGTGATGCCGAAGTTGATGATGTCGGCGTTGAGGTTGGGCAGGTACAGGTTGGCGACGGTCTGGGCGATCAGGAGGACCACCACCAGGACCACCGGCCGCGCGTAGGCCCGAAGATAGGGGCGGAGCAGGCGGATCAGCATCGGGGCGCCACGCCACGGCGCCCGTCCCCCCGCGCCGAAGGGCACGCGGGCCGGCCGCTCGGGCGCGCGCAATCGTGGGGGGGCACGGCGATCATCGCGGCCTCCAGGGGAACCCCCCCGACGCTACGCACCCGGCCGCCGGGGCGTCAACCGGGGAGCTGCGACCCCAAGGCCCGCCCACCCCCTATCCGGTCCCGATCGGCCGCCAGCGCCAGGTCGAGCCGTCCCACTGCTCTGCGATCCCCGTCTCGGTCCCGTTGCGCTCGGCGACGCCGACCGCAACGCAGACCAGGGCCGAGGGGCAGGCGAGGCCATCCAGGCCGCTGTCGGGCCCGATGGGCCCGGGGGTGCGCAGGGCCACCCAGCTGCGACCGCTCCAGCCGGCCGCGGCCGGCATCTCGTTGCCCCCGGTGCCGACCGGGCGGCTGCCGACCGCCAGGCACCGGTTGGCGGCGGGGCACGCCATCGCGTCGGCCCCGAAGCCGCTGGCGGCGGGGGAGCGTCCGGCCCCGACCAGCCGCCAGCCGGCG
>DAHUZI010000108.1 GCA_027306595.1 Candidatus Dormiibacterota bacterium | reverse complement strand
GGCTGCGCTCTCGGCGCCGGGTCCTCGCCCGCAAGCTGGCGGCCCGCCAGCTGGAGGACCGCCTGGTGGAGATCGAGGTGGAGGAGAGCTACACCCCCCCGGTGGAGGTCTTCTCCGGGACCGGGTACGAGGAGATCGGCTGGTCGCTCGCCGACTTCTTCAGCCAGATGGCCCCCCCCCGCAAGCGCCTCAAGCGGATGAGCGTCGCCGATGCTCGTCACGTCCTCACCCAGGAGGAGACCGACCGGCTGGTCGACATCGACAGCGTCTACGACGACGCCATCCGGCAGGTGGAGGACAAGGGCATCGTCTTCATCGACGAGGTGGACAAGATCGCCGGACCCTCCGGCGACGGCCACGGCCCCGACGTGAGCGGCCAGGGCGTCCAGCGCGATCTGCTCCCCGTCATCGAGGGGTCGACGGTCAGCACCCGGTACGGCACCGTCCACACCGACCACGTCCTGTTCATCGCCGCCGGGGCCTTCACGATGACGAAGCCCTCGGACCTGATCCCCGAGTTCCAGGGCCGCTTCCCGATCCGGGTCGAGCTCCAGAGCCTGAGCGAGGCGGACCTGCGGCGCATCCTGGTCGAGCCCCGCACCGCGCTCACGCGCCAGTACACGGCCCTGCTCCGGACCGAGGGGGTCGAGCTCAGCTTCGCGGCCGACGGGATCGACGAGCTCGCCCACCAGGCCCAGCTGGTCAACGACCGCGACGAGAACATCGGTGCCCGCCGCCTCTTCACCGTGATGGAGCGGGTGCTGGAGGACGTCTCCTTCAACGCCGAGGCCCACACCGGGGCGCCGGTCGCGGTCGACGCCGCCTACGTTCGCCAGCGGCTCGGGGATCTGGTCGGCAATGAGGACCTCCGCCGCTACGTGCTCTAGGCGGGGCGGGCGGGCTGGCGCCATCGGGTAAGATGCGCGCGGCAGACAAATTCACATGTCCGGACGACGCGCGGCGGGGTCCCCCGGCGGGGCCGGCGTGCGGTGGACGCCGGGCAGAGGTTAACCAGCCTTCCAGGAGGGCGCCCCATGCCCACCGCCACGCTCACCGAGCTGCTCCAGGCCGGGGTCCACTTCGGCCATCAGACCAGCCGGTGGAACCCGAAGATGCGCCGCTTCCTGTTCGCGGAGCGGGGCGGAATCCACATCATCGACGTCGCCCAGACGGTCGACCGACTTGGCGCCGCGTGCCGGTTCGCCACCGACACCGTCGCCCAGGGCGGCCAGCTCCTCTTCGTGGGCACCAAGAAGCAGGCCCAGGACACCCTGGTGGAGGAGTGCGGGCGGAGCGGCCAGTTCTTCGTCGTCACCCGCTGGATGGGCGGGATGCTCACGAACTTCGAGGTCATCCGCCGCCAGCTGCGCCGCCTCGCCGACCTTCGGGAGATGCGGGAGCGGGGGGACTTCGCCGCCCTGCCCAAGAAGGAGGCGAGCCGGCTGGAGGACGAGCTGGACCGGCTGGAGCGCAACTTCGGCGGGATCGCCGGGCTGCGCCGCCTCCCCGCCGCCCTGTTCGTCGTCGACCCGCACAAGGAGCGGCTGGCGGTGACCGAGGCCCGCAAGCTGCGCATCCCGATCGTCGCCATCACCGACAGCAACTGTGATCCCGACGAGATCGACTGGGTGATCCCCGGCAACGACGACGCGATCCGCAGCGTGCGCCTGATCGTCCAGCGGGTGACGGACGCGTGCCTTGCGGGGCAGGAGCAGCGCCGCCAGATCGAGGCCGCCCGCGCCCAGGAGGCGGCTGCGGTCCAACTCGCCCAGGCGGCCGAGGCGGCGGCGGCGGCCGAGGAGGCGGCGGCCGCGGCCGCCAGTCGAGCGGCCGAGCCCGCGGTGGCCCCGGCGCCGGATCCGGGCGGCGAGCCGGCCCCCTCCCTGCAGAGCCAGCCATGACCCCCGTCTCGGCGACGGAGGTCAAGCGGCTGCGGGAGATGACCGGCGCCGGCGTGATGGACGTGAAGCGGGCGCTTGAGGAGGCCAAGGGCGATGTCGAGGGGGCGCGCGAGATCCTCCGCCGCAAGGGGATGGCCGACGCGTCTCGGCGGAGCGGACGGTCGGTTCGGGAGGGCCTGGTCGACGCCTACCTCCACCCGGGCGGCCGGGTCGGCGTGCTCCTGGAGGTGAACTGCGAAACCGACTTCGTCGCCCGCACCGATCGCTTCAAGCAGCTCGTCCACGACCTCGCCCTCCAGATCGCGGCGCTGAGCCCCGGGCCCCTCTACGTCCGCCGCGAGCAGGTGCCGGCGGCCGTGGTCGAGCAAGAGCGCCGGATCGGGCGGGGCCAGGCCGAGGACCAGGGCAAGTCGAGGGAGGTGGCGGAGAAGATGGTGGCGGGCAAGCTCGAGGCCTACTACCAGCAGGTCTGCCTCTACGACCAGCCGTGGGTCCGCGACGAGGGGTCCCGCAAGCGGCGGGTGGAGGACGTCATCAAGGAGGCGGCCTCCGTGCTCGGCGAGCACCTCGAGGTCGCCCGCTTCGCCCGCTACACCCTCGGAGAGGCGCCGGCCGCGGACCTGCCCGAGGACGGGGGGCGGATGGCTGAGGAGCCGGGCCGGTGACGGAGGAGGCGGCCGCGGTCGTCGCCGGGCACCCGGTGGACGCGCGCGCGCATGCGACCCGCTACCGCCGGGTCGTCCTCAAGCTCTCCGGTGAGGCCCTGATGGGCGACCGCCCGTTCGGCATCGCACCGCAGGTGCTGGTGCAGGTCGCGGCCGAGATCGCCCGGGCCCACCGGGTCGGGACCCAGATCGCCGTCGTGGTCGGGGGCGGGAACATCTTCCGCGGGCTGGCGGCGGCGGAGCAGGGCCTCAGCCGGGTGACCGGCGACTACATGGGCATGCTCGCCACCGCCATCAACGCCCTCGCCCTGCGCGACGCCATCCAGGGGCAGGGGCTGGAGACCCGGGTCCAGTCCGCAATCGAGATGCACCAGGTGGCGGAGCCGTTCATCCGCGGCCGGGCGATCCGCCATCTCGAGAAGGGGCGGGTCGTGATCTTCAGCGCCGGATCCGGCAACCCCTACTTCACGACCGACACCGCCGCCGCCCTGCGGGCGGCGGAGATCGGCGCCGACCTGTTGATCAAGGCGACAAAGGTGGACGGGATCTACTCGGCCGATCCCCGTCTCGACCCTGACGCGACCCGCTTCGCCCGCCTCTCCTACCTCGAGGTTCTCAACCGCGGCCTCCAGGTGATGGACAGCACGGCGATCACCCTCTGCATGGACAACCGCCTGCCGGTCCTGGTCCTCGACCTGTTCACCGAGGGCAGCATCGCGCGGGCGCTGCGGGGCGAGCCAACCGGCACCCTCGTCGACGACGGGAGCGCCCCCTGGTGATCCCCGAGCTCGTCGCCGACTCCAGGACCCGGATGGGCAAGAGCCTGGATGCGCTCCACACCGCCCTCGCCGGCATCCGCACCGGGCGGGCCTCGCCCGGGCTCATCGAGCTCCTTCACGTCGACGCCTACGGGACGACCATGCCCCTCAACCAGCTGGCGAGCCTCTCGGCGCCGGAGCCGCGCCTGCTCGTCGTCCAGCCCTTCGACCGCCACACGATCGCCGCCATCGAGAAGGCGATCCAGCGCAGTGAGCTGGGGCTCAACCCGGCCAACGACGGACAGATCATCCGGGTGCCGATCCCGCCCCTCAACGAGGAGCGGCGGCGCGAGTTCGTCCGGATGGTGAAGGCGCGGGCGGAGGAGGCGCGGGTCGCGATCCGCAACATCCGGCGCGAGGACATGGAGCGGTTGCGGCGCCTGGAGCAGGACGGGCAGATCTCCGCCGACGAGGCGAGCCGCGGCCACACGGAGCTCCAGCGGGTCACCGACCACTTCGTGGAGCAGGTCGACGAGACCGCCCGCCGCAAGGAAGCCGACCTCATGGAGGTCTGACGCCGCGCCCCCTGTGCTGCCCCGCCACATCGGCATCATCATGGACGGAAACGGCCGCTGGGCCCGCCAGCGCGGCCTCCAGCGCACGGACGGCCACCGGGCCGGCATCCAGACCATCCGCAAGGTGATGCAGGCGGCCGACCGCGCCGGGGTCCACCACCTCACCCTCTACGCGTTCTCGACCGAGAACTGGTCGCGCCCAGCCGAGGAGGTGGGGGCGCTGATGGGGCTGTTCGAGGAGACGCTCGCCAAGGAGGTAGACGAGCTCGACGCCAGCGGGGTCCAGATCCGGGTGATCGGGCGGCGCGGGCCGCTGACGACCGGGCTCCGCCGGCTGATCGACGCCGCCGAGGCGCGCACCCGCGGCAACCGGACCGGGATGCTCTGCGTCGCCATCAACTACGGGGGCCGGGCCGAGATCGTCGACGCGGTCCGCAGCCTGGCTCAGGGTGGCGCCGACCTCGCCCGGGTGGACGAGGCGGAGTTGGCCGGCGCCCTGTACACGGCCGGCCTGCCCGATCCGGATCTCATCATCCGCACCGCCGGCGAGCACCGGATGAGCAACTTCCTCATCTGGCAGGCGGCCTACGCCGAGCTCCACGTGAGCCCCACCCTCTGGCCCGACTTCGGGGAGCGGGAGCTCGAGCTGGCCCTCCAGGACTTCGCCGCCCGGCAGCGCCGCTTCGGCGGCGTGGCCGGCTGATCCGATCCCCCCCGACGTGACCCTCTGGCGGCGGACGGCCAGCGGCGCCGCCCTCGCCGCCGCGGTCGTGCTGGCGGCCCTAGCCGGGGGGCCGATCCTCATTGCCCTCGCCGCCCTCGCGCTCGCCGTCGGCGCCCTCGAGTTCGGCCGCCTGGCTCGGGCGGTCGGGGTCGCGCCGCCGTGGTGGGTCCTCATCCCGCTCGCCGGGCTGTGGCTCCTCAGGGGCGCCCTGGCGGGGGGCTGGGTGACCGCGGTCGGGCTCGGGCTCGCGCTCGTGGTCGCGCTCCCAGTCCACATCTGGCGCGGGCGGGGGCGGTGGCCGTTCGTGGAGTGGGCGGTCGCGGTCGGGGGCGCGCTCTGGCTCGGCTACGGGCTCGGCTTCCTCGTCATCATCGACCGGGCGCCGCTCCCGCCCCCGCGGGCCGGCCTTCTCTTGCTCCTCACCCTGGGGGTCGCGGTCGTCAGCGACACCGCCGCCTACCTCGTCGGATCGGCCCTGGGCCGCCACCCGCTCGCCCCCACGATCAGCCCCCACAAGACGGTCGAGGGGGCGCTCGCCGGCCTGGCGGCGGCCATCGCCCTGATGGCCCTCTGCCTGCCCTGGCTGCGCCCCTCGGTCCCGATCGCGGTCGCGGCCGCCCTGGGCCTGACGGCCGGCCTCGCCTCCCAGGCCGGTGACCTCGTCGAGTCGCAGCTGAAGCGGTCCGCCGGGGTCAAGGACGCGGGCGCCTGGATCCCCGGCCATGGCGGCCTTCTCGACCGGCTCGACAGCGTGGTCCTGGTCGGGCCGGCCGTATACTCGATCCTGCGGGCGCTGCACGCGCTCTGACCGCCGCAGGATGGGCGGTCCCCATCGGCCCCTTCCCCCGAGCCGCTCCCCCCCACCCTGGTGCCCACCCGCGTCGTCCTGCTCGGCGCCACCGGCTCGATCGGCCGGCAGGCGCTCGATGTCATCCGCCGCTACCCGGGCGAGTTCGAGCTGGTGGGCGCGATCGCCGGGCGCCGGGTGGACGCGCTGCGGGAGGCCACCGCCCCCTTCGGCCCCGTGCCGATGGTCGTCGTCGATCCCGACGGCCCGACCCCCTACGGGGTGGCCGTCGGCCCCGCCGCGGCCGCCGCCCTCTGCGCCCAGGACGGGGCCGACTGCGTGTTGGTCGGTGGGGGAGGGGCGGCGGCGCTCGGCCCGACCCTCGCCGCCTGCCGGGCCGGGCGCTCGGTCGCCCTCGCCACCAAGGAGGTCTTGGTGATGGCGGGCGAGGTCGTGGTCGCGGCCGCCCTCGCGGGGGGCGCCGAGCTGGTCCCGGTCGACAGTGAGCACAGCGCGATCTGGCAGTGCCTGCGGGGCGAGGACCCGCTCACGGTCCGCCGCCTGATCCTCACCGCCAGCGGCGGGGCGTTCCTCCGCCGCGGTCTCGAGGCGCTCCAGGGGGTGACCGCCGCCGAGGCCCTGCAGCATCCGACCTGGCAGATGGGGCCCAAGATCACCGTGGACTGCGCCACCCTCATGAACAAGGGCCTCGAGGTGATCGAGGCCCACTTCCTCTTCGCCGTCCCCTATCCCCAGATCCACGTCGTGGTCCACCCCGAGAGCGCGGTCCATTCCGCAGTCGAGTTCGTCGACGGCACGACCGTGGCCCAGCTGGGGCACGCCGACATGCGCGCGCCGATCGCCCTCGCCCTGGCGGGCGGCCGCCGGCTCCCCCAGGTGGTGGCGCCGTTGGAGCTGGGCGCCGTCGGCCAGCTCCACTTCGAGGCGGTCGACCCGGTTCGCTTCCCCGCCCTGGCCCTGGCGCGCCGGGCCGGGGAGCGCGGGGGCGCCCATCCCGCGGTCCTCAACGCCGCCAACGAGATGGCGGTGGCGGCGTTCCTCAGCGACCGGCTCCCCTTTACCGAGATCGTGACGGTGGTGGCGTCGGTCGTGGACGCCTTCGAGCCGCCGGCCTCGGTCTCCCTGGAGACGATCGTGGCCGCCGACCGGTGGGCCAGGGAGGCGGTTCGGGCCCGCCTGCCGACCGCGGTCGGCCGGGGGGGCTGATGTTCAGCTGGACCTGGCAGAGCATCGGCGGGATCGCCGGGATGCTCCTCGCCGTCGTCATCATCCACGAGCTCGGCCACTTCGTCACCGCCAAGCGGGCCGGGATCGCCGTCGAGGAGTTCGCGGTCGGGTTCGGCCCCCGTCTGATCGGGGTGCGCCGGGGCGAGACCACCTACTCCCTGCGCCTGATCCTCGCCGGCGGCTACGTCCGGATGGCGGGGATGACCGGGCTGGAGGAGCCGCCCCACGACGGCGGGTCCCGCGGCTTCATCCGGGCCTCCCTGGGCCGACGGGCGCTCGTGCTCGCCGCCGGCGGGGGGATGAACCTCCTTCTAGCCGGGGTGCTCTTCACCACCGCCCTGCTCGTCGGCAGCCCCGGGCCGCAGGTCGCCCCCGGGGGCGGGCTCGCGGCCGCGGGGTTGCGGGGGATCCTGACCATCACCGCCCTCGACGGGCGGCCGGTCGGGGGGGTGACCCGGCTCCGCGACCGGCTCCAGGCCGGGGCCGGCCACCCAGTTCGGGTCACGGTCCGGCCCTACGGCGGCGGGCCGGCTCGGACGGTCACCGTCCGCCCCCAGCTCCGGTGGGCGGCGCTGACCACGCGCCCGGCGATCCCGCTGGAGGCCCGGATCGTGGCCGTCGACGGCGGCCCGGTCCCGCTCCGCTCGCCGACCCAGCTGGCAGCCGGGCTCCGGGGGCGCACCGCGGTCACGCTCGGCTGGGTCAGCGGCGGGCGCCACGGCACGGCGGCGGTGGCCCCGACGATGCTCAGCCAGGCGCTGATCTGGGAGGTCGGCTACCTCCTGCCCATCGGCAACTACGTCATGCCCGCCTTCAGCGGCCCGCCACGGGGGCCGGCCACGGCGCTCGCCCAGGGCTTCCTCGCGGTGCCCCAGGAGATCGGGGCGATCTTCACCGGCATCGCCCAGCTCTTCGCGCCCCACGGCCAGAGCCAGGCCCACCTCACCGGCCCGGTCGGGATCGCCGAGGCGACCTCGGTCGCGACCCAGGTGTCGCCGATCGCGTATGTCACCCTGGTCGGGGTGATCAGCCTGAACCTGGGGCTGTTCAACCTCCTGCCGATCCCGTTCCTCGATGGCGGTCGGCTCTTCTTCGTCGGCCTCGAGTGGATCCGCCGCCGCCGCCTCGACCCCCAGCGCGAGGCGCTGGTGCACATGGTTGGGTTAGCCTTGATCCTGATGCTGGCCTTCTACGCGACCTACGGCGACATCACCAGCCTCCACGTGGGCTCCTGACCGTGGAGGCGGGCGCCGGGGCGGCGGTCCGGGTGCCCCTGCCGCTGGCGCCGGCCGCGGCCGGCGGACCCCACCCGACCGCGGGCGGCAGGGCCCCGCGGCGCCCGACCGTGCCGGTCCGGGTGGGCCCGGTCGTCATCGGCGGCGCCGCGCCGGTGAGCGTCCAGACCATGACGAAGACCCCGACCGAGGACGTCGAGGGGACCGTCGAGCAGATCGCCCGGGCCGCCGACGCCGGGGCCGACCTCATCCGCGTCACCTGCGACACCCGGGAGGCGGGGGAGCGGCTCCCCGAGATCGTGAGGCGCTCCCGGCTCCCGATCGTCGCCGACATCCACTACGACGCGCCGCTCGCCCTCGTGGCGATCGACGCCGGGGTCCACTGCCTGCGCCTCAACCCCGGGAACATCCGCCAGACCGAGAAGGTGGCCGAGATCGCCCGCCGCTGCGGGGCGGCCGGCATCCCGATCCGGATCGGGGTGAACGCCGGGTCGCTGCCGGACCGCGGCCGGCTCGCCCGGGGGCGGGGCGACGGCGGACCCGAGGAGGTGGGCGAGCGGATGGTGGCGGCGGCGCTCGGGCACATCCGGATCCTGGAGGCCTTGGACTTCCGCGACATCAAGGTGTCGCTCAAGGCGTCCGACGTTCTCACCAACCTGGCGGCCAACCGCCAGTTCGCCGCCCTTCGCAACCGCTATCCCCTCCACCTCGGGCTGACCGAGGCCGGGCCCACCCGCAGCGGGGCGATCAAGAGCGCCGTCGGGATCGGCCTCCTCCTCGCCGAGGGGATCGGGGACACGATCCGGGTGTCGTTGGTGGACGAGCCGGAGGAGGAGGTCCGGGTCGCCCGCCAGATCCTCGCCACCCTCGAGACCCGGCCCAGCGGGCCCAACCTCATCGCCTGCCCCACCTGCGGACGCCTCGAGATCGACATGCGGCCGATGGTGGCCCGGGTGGAGGCGGCGCTGGCGGGGGTGCGGCGGTCGATCACGGTCTCGGTGATGGGGTGCGTCGTCAACGGGCCCGGCGAGGGGATGCACGCCGACATCGGGATCGCGGGCGGCCGCCAGAAGGGGATCCTCTACCGCCGGGGCCAGGTCCTTCGGACGCTGCCCGAGGCCGAGCTGGTCGACGCGCTGGTGGCGGAGCTCCAACGGATCGCCCAGGAGGACCGCGAGCTCCTGGCGGCCGGCCGGCCGCTCCCCGAGGGGATCCCCCAAGGGGCCGCCGACGGGGTGCCCGACCGCTGATCCCCTCGGCGCCGGCGCCATCGTGGCCAACCTGCTACCCTCTCGGCCGGGGGGCGATGGGCTTCGTTCGTCGCTGGGCGCCAACCGCGCCCCGAACCGGCAACGCCGCCGCGACACCGGGCGGTGCAGACCTCAGGAGGCATCGCGAAGACCTGTGAGCACATCCAAGACCGTGATCGTCCTGGGCGCGGACGGCTACATCGGGTGGCCCATGGCCATGCACCTCTCGCGGCTCGGACACCGGGTGGTCGCGGTCGACAACCTGGCGCGGCGGGCCTGGGACGAGGAGGGGGGGACGGAGAGCCTGGTCCCGATCGCGACCATGGAGCAACGGGTCGCCCGCTGGCACGAGCTCACGGGCCGCACCATCGCCTACGAGCCCTTCGACCTCTGCGACCACGACGCCCTCGACGCCTGCATCGCCCGCTGGCGGCCCGACGCGGTCATCCACTTTGCCGAGCAGCGCAGCGCGCCCTTCTCGATGGTCGACCGCGAGCACGCGGTCCGCACCCAGGCGAACAACATCATCGGCAACCTCAACCTGCTCTTCTCGATCCAGGCCCACGTGCCGACCTGCCACCTCATCAAGCTCGGGTCGATGGGCGAGTACGGCGCGCCCAACATCGACATCGAGGAGGGGTACATCACCATCGAGCACAACGGGCGCAGCGACCGGCTCCCGTTCCCCAAGGTCCCTCACAGCTTCTACCACCTCTCCAAGGTGGCCGACAGCCAGAACATCCACTTCGCCTGCCGGATCTGGGGGCTGCGGGCGACGGATCTGAACCAGGGCGTCGTCTACGGGTGCGAGACCGAGGACACCCACCTCCACCCCGACCTCATGACCCGCTTCGACTACGACTCGATCTGGGGGACGGCCCTCAATCGGTTCTGCGTCCAGGCGGCGACCGGTCAGCCGCTCACGGTCTACGGCAAGGGCGGCCAGACCCGCGGCTATCTCGACATCCGCGACACGATGGCCTGTATCACGCTGACCCTCGACAACCCGCCCGACGAGGGCGAGTGCCGGGTGTTCAACCAGTTCACCGAGCAGTTCTCCCTCAACCAGCTGGCGGAGCTGGTGACCGAGGCGCGCCGGCAGCACGGCCAGGAGACCAGCGTCGTCCACCTTCCCAACCCCCGGGTCGAGGCGGAGGAGCACTACTACAACGCCAAGCACACCCGGCTGCTCGACCTGGGGCTCCAGCCCCACTACCTGGGCAACACCCTGGTTGACTCGCTGATCACCCTGGTGGCCCGGCACACCGACCGGGTCGACCCGGTGCTCCTCGAGCGGCCGAGCGTCACCTGGCGAGCCGGCGGCAACGAGGTCTGGCGCCAGTACGCACGGCCCGAGCGGCGATCGGAGCTGGCGTCGGCGACCGCTGAGCTCGTGGGCCGGGCCACGCGCGTCACCCCGGCCCCGCCGGCCGGCGCGGACGGCATCCACCCCGCCCCGGCTGTCGCCGCCAGCTGACGGGGTCCAGATCGGCTGAGCCCGCCCCGGGCGGGCTCAGCCGATCTGCGGCTGCCGGCCGGGCGGCTCGGGGGGGGTGCTCGCGAGGAACGTCGCCAGGCGTTCGAGGGCGTCCTCGATCTGGTCGACGCCGACCGTGTAGGCGAGGCGGATGTGGCCCAGCCCCGCGGCCCCGAAGGCGTCCCCGCTGAGGACGGCGACGCCCTGCTCCTGGAGCAACCGGGCGGCGAGCTCCCGGGCCCCCCAACCGGTCCCCTCCACGTTGGGGAAGACGTAGAAGCTGGCCGCCGGGGGCCGCACCCGGACGCCGGGCAGGGCGCGGAGCCCGGCGACCAGGACGTCCCGGCGGCGCTGGAACTCCGCAACCATCCGCTGGACCGCGGCCTCCGCGGCCGGGGAGGTGAGGGCCTCGACCGCGGCCAGCTGGGTGAAGGCGGCGGCGCAGGAGCTGGAGTTGATCAGCAGGGTCTCCATCCGGCGGGCGAGCTCGACCGGCATGACCCCGTAGCCGAGGCGCCAGCCGCACATCGCGTAGGTCTTGGAGAGGCCGTCCATCACGATCGTCCGCTCGGCCAGCCCGGGGCGGGACCAGAGCGGGGGCGGGGCCGGGCCGAAGACGATCCGGTGGTAGATCTCGTCGCTCACGACGGTGAGGTCGTGGCGGAGGACGAGCTCGGCGACGGCGTCGAGGTCGGCGGCCGTGCAGATCCCGCCGGTCGGGTTGTGGGGGCTGTTCAGGATCAACAGCCGGGTCCGCTCGCCGACGAGGCCCTCGAGCTCCTGCGGATCGAGACGGAAGTCGTTCGCCTCCCGGAGTCGGATCGGCCGAGCCACCGCCCCCACGAACTCCACGAGGGAACGGTAGATCGGGTACCCCGGGTCGGGGAGGATCACCTCGTCGCCGGGCTCGACCAGGGCGAGCAGGGCGAAGGCCAGGATGTTCTTCGAGCCCGGCACCACCACGACCTGGGCCGGGTCCACCTCGAGGCCGCCGCGGGTGGCCGCGGCCGCGGCGATCGCCTCCCGCACCTCCGGGAGGCCGGCCGCGGGGGTGTAGTGGGTCGCCCCCCCCCGCAGCGCCTGCTCGGCCGCCGCGATGATCGGCGCGGGGGTCGCGAAGTCGGGCTCACCGATCTCGAGGTGCACGACCGAGCGCCCCTGGCGCTCGAGCGCCCGCGCCCGGGCCAGGACTTCGAAGGCGCTCTCGGTCCCGAGCCGCTCCATCCGCCGGGCGAAGCGCAGGGTCACCCCGGCGCCCCCGCCACCTCGGGGCCGCGCATGGCGCCGCCGAGCCTCAGCCCACGACCGTGATCTGCCCCAGCATCCCCAAGCTCTCGTGGGGGATGCAGAAGTACTTGTAGAGGCCGGGGACCGTCAGCTTCAGGCTGAACGTGGAGCCCTGGGTCGGCAGGGTGTGGTTCCAGCCGGCCGCGCCGGCGGGCACCGCGGCGTCCTTGGGAAAGGCGGCGAGGCTGGTCTCGTCGGTCGTGGTGTGGTAGAGGTTCCCGGTGTTCTTCCAGGTCACGGTGCCGCCGGCCTTGAGGCAGGCGGTGGCGGGCACGAACTTGAGCCCATTGGTGGCGTCGATCGTGATCGTGCTCGGCGCCGTCGCCGCCGTGCACCCGGTCGGGGCGGCGCCGCCGCCCCCGCTGCTCGGCGCCGGCGTCGCGCCGCTGGCCGGCTGGCCCGGGATCGGGCCGCTGCCGCAGGCCGCGAGGGCAAGACCGGCGAGAGGAACGAGGAGGAGGAGCCAGCCACGGGCGGGGCGGCGGCAGAGACGGGCGTGCATCGTTCGGGAACCTCCATGCGCGCGGCGTCGGCCGGGGCCGGATCCCGACCGCGGGGCGGTGGGGTCGCGACATGGCCGCGCGGACCCCACTCCCGCGCACATGCTACTCGGGGGGTGGTCCCTCTCCGCGGAGCGGGGTCGGGCCCGGCCCGCCCGGGGCCGCCGGGGGCGCGACCGCGACCCCGAGGAGCTCGCCCAGCCGGGCCACGCGCGCGTAGAAGCCCTGGGTGTGCGGCGAGCGGCCGAGCCGCAGCCCGGCGAAGTCGAGGTGGTGCCCCCACTCGTGGAGGAGCGTCTGGAGGAACGGCCTCGGGCCCAGGACCTGCTCGCGGACCGCGGTGCGGTGGTAGATGCGGATGCGGCACCGATCGGGCAGGGCACCCCCGCCGGGGAGCCGGCAGCGATAGGTCCCGTACGTCCGCTCAACGAGGCGCCCGGAACCGTCCCGGCGGTGGACCTGGGGGCGATCGGCGATGACCAGGCCGCAGGGGGGGAGGCGGAAGGTGCGGCAGAGGGTGTCGACGAGGGCGGTGCCCAGCCGCTCCCGCTCCAGGAGGGTCGCCGCGTCCAGCAGCGCCCGGGCCAGGACACCGGCCGCCGGCGGCGGCACGGCGGGAAGACCGGCAGCCCGGCTGGCGCGGTAGGCGGCGTCGGGGCGCAGCCCGCGCCGCGGCGTCCGGCCTGCCCGGGGTGGGACCGGCGAGGGGCTCGCCATCAGCCCATCATCGCGGTCGGGGGGCGAGGGCGGGGCGGCAGCGCCCGGGCTCGGGCCGCGGCCGCGGCCGCGTCGGCGATCGGCGCCGGATTCGCGCCCCGGCCGCAACCCCGGAACGCCTGGCGGTGCGGCGGGTCCGGGTCCGCGGGCCCCACCAGAGGATGACCCAGGGTGGCCCGGCCGCGCCCCGGATGTGCCGCGCCACCCCCCGGCCAGGTCTCGGACGCCGGTGGTCGCCGCCACGACGAC
>DAHUZI010000097.1 GCA_027306595.1 Candidatus Dormiibacterota bacterium | reverse complement strand
TGCCGGTCGATCGCGCTCCGGCAGTTTCTGATGAGCGCGACCGGCCGGGAGGTGGTGGGGAAGACCCGCAGCAGGGTCCCGGCGTACTCACGCTCGGGGTCCTGCTCGTGTGTGAGGTCGACGACCAGGGCGAGGGCCGCGGTCCGGCGGTCGTCAAGGAGGATCGACAGGCAGGACTCGTAGAGGAGGTCGGCGGCGTTGCCCGTGCCCCAGGCGTCGAGCGGGTTGACCGCCGGGAGACCGGGCTCGAGCACCGCCGCCAGGCGCCGCCGGGTCGAGGCGCCGATGGCGGCGAACGGAACGCCGACCGCCGCCGCGGCGTCGATCAGCATCGCCCGCTCCCCGCCCGAGTCGTGCACGGCGGCGAGGCCCCCCGGCCCGGCGCGGCGGCCGGCGGCGAGGAGCTCGACCGTGTCCAGCATCTCGTCCAGGCTCGTGACCCGCAGCACGCCGTGGGCGTCGCAGACGGCGTCGAAGACCCCGTCCGCGCCGGCCAGCGCGCCCGAGTGCGCGGCGACCATCGCCTGGGCGAACGGCTCGCGCCCGACCTTGAGCGCCACGACCGGCACGTCCCTACGGTCGGCCCGGTCGAGCGCCGCCCGGAACCGCTCGGGGTCGCGCACGGTCTCGAGGAACAGCGCAACGACGCGGGTCGACGGCAGCCCGAGGGCGTAGTCGAGGTAGTCGGCCATGGTCGTGACCAGCTCCTGGCCGCAGGACACCGCCAGGTTGAAGCGGATCCGGCGATCGTTGTGGAGCAGGGCGGAGAAGGCCGACCCGGAGTGGGTGAGGAACGTCACCCCGCCGGGCTCGAGGTCGGGCGGCTGGTAGAAGCCGCAGGCGCGCACCCGGGCCTCGACGTTGAGGAAGCCCATGCCGTTGAGTCCGCACACCGCCATCCGGCCGCCGGCGGCGATCGCCCGCAGCCGCTCGGTCAGCGGCGGATGGCCGG
Source organism: Candidatus Dormiibacterota bacterium (assembly GCA_027306595.1). Classification (GTDB taxonomy): domain Bacteria; phylum Chloroflexota; class Dormibacteria; order Aeolococcales; family Bog-877; genus DAHUZL01. The sequence goes on along the minus strand of DAHUZI010000097.1, from coordinate 9,255 downwards.
CGGCGGTGTCCTCGTGGCCGCTGGCGAACACCACCGCGCTGCGCACCCCCAAGCTCGCCGCCAGCTGGAGCTGCGCCTCAAGGAGGCGGTTGGGGACCCCGAGGATCGCGCAGTCGACCAGCTCCGGCAGGACGTCCAGCCGGGGATAGCAGCGAAGACCGAGCACCTCGGTGCGAGTGGGGTGGACGGGGTAGATGCGGCCGCCGAACCCGCCGTGCTGCAGCTGGGTCATCATCTGCCACCCGAACGACCCGGGGACGTCGCTGGCCCCGACCACGGCGACCGCCTCGGGAACCAGCAGGCGGGCGAGCGCGTCGGTCGTCGCCGGCGCCATCGGCTCAGCCGGTGGCGAGCGGGTCCCGCCGGGGGGTGAGCCGTCGGCGCCAGCGGTCCCGGCGCTGGTCGCGCTCGATCTGGCGCACCGCCATCGCCGCCGGGATGCCGCAGACCCCGCCGCCGCCGTGGGTGGCCGAGCTGGCGTGGTAGAGGCCGCGAATCGGCGTCCGGTAGTCGGCGAAGCCCGGCGCGGGACGCATGTGGAACAGCTGCTCCAGCGAGAGCTCGCCGTGGAAGATGTTGCCGCCGACAAGCCCCAGCTCCTGCTCCATGTCGTAGGGGCCGATCACCTGGCGGGCGATGATGGCGCCCTTGAGGTTGGGCGCCAGCTCCGCGTAGCCGTCGATGACACGGTCGGCGTACGCCTCGAGCTCCTCGCGGTGCGGGGCCGCCGACCAGCTCGCCGGCACCCACTGGGTGAACATCGAGAAGATGTGCACCCCCTCGGGCGCCAACGTCTTGTCGAACACGGTGGGGATGACGCCGTCGACGAACGGTCGCGCCGCCGGCCGGCCCTCGCGGGCGTCCTGGAAGGCCCGCTCGGCGTAGGCGGTTGACAGGCAGAGCTCGACCGAGCCGGTGTGGTGATCCTGCAAGGCGGTCCCGGGGTCGGCGCGGAAGTCGGGCAGCTCGCCCAGCGCGCAGTTGATCTTCACCACGCCGCTGCGCGACCGCCAGCGCTCGATGTCGCGGCGGAACCCGTCGGGGAGCTCGTGGGCGGGCATCAGCTCGAGGAACGCGGTGCGGGGATGGATGCAGCTCACCACGACGGGAGCCTCCAGCTCCTCGCCGCCGACCAGGGCGACCCCGGTCGCGGAGCCGGCCCGGGTGAGGATGCGCTCGACTCGGCAGCCGGTGCGCACCTCGGCCCCGAACGCCTCGGCGGCCCGGCGGCAGGCGGCGCTGACGGCGCCCATCCCCCCTTGGGGGAATCCCCAGCTGCCCAGGTGACCGTCGCCGACATCGCCGATCGAGTGGTGGGCCATGACGTACGCGGTCCCGGGCTCATCGGGCCCTGCCCAGGTGCCGATCACCCCGTTGACGGCGAGCGAGGCCTTCACCTCCTCCGACTCGAACCAGTCGTCGAGCAGGTCGGTGATGCTCATCGTGAAGAGGCGGGTGAGGTCGGCCAGCGTCCGGGGGTCGACGCCGAGCAGCCGCCGGGCGAGCTGAGCCTGGTCGAGCAGGTCCAGGGGGTTGCGGGAGCCGAGCTTGGGGGGGACGCTCATGAGGAGCGGGCCCAGCACCTTGGCCAGCCCCTCAAGCCAGTGGTCCCAGCGTGGCATCGCGTCCGCGTCGGCGGCCGAGAAGCGGGCGATCGACTGGCGATTGCGGGCGGCGTCGTCGGCGTAGAGCTTGAGCGAGCGGCCGTCGGGCCAGGCCTGGTAGTAGGGCCCCATCGGAAACACCCTGTAGCCGTGCCGCTCCAGCTGGAGGTCGGCGATGATCGTCGACGGCATCAGGCTCATCACGTACGAGTACGTCGTCACCTGAATGTCGGGGTGGTCGGGCCAGGGGGCGCTGGTGTCGGCCGCCCCACCCGTCTTCTCCCTGGCCTCCAGCACCACCGTGCGCCGGCCCGATCGCGCCAGGTAGGCCGCGGCCACCAGCCCGTTGTGCCCACCGCCGACGACGATCGCGTCATACGGAGCCGCCATGGTCCTACCTCATGGGGGACCGCTCGCCCCTCCGCCGACGCAGCGGGCGCAGCCCGAACGGGCGCCGCGTGTACGCTGGATGCCCTGGATCCGCGGGTTGCGCGAGCCTGCCGGGGCGTCGATGACGGGAGCGATCCCGTGTGGTCGACGGGCCGGTGTGACCCGCCGAGGTGCGGTCGATCGTCGCCCCTTGACAGTGGAGGACTTGCTGATTATTGTGGGCGATTCTATGCCAGACGCTGCGTCCGCCGCAAGCGCAGCACGGTGCGGCGACGACCTCGCCACCCTCGTCGAGCGGACGCCACCATGACCGGCGCGGTGAGCGCGCCGCGCCGCGCCGACCTGGTGGTGGTCGGGGCGGGCGCGATCGGCGGGTGGGCCGCATACTTCGCCGCCGCCGACCGGGCCGGGCGGGTCGTGGTGGTGGAGCGCGCGGTGGCTGGCGCGGGGGCGAGCAGCCGCGCGGCCGGGATGGTTCGGGCCCAGGCGGGGACCGCGGTCGGGACCGCGCTCGGACGCTGGTCGATCGACTTCTACCGTTCCCAGCCCGAGCGGATCGGCACCGACTCCGGCTTTCGCCCGCTGGGCTATCTGCTGCTCGTCGACCGGGCCCGGGACGTCGCCATCGGTCGGGCGCGGGTCGTCGACCAGCAGGCCCTGGGGCTGGACGTCAGGTGGTTGGACCGCGAGGAGGCGAGCGGGGTCGTGCCGACCCTGGCCCGCGACGGGCACCGAGGCGGGAGCTACCACGCCGCGGACGGGTGCATCGACCCGGCGCGCAACGTCCACGCCTACTCGCTGGCGCTCCAGCGTGCGGGGGCCGAGCTCCTCGAGCGCTGCGAGGTCGTCGGGCTGCGGACCACCGGACCGGGGGGGAGCGGTCGGGTCACGGCGGTCGAGACGGCAACCGCGACGATCGCGACCCCGCGCGTCCTGCTCGCGGCCGGTCCGGCGATGGCGGAGGTCGGTCGCCGCCTCGGCCTTCGGATCCCGGTCGGCGCGGTCCGCCACCAGGTGGCGGTGACCGAGCCGCACCCGGCGTTCGCCGAGTCGCCCCAGACCATGGTCTATGACATGGCGCAGGGGCTGTACTGGCGAGAGGAGGAGGGCGGGCTCCTCTTCGGGATGAGCAACCCGGCCGAGCGCCCCGGGCCGGCCGCCGCGGTGGACTGGCGCTACCTCGCCCGGATGCGCCGTCGCCTCGCCCGCCGCGTCCCGGTCACGGCCGGGCTCGCGCTCCGCAGGGTCTGGGCCGCCACCATCGACTACACCGAGGACCACCTGCCGATCCTCGGCCCCGGGCTCGACCGTGACGGGGCGCCGATCGAGGGGCTGACGGTGGCTGCGCCCGGCGGCCACGGCATGATGTGGGGGCCGGCCGTGGCCCGGGTCGCGGTCGATCTGGCGCTGCAGGGGACGACCGCCCTCGTCGACACGACCGACCTCGGGCTGGACCGCTTCGATGCCCAGCAGCGCAGCCGGGTCCAGGTCGAGCCGATCGCCCTGCCGTTCCCGGCCTCGGTCAGCGCGCCGGGGTAGCCGCCTTCTGGCGGCGGGCGCCGCCGGAAGGCGGCCCGGTCCCCCCGGGGCGGCAGGTGCACGGCCGCCCGTGGCCGACCGGCTCCGTCCGCGGGGGCGCGGGGGGGCTGGCCGCCACGGCATCCGGCGCGGCGGTGAGGGGGCGAGCGGTCGCCCCGGCTCCGCGCCAGAGCCAGGGGAGGGCGACCACGGCGCCGAGCGCCACGGCCGCGCTGGCGACGAAGGGGATCGGCACCCCCAGGGCGAACAAGACTCCGCCGAGGGCGGCGCCGACCGCAGCGGCGCCCGTCTGCGCGCTGGCATACAGCCCCTGGCCGCGTCCCGCGGCACCCACGCCGGTGGACCGAATGAGCAGCGCCAGGGTGGCGGGGTAGCCGGCGGCGGACAGGATCGCCTCGACCGCCGAGAAGATGATGAGGAGGCTGGCCGAGGGCAGGAACGGGTAGACCGCCGCGCAGGCCGCCGCCGCCGCCAGCGCCGACCCGCTCAGCCATCGCCGATCGAAGGTGTCGGCCAGCCAGCCGGCGGGCCAGCTCAGCAGGGCCATGGGCAGCGCGTAGAGGGCGAACGAGAGTCCGATCTGCCACCCGCTCGCCCCCCGGCTGTGCATGAGCAGGGTCCAATCCGCCTCGTACACGCCGAGCATGAGCCCGCCGCCGGCGGCGACGGCGAGGACACCGCGCAGGAGCCGCCAGTTGGGCGCCCACGGGGGCGGGGGACCGGGACGCCGGGCGGTCGTCGGGAGCCGGACCGTGGCGCGCAGGACGACGGCAGCGGCCACCGCCGCCCCAGCGCCGGCGACGAAGACCAGAGGTGGCGCGAGCCCGGCGAGGAGGCTCCCCGTGATCGGGCCCACCACCATTCCCCCCATCTGAGCGCCCGAGAGCATCCCGTACGCCCGCCCGTGGCGGCGGGCGGGAACCAGGTCCACCACCAGCGCCTGGGCGGCGACATCCGCCCCCCCGGCGGCCACCCCCTGGACCGCCCGGCAGGCGATCGCGAGGATGACCGGACCACCCCACAGGAACCCCAGGGTGGCCGCCGCATAGCCGAGCAGGCTCAGCTCCAGCAGGCGGTAGCGGCCGATCCGGTCCGCCATCCGTCCGAGGGGGTACTGGGCGAGGAAGCTCGCGCCGAGGAAGGCCGCCATGGCCACCCCGATCCACCCCACCGTGACGCCCCGGTGGCGAAGCAGGAGCGGCAGCACCGGAAGGATCGCCGTCGCCCCCGCCCACTCCACGGCGACCGCCGTGACCAGGCCGGCCAGGGCGAGCCGCGGGCGTCGCGGAGCGGGCACGGCGGGTCCACCGCGCCGCGCGCGCGGGCGGCGGCCGAGCTCGGGGGCCGGGATCGCAGCGGGGGTGCTCATGGGACTCCGGGGTGTTGGGGGGGCTTTGGACCAGGGGGTGCTTCGAGTGGACCGCCGTGGTCCCCGGGGCGAAGGCGACCAGCTCGTCGCGGGCGCTACCGTTCGCCAACAGGAACGGAACCGGCTCGTGCGAGCGGCGCCGCCGGCGAGCCGTGGGGACGGCTCGGACGTCGGCGGGGCGGGGTCCTGCGGCGCTCTGGTGCGGCGGCGTCAGCAGGCGGTCACACGCGCGCGGCGCGGCGCGTGCGTGGGCCGGGGTCGGGCATCTGCGCCCGTGCGGTATAGGGGGCGAGCCGACGCGACCCCACCGGACCCCGCGCGCGGCGCCCGGGCACGACCCGCGCACCGCGGAGGCGTCGGAGCCCGCCGATGCGGGGCCGGCCGCTGGCGATCGGGGTCGGGGTTGGGTCCAGCACAGGCGTCGGTATGGGGTGGATCGCCGCCACTCGGTGGCAGAGCGTACCTATTTGCGAATAGTCTACGCCACAGCGATCCCGGACGCAAGCGGCCGGGTGCGGCGCCCTCGGGCGTCGGCGGCTGCCGCCAGGGCTTCGGGTCAGGCCGGCAGCGGTTGAGGGGGGCGGACCGCCCCGCCCCGGGGTCTGCTCCCGTCCCGCCCCGCCCCGCCCCGCTCCACCAGGAGCCGTGCGAGCAGAGCGGTGAGGGTCGCGCGGTCGGGGGCATCGAGCGGGGCGAGGAGCTCGTCCTCCACCGCCGCCATGGCCTGGCGGCACCCCCGGCGCTCGACCACGCCGGCGGCGGTGACGGTGACGCGGTGCCGCCGACGGTCGACGGGGTCGGCCTCGCGGCGCACGAGCGCGGCGGCCTCCAGCTGGTCGACGAGGCGGACCACATCGCCGGGGTCCAGCCCGAGCGCATCGCCGAGCTGGCGCTGACAGCCGGGCCCCTGCTCCTCAAGCCAGGCGAGGGCCGCGTATCCCGCCACCGTGCTGCCCCGCTCCGCCAAGCGGTCGGCGAAGCGTCGGCGGGCGTCGGCCCCGACTCGGTACAGGAGGGCGATGGGGTGCCCGGCGAACTCCTCCGGGAGCCGGCTGGACCGTGCGATCGGCACGGGCTCAGTGTAGGTGGCGACGACCCCTGGCGGCCCCTCTTCGATCGCGGAGGGTCCAGGGCCCTCGCGGGCTGTTTGCTACGATCGCCAACCGTGCCCGATCTCGCGTCTTCGTTCGCCCGGGCCCTGGAGCGGGCGGCGTTGGCGCTCGGGGCGCCCGATGGCGTCGACCCCGGGGTGGAGCTGTCGGGCGAACCCGTCCACGGCGACCTCTCATCTCCGCTCGCCCAGCGCTTGGCCCGCCATCTCCGCCGACCCCCCGCCGCGATCGCGGCAGAGCTGGCCGACGCGGTGCGGGCCGCAGCCCTTCCCCATGTGTCGGCCGTGACGGTGAGCGGGCCCGGCTACGTCAACGTCCGCATCGACGACGCGACGTTCGCGCCGGCCGTGATCGGCGAGGCGCTGGCCCCAGACGACGATCGCCTGCTGGCGGATGCGCCGGCGCGCCGTGGCAAGACGATCGTTGAACACACGCAGGTCAACCCCAACAAGGCCGCCCACGTCGGCCACCTGCGCAACGCCTGCATCGGCGACACGGTGGTGCGGATCCTGCGGGCCCGCGGACTGCGCGTCGAGGTCCAGAACTACATCGACGACACCGGCGTCCAGGTCGCTGACGTCATGGTGGGGCTGCGAATGCTGGGCCTGACCGAGGAGCCGGGCGAGTCGTTCGACCGCTTCTGCTCTCGCGTCTACGTCGAGATCTGCCGCCGCTACGAGGAGGAGCCGGACCTGGTCGAGGAGCGGCGTCGCACCCTGCGTGCGGTGGAGGCGCGGGAGCAGCCGGTCGCGGCCGAAACCCGCACGGTGACGTCGCGGATCGTGGCGGCCAACCTCGCGACCATGGCGCGGCTGGGGATCAGCTACGACCTGCTCACGTGGGAGTCCGACATCCTCGAGCTGGGCTTCTGGCAGAAGGCCTTTTCCGCGCTGCGGTCGGCCGAGGTTCTGGAACATCCGCAGGCGGGCCCGCTGGCCGGCTGCTGGGTCCTGCCCGACGCCGACGCCGTCGCCGACGCCGACACGGGCGATGCGTCCGGCAAGGTGCTGGTCAAGAGCGACGGCACCGCCACCTATACCGCCAAGGACATCGCCTACCACCTCTGGAAGTTCGGGCTCCTCGGCGAAGACTTCCACTATCGTCGCTGGGCGCCAAACGGCCCCGCCACCAGCAGCGCGCAGCCCTCGCCCGACGATCTGCCCCCGGGCACCTTCGGCCACGCCGATCGGGTTGTCAACGTCATCGACCAGCGCCAGTCCGCGCCGCAGCTTGTGGTCCGGGAGGCGCTCAGTCGCCTCGGCTACCTCGAGCAGGCCCAGGCCCTCCACCATCTCGCGTACGAGGTGGTGGCGCTCTCGCCGGCCGCCGCCCGCAGCCTGGGCGTCGCCACCGAGGCCGGGCGCTCGATGTACGCGATGAGCGGGCGCCAGGGGCTGGACGTGCACGCCGACCTGCTCATCGACGAGGTCGTCCGTCGGGTCCGGGCCAAGGCCAGCAGTCAGGCCGTCGCCGCCGCGCTGGCGGCGGCCGCGGTGCGCTACTACCTCCTGCGCTTCAGCCTCGGCGCGATCATCACCTTCGACTTCGACGAGGCGCTGCGGACCACCGGCGACACCGGCGTGTACCTCGAGTACGCCCACGCCCGCGCGTGCGGGATCCTCGCGCGGGTCGACCCCCTGCCGCTGCCCGATCGGGCGCCTGAGCTGTCGCCGCCGGAACGAGCCCTGGTGAAGGCGATCGACCGCTTCCCCCGGGTGGTGGCCGAGGCCGCGACCGCCCTGACCCCCGGCCCGCTCGCCACCTACGCCTTCCAGCTGGCGAGCGCGTTCAACGACTTCTACGAGCACACCCCTCGCATCTACCGGATCGAGGACCCCGCCCGGCGCGCCTTCCGGCGCGGGTTGGCGGACGCCGCGCGGGCCACCCTCGCACGGGCGCTGGAGCTGCTCGGGATCACCCCTCTCGAGCGGATCTGACGGTCGCCGGGGTCGAGGCGCCGGCTCCGGACCGCCCCCCGCTCCGGCGCATACTCTCCGGCGATGCCCGAGCTCCCCCTCTTCCCGCTCCACGTGGTCCTGTTCCCCCACATGCCCCTGGAGCTCCAGGTGTTCGAGCCCCGCTACCGGGCGATGCTGCGCGACTGCGAGGCGAGCGGCACCAGCTTCGGCGTCATCGCCATCCGGCGGGGCTCCGAGGTGGGAGGCGCGGCCGAGCCGCACGCCGTGGGCACCCTGGCCCGGGTGGAGCGGGTGGAGCGGCGGCCCACCGGGGCCAGCACCCTCCACGTCGCCGGGACCGCGCGCTTCCGAGTGGTCGGCCCTGTCCGCGGCCAGCCCTACCCGGTCGCGGCGGTCGCCTACCTCGCCGACCGGCCCGACGATCCCGACGTCCTCGATCGGCGCGCGGCCGCCGCCCGCCGCAGCTTCGCCAGCTACGCGACCATCCTCCGGCAGCTGGCCGACCGGCCCGAGACCCCGATGACGCTCCCCGAGGATCCTGAGCTGCTCGGATACCTCATCGCCGCCACCCTCGCGGTCGAGCTTCCGGCCAAGCAGCGGCTCCTCGAGGCCGCGAGCACGGCCGAGCGGCTGGACGAGGCCCTGCGCCTGCTGCGCCGCGAGCGGACACTCCTGGAGCAGCAGCTTGCCCCGCCGGCCTCTGCCGGTCTCCGGATGGCGCTGCGCAGCCCGAACTGATCGCCGCTCTGCCCGCGGGGGCGCCCCGATCGGGCCGGCTCAGCTGAGGATCAGGATCAGGCGCTCGCCAGACGGCCCGGTGAGGCTCCCGGGCAGGAACGAGGGGCTCACCTGGACCGCGTGGGCGAGATGGAGGGTGTACAGGGCGGTCGTCCCGCTCCCGCCCGCCTCCACGCGGGTGACGACCAGGCCGGGCTGTGGGGCCGGCACCGCGGTTCCCGGACGCACCCCCTGTAGCTCGACCTCGAGCGTCGTCGGGCCGGCGAAGCCCACGGTCGTCCGCGGCGCCCCGCTGCTCCCGACGAGCTGGAAGACCACCCAGAGCCCGTTGCTATGGAGCCCGTAGCGGGCGGTTTGGACGGTGAAGCCGCTGGCGGGGCCCCCCACGGTCGTCGCGCCGGTGAGCGCGGGGAGCGCCCCGGCGGCGGCGGTCGGGGGCGCGGGAGGCTTGGCCGTGGCGCTGGGAGTGGTGGCGGCGCGCGGGGTGGGGGCGCCGGCCGGCGTCCGGGCGGGGCCCGTGGCCGGGGTGGCTGCCGGGGTCGAGGCGCGGGGGTGGTGGGGGGCGGCCGCCGGTTGCAGGAGGC
>DAHUZI010000140.1 GCA_027306595.1 Candidatus Dormiibacterota bacterium | reverse complement strand
GGGACCGCCCGGCCGGCGGCTGGGGCGCCCCTGCCCGGGGACGCGAGCGCCGCCGACCAGCCGGTCGAGGCGGCGCCGCCGGCGGCCCCGGCGGCCGTCTGGCACACCCTGGGGTTCTGCCGCCACGGGGACCGGGTCCTGATGCTCCGCCGGGCCCGCCCGCCGTTCGCCGGGCTGTGGAACGGGGTGGGGGGCAAGCTCGAGCCCGGGGAGTCCCCGGAGGTCGGCATGCTGCGCGAGGTCGCCGAGGAAACCCCCCTGAGTCCGGGCGAGCTTGCCCCCCTGCGACGGCTGGGCCGAGTGACCTGGAGCCAGCTCGACGGGTCCCAGCCGGCGACCGGCGGGATGCACGTCTTCCTGGTGGCGACCCAGGCCCGGCTCCATCCCTGGGAGGGGCGCCGGCCCGGCAGCGAGGGCGAGCTGGCCTGGCTCAGCCTGCGCGATGTCTGCGACCCCGCCAATCCCCGCATCGTCCGCAACATCGCCCGGTTCCTGCCGGCGATGCTCCGGCGCCCCGGGCTCGGCTTCCACTGCGAGTACCGGGGGGAGGAGCTCCGTTCCGTGCGGCGCGGGCTCGGCGCGGGGCCGGGTGACCCCGAGGCCCCCGGCCCCCCCGGGTCAGGCGCTTAAGGGCGGGGGCGCGGGCGGCTCAGGCCGACGGGTCGCCCGCCGCGCGTGCGTCGCAGGCGCGTGCCCGCAGCGCCAGCCGCAGGTCGTCCTGCCCCTCGACGAGGATCCGGTGCAGGGGGCCGGCCAGCCCGCCGGCGGCGAGAGCGGCGTCGAGCTGCCGGTCCAGCGCCGGCTCGACCACGTGGTGGGGGAACGCGGCCTCCGCGAAGGTCAGCGCGGTCTCGAGGTCGCGCTCGCGCCACATCGGGACGAGGCGGTCGAGGTAGCGGTCGACGTACGGGCGCAGGAGGTCGACCTGCTCGGGCTGCTGAAAGCCGCGGAGGATGGCGCGGCTCGTGGTGACGGGGCAGGCGGGGTCGTCGACGACGAGCGCCCACGCCTTGGCCTTCGCCGCCGCCGTGGGCCGTGCCGCCTCGGCCGCCGCCGCCCGCCGCCGGCCGATGTCGGTGGGGTCGCGGCCCAGCTCCGCCGCGACCAGCGCCCCGTCCGGGTCCGCGCCCAGGGCGGCGAGGCGGGCGATCAGCATCCAGCGCAGGTCGATGTCGACGGCGAGCCCGGGGATCGCCCAGCCGCCGTCGAGCAGGGCGCGAAGGGCGGCCACCACCTCGGTCCCGCTCCCGAGCGCGATCCAGGTCCTCGTCCAGGCCAGCTGGAGGTCGCCGCCCGCGTCGGCCGCCAGCAGCGCTCCGTGGGCGACGCTCGCCAGCCGTCGCCGCTGGGCCAGGGCATCGTTGGGCGCGGCGAAGCGGGTCAGGGCCGTGCCCAGGTTGCGGAGCAGGGGCAGCAGGACGCGGGGATTCCCCTCGCCGGCGGCGTGGCGCTCGACGGCGTCCAGGTAGCGGCGCAGCGGCAGCTCCCCATCACGGAGCATGTCGCGGAGGACCTCCCACACCAGCGTCCGCGCCAGGGGGTCCTCGAGGGCGGCGAGTCGGCCCTCGGCCACCGCGAGCGAATCGGCGTCCAGCCGGACCTTCGCGTAGCTGAGGGCGAGGTCGTTGGGCAGGCACAGCGCGGCCGGGGGCTCCCCGTCGAGGGCGGGAACCGGGGTCGTCGCCCCGACCACGTCGACCTCCACCCGCCGGCGCGGTGTCAGGCGGCCGTCCCGGTCGTCGTAGAGGCCGACGGCGATCCGATGGGGGAGGAGGGGGCCGGGCGGTCCGGGCCGCTCCTGGAGGACGGTCCACCGGGTGTCGGCCCCCGCCCCGGTCGGCTGTGCCCGGAGCAGGGTCACCCCGCTGGTCTCGAGCCAGCCCGCCGACCAGGCGCGGCTGTCGCGGCCGCTCGCGGCCCCGAGCGCGTCGAGGAGGTCCGTGAGGACCGCGTTGCCGAACTGGTGGCGGCCGATGTACGCCCGCATGCCCGCGGCGAAGGCGTCCTCGCCCACCCAGGCGAGCAGCTGGCGGAGCGCGGCGCATCCCTTCTCGTACGTGATCCGGTCGAAATTGAGGTGGGCGGTCTCGATGTCGGGGACGTCCGCCACGATCGGATGGGTGGTGCGCCGCTGGTCAGCCTGGCGGGCCAGGGACTGGGTCCAGCTGGCGAAGTCGAGCCACCGGTCGGCAAAGCGGGTCGCCCGGGCGCACGCCAGCAGGGCCATGAGGGTGGCGAAGCTCTCGTTGAGCCAGAGGTCGTCCCACCAGCGCAGGGTGACGAGATCCCCGAACCACATGTGGGCCATCTCGTGGAGGAGGGTGTCGGCCCGGTCCTCGCGCTCGAGGTCGGTGACGCGGCCGCGGAAGAGATAGCCCTCGGCGATCGTGACGCACCCGGCGTTCTCCATGGCGCCGGAGTTGAACTCCGGCACGAAGACTTGGTCGTAGCGGTCGAACGGGTACGGATGGCCGAAGAGGGCGGGGAAGAAGTCCAGCCCCTGGCGGGTGACGGTGAGGAGCTCGTCGACGTCGAGATGGGGGGCGAGCGACTGCCGGCAGTGGAGGCCGAGCGGCAGGCCCCGATGGTCGGCCTGGACGGTGTGGTAGGCGCCCGCGACCACCGCGGAGATGTAGGGGGCGATCGGTGGGGTCGGGCGGAAGCGCCAGCGCTGGGCGTCGCCGTCGGCGGCCGGCGGCGCGGCGAGGGCGCTGTTGGCGACCACGGTCCAGCTCGCCGGGGCCCGCACCGCGAGGGTGATCGGGCCCTTGAGGTCAGGCTGGTCGAAGCAGGCGAACACCCGGTGGGCATCGAACGGCTCGAAGTCGGTGTAGCAGTAGACGAGGCCGTCGACAGGGTCCTGGAAGCGATGGAGCCCGACCCCGTCATTGCGGAATCCGCAGCGGCCCACCACCTCGAGGGTGTTGTCGGCCGCGAGGCCGGGGACCGTGACCCGGTGACCCGGTTCGGGCAGCGGAAGCGGCTGACCGTTCAGGGTGAGCGCGAGCAGGGCGTCGGGCGCGAAGTCGATGAAGATGTCGGCCCCGGGCCGGCGGCAGCGGAAGGTGCAGGTGGTCCGGCTGCGGTAGTGGTCGGGCGCGACCGCGAGGTCGAGCTCGACCGAGTAGGCGACGTCGTGGACCAGCGACGACCGGGCCCTCGCCTCCGCGCGGGTGAGATTGGCCGACCCGGCGGCCGTCGCCGGTTGCGCGCCCATCCCCGCAGTATGCCGAGGGAGGGCATCCCAGCGACGCCCCCGCCGGCTCGGCGTGCTAGGGTCCCAGCCGATGTCCGGCGCGCCCCGTCGAGCGGGCGGCAGCCCCCGGCTCGGCCTCGCCCTCGGCTACTGGGGCGCCGAGCCCCCCCAGGAACGGCCGAGCGGGTGGCGCGCGCCGAGCGGCTGGGCTTCGATTCCGTCTGGACCGCTGAGGCGTACGGGTCGGACGCCCTCACGCCCCTGGCGTGGTGGGGCAGCCGCACCCAGCGGATGCGCCTGGGCACCGCTGTCCTCCAGCTCTCGGCCCGGACTCCGGCGGCGACCGCGGTGGCGGCGGCCACGCTCGACCATCTCTGCGGGGGACGGTTCGTTCTCGGCCTCGGCGTCTCCGGTCCCCAGGTGGTTGAGGGCTGGTACGGGGCGCCGTTCGCCCGGCCCCTGGAGCGGACCCGCGAGTACGTCGCCATCGTCCGGCGCATCGTCGCCCGTGACCCGCCACTCACGTTCGCCGGCCGCCACTACCGGCTGCCGGCCGCGTCCGCCTCGCGCCTCGGCCGCCCGCTCCGCCTGACCGTCCACCCCCGCCGCCCGGACCTGCCGATCCTGCTCGGCGCCGAGGGTCCCCGCAACATCAGCCTCGACGCCGAGATCGCCGACGGCTGGCTGCCGCTCTTCTACGCCCCCGAGCACGACCGCTGGCAGCGCCGCGCGCTGGCGATCGGTTCCGGTCGCCCGGGTGCCCGCCGGCCCCCCGACGTCTTCGAGATCGCCGGCCTGCTGCCGGTGGTCGAGGCCCGCGACTGGAGGCCGCGGCCGACGCCCTGCGCCCGTGGCTGGCGCTGTGCATCGGCGCCATGGGCGCCCCGGGCGCCAACTTCCACCGTGACGCCCTCGCCCGAATCGGGTTCGAGGGCGCCGTGGAGCGGATCGAGACCCTGTACCGGGCCGGCGAGCGGGCGGCCGCCGCGGCCGCGGTCCCGACCGCGACGGTCGAGGCGGTGGCGCTGGTCGGTCCCCGGGCCAAGCTCCGCGAGGAGGCCTCGCGCTGGCGCCGCTCGCTCCTCACCACCGTGCTGGTCCCGGCGCGCCCCGGGATCCTCGAGCTGGCCGCCGACCTCTTCGCCTGAGCGCCGCCCCGGCCGGCGCGCCCCGCGGCGGCGATTCGGTACGGTTGGGCCGTGGGGGAGGAGCTGCGGGGTCCCTGGGGCGCGCCGCTGCACGGCCAGCTGGACGAGTGCCGCCTCGACAGCCGGGCGCTCGTCGGCAACCCGCTCGGCGACCCCACCAGGCGGCCGGTGTGGGTCTACCGGCCGCCCGCATATTCGGACGGGGCGGACCGGCGCTTCCCCGCTCTCTACGTCATTCATGGCCTCACCCGCCAGGTCGACATGTGGCGCAACCGCACCGCGTTCCGGCCGACGGTGCTCGAGCGCGTCGACGACCTCTTTGCGGACCCGGCGGTCCCGCCGTGCCTGGTCGTCTTCGTCGACGCCTGGACCCGGCTGGGGGGAAGCCAGTATCTGGACTCGGCCGCGACCGGGCGCTACCACACGTACCTGTGCGACGAGGTCGTCCCCTACGTCGACGCCCATTACCGCACCCTCCCCCGTCCCGCGCACCGGGGGATCAGTGGCCACTCCTCGGGCGGGTACGGGGCGATGGTGACCCCGCTGCTGCGCCCCGACCTCTTCGGCGGGCTGGCGACGCACGCCGGCGACGCCCTCTTCGAGTGCTGCTACCTGCCCGAGTTCCCCCAGGTCGTGCGAGCGCTCGGCGCCGACTACGGCGGCTCGTTCGACCGCTTCTGGGCGGAGTTCGCCACCCGTCCGGCCTTCAGCCGCCCCCAGGACGGGGTGATCCTCAGCGCCTGGTGCATGGCCGCCTGCTACTCCGCCGACGCCGACGGCACCGTGCGGCTGCCGTTCGACCCCCAGACCGGTCGCCTCGATCTGACGGTGTGGCATCGGTGGCTGGCGTGGGATCCGGTCCGGCTGACGGCGGACCGCGCCGCGGCGGCCCGCGGCCTGCGCGCCGTGTACATCGACGCCGGGACCCGTGACGAGTACCACCTGGACCTGGGCGCAGCCGCCTATCGCGACGCGCTCCAGGCGGCTGGCCAGACCGACTGCCACTTCGAGCTCGTCGACGCCGGCCACAACGGGACCGAGTACCGCTATCCCGTCGGGCTCCGCTACCTCGCCGAGCGGCTGGCGCCCTGAGCCTGGGCTGGGCCGGGCCGGGCCGATCCCACGATCGCCCACCCCGCCCACCCGCGCCAGAATGCAGAGGTGGCGCCCAGGTTCTCGCGCCCGGTGCGCAGCCGCTGGCTCCGGCACGGCCTCCTTGCCCTGGGGGCAGCGGCGGCGGTGGCGCTCGTCGTCGAGCTCGCCGACCCCACCCAGGTGGTGCAGACCCTGGGGCGGGTGTCCCCCGGCGCGGTCCTTCTCATGCTCCCGGTGGTCTCGGGGCTGTCGGTGTGCCGCGGGCTGGCCTGGCACGCCTCCCTGGTGGGGGCCGGCATCCCGGTCAGCCGTCGGCGCGCGATCACGGCCCTCGTCGCCGCCAAGCCGCTCATCTTCCTGCCCGCCGGCGATCTCGGCCGGGTGCCGGTCCTCATGCGCCTGCAGCCGCAGGTTAGGGACGGCGGACGGGTGGCGGGGACCGTGGCCTTCCAGGAGCTGGGCTTCCTCACCCTGCTCGGGATCGCGATCCTGCCGGAGGCCGGCCGGGTCCCGCTCGCCGGCGCGATTGTGGCCGGGCTCGCCGTCGTCGACGCCGCCATCATCACCTTCCTGGCCTGGCCGCCCGCCTTCCGCCGGGCGGTGCGGCTCCTTGCCCGGCTGCGGCTCCTGCGCGGCTCCGAGGGGCGGGTCGAGGCGCTGCGCGGAGGGTTCGTGGAGCTCTGCCGGCGGCCGGTCGTCACCCGGACCGTCGCCTACGATGCCGCCGGTACCGTCTTCGCCTTCGTCCTCATGGCCCAGGCGCTGGCGGCGGTGGGGGCGGGCGGGGTCGGCCTCGAGCGGGCCGCCTTCATCTACGCCCTCGGGCACCTGCTGTCCGGCTTCTCGTTCCTGCCCGGCGGCCTCGGCGCGACCGAGGGGATCGTGACCCTCGCCTCGGTGGCGATGGGGATCTCCGCGGCCCAGGGGGCCGCGGCGGCGATCACGGTCCGGGTGGTGAACGACGTCCTGGTCGCCCTCGTCGGCCTCGGCGTCTACGCGGTCGTCCGCCGGCGCGTCGCCCGCCCGGTCCGGCCCGCCGCGGCGACGACCGCCCCAACTGCGAGCTCGGCCTAGACTGGCGCTGCAGGCTCCGACCCCGGACCGCGGCGGGTCCGACCGGGGGCTGGGGAGAGCCAATGCAGGCGATCGTGAAGCGGTCGGCCGGGCCGGGGGTCGAGCTCGCCGATGTCCCGCCGCCCCGGCCCGGCCCCGGCGAGGCGCTCCTCGAGGTCCTGGTCGCCGGCATCTGCGGGACCGACCTTCACATCGTCGACTGGACGCCGTGGGCAGCCGGGCGGGTCGCTCCGCCGCGCATCGTGGGCCACGAGATGGCGGGACGGGTCCTCGCCGTGGGGGCCGGGGTCGACCGGCTTCGGATCGGGGAGCTGGTTGGGGTCGAGAGCCACCTGGTCGACGGCAGCTGCCGCGAGTGCCGGCGCGGCCAGTTCCACGTCTGCGCCGCGACCCGGATCCTGGGCGTCGACGTCGACGGCACCTTCGCGTCGGCGGTCGTGGTGCCGGAGCGGAACTGCTGGCCGAGCCCCGAGGCCCTCGGCCCGGAGCGGGTCGCCTTCCAGGAGCCGATGGGGAACGCGGCCCACGCCGCCGCGAAGGGGCCGCTCCCCGGCGCGGCCGTCCTGGTCACCGGCTCCGGCCCGATCGGCTGCGCGGCGGTCGGCATCGCCCGCGCCGAGGGGGCGAGCCGGATCCTCGCCGTCGACCGCACCCCCGAGCGCCTGGCGATGGCCCGGGCGATGGGGGCCGACGAGGTCGTGGACACGACCCAGGTGGCGCCGGCCGACCTGGCCGAGGCGTTCGAGGACGGCCTTCGGGGCCCCGCCGACGCCGTCCTCGAGATGTCCGGCGACCCGGTCCTTCTCGAGGCCGCCCTCGCGACGGTCGCGCCGGGGGGATGGATCAGCCTCCTCGGGCTCGGCAACCCGAAGGCGGTCCTGGACCTCGACCGCGAGGTCGTCATGCGAGGGATCACCCTCTTCGGGGTGGTCGGCCGGCAGCAGTTCCAGACCTGGGAGCTGACCACCCGCTATTTGGCCTCGGGGGCGGTCGACGTCGGTCCGCTCCTCACCCACCGCTTCCCGCTCGCCCAGTTCGGCCAGGCGGTAGCCGTGGCCCGGGCCGGTCGGGGCGGGAAGGTCCTGATCTATCCTGGGGACGGGTCCATCCGTGACTGATTGCCTGGCCAGCCTCACCGACGAGCGCGACGACCTGCGGCGGTCGGGGCGCCTGCGGCCGCTCGCCGTGCTCGAGAGCCCCCAGGACGCCGAGGTCGTGATCGAGGGCCGGCGGCTGATCAACCTGTCCTCGAACAACTACCTGGGGCTCACCACCCACCCCAAGCTGATCGCCGCCGCCGTCGACGCCGCCCGCACCTGGGGGGCGGGAGCGGGCGCCGTCCGGACCATCGCCGGCACCCAGGCCCTCCACGAGGAGCTGGAGCGCCGGCTGGCCGATTTCAAGGGCACGGAGGCCGCCCTCACGCTCCAGAGCGGGTACGCGGCCAACCTCGGGGTGCTCGGCACCGTCCTCGGCGAGGCCGATGCGGTCGTGAGCGACGAGCTCAACCACGCCAGCATCATCGACGGGATCCGGCTGACCAAGGCGGCCCGCTACCGGTTCCGCCATCGCGACCTGGACGACCTCGAGGCCCAGCTCGGCGCGGCGCGGCGCGACGGCCGGCGCCGCGTCCTGGTGGTGACCGATGGCGTCTTCAGCATGGACGGCGACATCGCGCCCCTGCCCGGGCTGGTGGAGCGAGCGGAGGCCGCGGGCGCGGCGGTGATGGTCGACGACGCCCACGCCTCCGGCGTGCTCGGCCGCCACGGCCGGGGGACGGTCGACCACTTCGGTCTCCACGGGCGGGTGCTGATCCAGGTCGGCACCCTGAGCAAGGCGATCGGCGTCCTCGGCGGCTACGTTGCCGCTCCCCTGGCCGTCCGCGAGCTCTTGATCCACGCCGCCCGGCCGTTCCTGTTCAGTACCTCCCACCCGCCCGCGGTGGTGGCGGCCTGCCTGGCGGCGCTCGAGGTGCTCGAGACCGAGCCCGACCGCCAGGACCGGCTGTGGGCCAACACCCGGCGGTTCAAGGCTGGGCTCGAGGCCCTGGGCTTCGACTGCGGCCAGAGCGAGACCCCGATCACCCCGGTGATCGTCGGCTCGGCCGACCGGGCGATGGCCCTCGCCGATGCCCTGCGGGCCCGAGGGGTCTTCGCCCAGGGGATCGGGTTCCCCACCGTGCCCCGCGACCGGGGCCGGGTGCGCACGATCGTGAGCGCCAGCCACACCGACGCCCAGCTGGACCGGGCGCTCGGGGCCTTCGCCGCCGCCGGCCAGGCGCTCGGGCTGCGCGGCTCGGCCAGCGCCGTCCGGCCGTAACCGTGGCCCTCGCCGCTGACTTTTCGGAGGTGGAGCCGGCCCCGCAGTCCGGCTCGGCCCCCGCGTCGGGCGGACCCTGGCGGGGGGCGCGCAGCGCGGAGAGTCTGGAGGAGGAGCGCCGCATCGTCCTCGCCGCCAAGGCTGGCGACCGGGCCGCGTTCGAGCAGCTCTACCACCGCTATGTCGACGCCATCCATGCCTACGCCTATCACCAGACCGGCAGCCGCGAGCGGGCCGAGGACGTCACGGCCACGACCTTCGCCCGGGCCTTCGAGGAGATCGCGCGGTTCGAATGGCGCGGGGTCCCCTACTCGGCGTGGCTCTACCGGGTCGCCAGCAACCTGCTGGCCCGGGAGCGCCGCCGCCCCCGCTGGATCGAGCTCCCCGACTCCACCGTCGACCCCGAGGAGGGGCCCGAAGCGGCCGCGGTCCGCAGCGAGCGTGCCCTGTGGGTGCGGACGGCCCTCCATCACCTGTCGGCCGACCAAAGGCGGGCGGTCGCGCTCCGCTACGGCTCCGGCCTGCGCAACGCCGAGGTCGCCAGGGTGATGGGCCGGAGCGAGGGGGCGGTCAAGCTCCTCATCTTCCGGGCGACGGCGGCGCTCCGCCGCCACGTCGACCGCGACCAGGACGGCGGTCCGCCCGCCCCGCCCCGCCCGGACGGGGTCGAGCTGTGAGCCGGGCCGAGCGGCGCATGGCGAGCGCCTTCACGGACTGGCTCGACGGCGGCGCCCCGCCCCCCGATCCCACCACCCGGGCGATCGCCGACACCGCCAGGCTCATCGTCGACGCCCTCGCCCCCGAGCCGCTCTCGGCGGCCACCCGGCAGCGGCTTCTCGACCGCGCCCTCGCCGGCGCGGAGGACGCGGGGGCGGACAGCTGGAACCCCGTCCGCCAGACCCTGGGGCAGCTGCCGGGGCCGGCCTGGATCGGGCTGGGCGCCGCCGGCGTGCTCCGGGGGGTCGCCCTCCTGCGCCATCGGGAGGCGCCGACCCTCGGCTGAGCCCGGGGCGGCGCCCCGCCCCCGGCGTTGGCAGGCGGCCGGGCGGCCGGGCATGATCGGGGCGAGGTCACCGGGGAGGCGCACGTATGGGGTCGATCGACGCCGCCCGCGTCCGGGCCGTGCTGGAGGGCCGCCGGACGGAGCTGGGCCGCGCCCTGGAGGCGCTGCGCCCGGCCGCGCCCGAGGGCGGGCGCACGATTCAGTACGGCAAGCGCGCCGGCGACTTCACCGCCGAGGCCCACGACCGGCTCAACCGCGGGGCGACCGCCCGCGAGCTCGGGCAGATGGTGCAGGATGTGGAGCACGCCCTGGACCGGCTGGACGCCGGGACGTATGGGCGCTGCGAGGTCTGCGGAGGGGAGATCCCCGCCGGCCGCCTGGCCGTCCTCCCCTGGGCGACCGTGTGCGTCGCCTGCAAGACGACGGGGCCGCGACGGTAGGGGGCGGGCCCGCGGTCGCGAACAGGGAGGGGCGCGCGGTGCCAGCGATCAGGACCGTCATCATCCCCGCCGGCGGGCTGGGCACCCGCTTCCTGCCCGCGACCAAAGCGATCCCCAAGGAGCTGATCCCGGTCGGGGATCGCCCCGTCCTCCAGTGGGGCGTGGAGGAGGCCAGAGCCTCGGGGATCGAGCGCACCGTGCTCGTCACCGGTCCGGGCAAGGAGGCGCTCGCCCTCCACTTCGCCCGCGACTTGCGGCTAGAGGGGGCGCTGGCGGCGAGCGGCGCGGTCGAGCTCCTCGAGCAGGTCCGCGCCATCAGCGCTCTCACCGAGGTGGACGTGGTGGAGCAGGCGGAGCCGCTCGGGCTCGGGGATGCGGTCCTGCGGGCGGTGCCCCTGGTCCGGGGCGAGCCGGCGGTCTGCGCGCTGCTGCCCGACGACCTCTTCGTGGGGGACCCGCCGCTGCTGCGCCAGCTCATCGACGCCTACGCCGTCCACCGCTGCCCGGTGGTGGCGCTCCGCCGCTGCCCCGCAGCGGAGATCGGCCGCTACGGGGTCGCCGCGGTTGAGGGCGACGGCCCCATCGTTCGGGTCACCGACCTGGTCGAGAAGCCGCGGGCGGGCGAGGCCCCCAGCGACCTCGCCGTGATGGGGCGCTACGTCCTCACCCCCGCGGTCTTCGAGGCGCTCGCCCACACGCCCCCGGGGGCGCTCGGCGAGGTCCAGCTCACCGACGGGATCCGGGGCGCGCTCGCGAGCGGCCCGGTGGTCGGTGTCGAGTACGTCGGGCGTCTCTGCGACGTCGGCACCCCGGAGGGCTGGGTGCGCACGCTGGTGGAGCTCCTGCCCGCCGACCCCCGCCTCGGCCCCAGCTTCCGCGCCGCGGTCGCGGCCCTCGTCGCCGACGGGCCTGTCGTCCCTTAGGCGTGCGCAATACCACACAAGGCGGTTGGCCCGCCGACGGGCGCGCTATACTACCCGCCCAGATGCAGCCGATGACGCGTCGACGCGTCCCCCCTTCCTTTGCTCACAGGTACCGCGATGGCCATGCAACGCCCGCGACGCGGCGACGAGGCCGTGCGCTACCCGAGCGTCGAGGGGGACTTTGAGGTCGAGGTCTCGCACGCACTGAACAAGTGGTGCGTCTCGGTGCGCCGGCTGGCGGACCGCCAGGTGGTGGCCGAGGACTTCTACCCGGAGCGCTGGAAGGCGATGGCGCGCGCGCAGGACTTCCTGCGCATCCTCAACCAGCGCAGCCGTCCCGGTGCCGAGGGCGACGCCACCGAGCCGGTGGGCCACCCGGAGGCGGCGCCCGGCGCCACGGCCTCCACCCCGGGTCCCGGCCGCTGAGCGCGGCGGCCGCGTGGGCCGGCCCCGCCACGGGCGGTGCCGGGGCGATCCCGCCTGGGTTCGCCGTCGCCGACCCCCACGTCCACACGACCCGCAGCGACGGCATGGTCAGCCCGCGTGAGCTGGTGCGGGCCGCGGCGCGCGCCGGCCTGCGGGTGGTCTGCATCACCGACCACGACACGATGGATGGGGTGGCCGAGGCGCTGGACGCCGGGGCCGAATTCGGGGTCGAGGTCGTGGCGGGGGAGGAGGTGACGACCGCCCCGCCCGCTCGCGTCCACGTCCTCGGGCTCTTCCTCGATGGCCCGGTGCGGATGGGGCTGCCGCTGCTCGACACGATCCGGGCGATCCGCGACCGCGGGGGCCTGGCCGTGCTCGCCCACCCCTACATGCCCACCTACTTCGCCTCGATCACCCCGGGCGCGCTCCGCCGGCTGATCGCCCGCGAGCGCCTCGACGGGATCGAGCTGCGCCACACCAGCCCGACGACCCGGGCGCGGATCCGAGCGCTCGACGCCTTCTACCGCGCCAACCGCGACGCGCTCGGCGCCGCCGTCGGCTCCAGCGACAGCCACTTTGGCAGTGCCGACCTGGCCCGGACGGTGACCGCCTTCCCCGGTCGGGGCGCCTTCGACTTCCGCAAGGCGCTCGAGGCGGGGGTGACCCGGCCGGTGGAACGGTTCGCCCGCCCCGCCCCGCCGTCGCTCGCGACCCGTCTGCAGCAGCAGGCGCGCAGCCTGGGCTGGCTCTCCTGGCAGCGCTGGCGGGGCAAGGTGGGCCAGGGATGAAGCGGCTCGACCGCAAGCTCCTCCGGCGGGAGTGGGGGGCGGTGACCTTCGTCGCCACCGTCATCGTCGGCGGGCTGGTGATCCTGGTCACCCTCATCGTCCGCGCGGCCTCGCCGACCCCCGTCCCGATCCCGGCCCCGTGCCCGAAGGTCACCCCGATCGTGATCCACGTGCGACCGACCCCGACGGCCCAGCCCGGCCATCCCCGGCCCACGGCCGCCCCCACCCGGCCCGTCGCGCTGCCCAGCGTCCCCTACGGCTGCCCCGAGCCGTCGGTGGTGGTCATCACCCCCTCGCCCCGGCCGACCGCCCACCGCTCCCCCAGCCCGGCGGCCCACCCGTCGCCGACGCCAAGGCCGCGGCCGAGCCCCACCCGGCGCCCGACGCCCAAGCCCTGAACCGGGGTGATCCGGGGGGCGCCCGGGGCGGCCCCTAGAGCTGGGAGAGGACCAAGGGGCCGTTGGTGGCGA
Source organism: Candidatus Dormiibacterota bacterium (assembly GCA_027306595.1). Classification (GTDB taxonomy): domain Bacteria; phylum Chloroflexota; class Dormibacteria; order Aeolococcales; family Bog-877; genus DAHUZL01. The sequence goes on along the minus strand of DAHUZI010000140.1, from coordinate 6,283 downwards.
CCAGGTCGCTCCACGGCACCCGGATGGCCATCGCGGCCCCGCCCTCGGGCTGGATCGCCACCTCGATCTCGGCGCTCAGCCGCAGCCCGCCGATCCGCACGCAGTCACGCAGGAACGGGAAGGCCAGCGGGACCAGGCTGTTGGCGAGCTGCCGCCGCCAGGCCTCGAGGACCGGCTCGCCGCGTGCCCCGCTCCGATCGCGAAAGGCGATGACGAGGACCTCGTCGGTGAGGACGATCGGGTCCGTCCAGGTGTACGCCTCCCCGAGCCCGTCGCAGTCGACCAGCTGCTCCCGCTGGGGGAAGAGGCGAAGCCGTCCCGCCAGCGGCCGCATCCGATCGGCATCGCCCTCGACGATGATCGGGACGTCCGTCGCGAGCGGCGACCCCGGACCGGCCGGTCCGGGGTACCGAACGCTGAAGCCGACCGTGTCCACCCCGAGGAAGGGGTTGGGCACCGTGATCGCCACCGGGGTCGCCATGGCGGGGGTCCTCCCCCATGTCCGCCGGGCCGATGCCGGGCCGGCCCGAGCCCATCCCGGTCAGCATAGTCCGACGAACGCGTGTGTGCGACCGGTCGCCTTCGGGGGCGCGGCCGACGGCGATCGGGCCCCGAGGGGGGCGCAGCCGGCTCGTCGGCCGCGGGGCGGATCGGCCGCGGGGCGGATCAGTCGCCGGGGCGCCTGCCGCCGACCGCGGCCGGCACCCCGGCGTCCGCCGTTCCCATCACCTGCCGGCGCCAGCGGGCGACGGCCAGCCGGGTCGCGGTCCGGGTTCCGCTGTTGTCGATGACCCAGGTCGCGAGCGGCAGCTTTCGGTCGATCGGCCACTGGGCGGCCAGCCGCTGCCGGGCCTGGCTGTCGTCGAGCCCGTCGCGGAGCTGGAGCCGGGCCCGCTGCACCGCCGGCGCCGCGTACACGAGGAGGACGCCGTCGAACTCCGCCTCGCGGTGGCCCTCGAACAGAAGGGGAATGTCGTACACGACCAGGAACGACCCCCCGGCAAGGGCCTCGGCCACCCGGGCGGCCCCCAGGGCTCGGATCGGGGGGTGGGTGATCGCCTCCAGACGGGCCCGGAGCTGGGCGTTCGCGAAGGCGACGGCGCCGAGCCGGCGGCGGTCCAGCCGGCCGTCGGCGCCGAGCACCGCGCCGCCGAAGGCGTCGACGATCGCCGCCAGCGCCGGCTCGCCCGGCTCGACCACCTCGCGGGCGAGCTGGTCGGCGTCCACGACCGTCGCGCCGCGCTCTGCGAGGCGTGCGGCGACCGACGACTTGCCGCTGGCGAGCCCGCCGGTGAGCCCGATCAGCCGCGGCCGGCGCCGGGCGCCGCTCACGCCGTTCGGGCCCGGAGGCGGACGAAGCAGCGCTCAGCGTCGAGGAGCCGCTCCAGCCGGGTGCCTGGGGTGTGCACCCGGACCCCCGGGTGGGCCGGGACCCCCACCGTCCAGCCGCGGGCGTACAGGGCGCGCGCCTCGCCGAGGGTGGCGGCGCCGGCGACCTGGCTCCCGTCGGTCATGGGCAGCGTGGGCTGGCGGCTCCCCGGGTAGCCGAGGGCGACCACCCCGCCGGTCTCGAGGCAGTACTCGACCTCCCCCACCGGGGTCGGGTCCGGCATGAGCGGGTCCGGGGCCGCCAGGACCTCCTCGAGGGATGGCGCCTCCCCGGCGCGGACGGCGGTGCGGACCTGCTGGCGGGCGGCCAGATGGCGCTGGCGCTCGCGGCGGCGCCGCTCGGTCGCGAGCCGGCCCAGGCCGGCGCGGACCGCGGCCAGCCGCCGCTCGTGTGGGGCCAGCCTGGCCCGCACCGCTCGCTCCGCCTCCCGCCACTGCGCCTCCAGGGCGTCGAGGGCGGGGTCGTCGAGGGGCTCGAGCCCCTCGGGCAGGTCGGGCGGCGGGCCGGGGTCCATCCCGCTAGCGTACGGCCCACCTCCCTTTCGGGCCCGCGGCCGTAGACTCGGAGGTGCGATCGCGGTGGCGGCTCCTGGCGGCCGCAACCGCCTGCCCGAGCCCGGCGATCGCCCCACGGGAGGCACGCTGATGGCCGGAGACGTTGTGGTGCGGCGCGAGGGCCCGGTCGCGGTCCTCACCATCGATCACCCGCCCGCCAATGCCCTGAGCCGCGATGTGGTGGCGGCGCTGGAGCACACGATCGCCGAGGCCGCGGCCGACCCCGACGTGCGGGCGCTGGTCATTACCGGCGCCGGGGACCGATACTTCGTCGCCGGCGCCGACCTCAAGGAGCTTCGCGCCCCCGACGACGCGACCCGGTCCTGGATGGCGGTGGGCCAGGGGCTGATGGCCCGCATGGCGCGCCTGCGCCTGCCGATCGTCGCCGCCCTCAACGGCTTTGCGCTCGGCGGCGGGCTCGAGCTGGCGATGGCCTGTGACATCCGGGTCGCCGCCGCCACCGCCCAGCTGGGCCAGCCGGAGGTGAACCGCGGGCTGATGCCGGGATGGGGCGGCACCCAGCGGCTCCCCCGGCTGATCGGGCGCGGCGCGGCCCTGGCGCTCCTGCTCACCGGCGAGACGATCGGGGCGGAGGCCGCCCGCGGCCTGGGGCTCGTCCACGAGGTGACCGCGGCCGGCGGCGCGGTGGAGGGCGGACTCGCCTGGGCCCAGCGGCTCGCGGCCCAGGCCCCCGTGGCCGTGGCCCAGATCAAGCGGGCGGTGGCCGACGGGCTCGACCGGCCGATCGCGGAGGGGCTCCAGGTGGAGCTCGACGGCTTCATGACCTGCGCGGCGAGCCAGGACGCCCGCGAGGGCGTGGCCGCCTTCCTCGCCAAGCGCCCGCCCACCTGGTCCGGTCGCTGAGCCCCAGCGGGCGCAGCGGCTAGGATCGGCGGCGATGCTGCCGGACACCCCGCTCGACCAGGACCCCGACGATCCCAACCGCAGCCGGGGCGGGCGGAATCGCCGCGTGGGCCCCTTCTGGATCGAGGAGCCGGCCTGGTTCTGGGCCGCAGCGATTCTGATCCTCCTGATCGGCGCCCTCGCCCTGGCGCTCGCGATCCTCGGGGACCCGCCGTGATCTGGCTCAACACCGCGGGCGCGGTGGCGCTGGCCGCGCTCGCCGCCGCCCTCTTCGGGCGGCGGATGGCGCCGCTCTGGCGGGGGGTGCGTCGGGCCCAGCCGGCCGCCCGCCGGGACCGGCCGCTGGCCCGGCTGCGCGGGGTGGCGGTGTTCGTCCTCGGCCAGCAGCGCCTCCTGCGCTGGCCGTTCAGCGGCGTCGCCCACTTCCTCATCTTCTGGGGCTTCGTCATCCTCAACCTCGAGATCGCCGAGGCCGGGATCACGGCGCTCGTCCCCCCGCTCGACCTGGAGCGGCAGGGCTGGCTGGGGCCGATCGCGTTCGTGGAGGATCTCCTCGCGGTCGCGGTGCTCACCGGCCTCGCCCTCGCGGCGTTGAACCGCTACGGCGTTCGACCCCGCCGGTTCAGGGGCAGCCACGGGCGCGACGCCGCCGTCATCCTCGCTGGCATCGCCGCCGTCATGGTGACCCAGGTCGGCCTCTACGCGACCACCATCGCCGGCGGCCGGGATGGGCTCGTCCGCTGGCGGCCGGTGTCGGCGGCGGTGTCCCACCTCTTCACCGGCTTCCACGGGCTGGCGATCAACGCCTGGCAGGAGGGGTTCCTGTGGGCCCACCTCGCGCTGGTCGCCGCCTTCCTTGTCTACCTTGCCCACAGCAAGCACCTCCACATCCTCACCGCGGTGCCCAACGTCCTGTTCCGGAGCCTGGAGCCGGCCGGACGCCGACTCTCGCGGCTCGACCTCGACACCGCCGAGCACTTCGGGGTCTCGACGGTCGAGCAGTTGAGCTGGAAGCAGGAGCTCGACCTCGCCACCTGCACCGAGTGCGGTCGGTGCCAGTCCCACTGTCCCGCCTACAACACCGGCAAGCCGCTGTCGCCCAAGCTGCTGGTGACCGACCTGCGCGACGCCTGGTACGCGGCCTGCCGAGGGGAGCCGGCCCCGGCCAGCAGCTGGGCGGGGACGCCCGAGGCGCAGGGGGCGGGGGAGGCCCCCGGCTCCCCGCCGGTGCCCGCCGGCCTCATCGGCCGCGCCGTGCTCGAGGAGACCCTGTGGGCGTGCACGACCTGCGGGGCGTGCGTCGACCAGTGCCCGGTCCTGATCGAGCACGTGCCGACCATCGTCGACCTCCGCCGCTCGCTCGTGCTCGAGCAGGGGTCACTCCCGGCCTCCGCGCGCGCCGCCCTCGACTCCATCGAGCAGCGGGGCAATCCGTACGGGGCGGCGGCGTCCGACCGGATGCGCTGGAGCGACGGCCTCGACGTCCCCACCCTCGACGACCATCCCCAGGCGGAGTGGCTGTACTGGGTCGGCTGCGCCACCGCCTTCGACCAGGCCAACTGGCCGATCGCGCGGGCGATGGTCGCGATCCTCAGGGCCGCCGGGGTCGACTTCGCGGTCCTGGGCGCCGCCGAGCGCTGCACCGGCGACCCCGCCCGCCGGATCGGCAACGAGTACCTCTTCCAGCTCCAAGCCCAGCAGGTCATCCGCGGGCTCCGCGCCGGCGGCGTCCGCCGGGTGGTCGCGAGCTGCCCCCACTGCTTCAACGTGTTCGCCAACGAGTACCCCGACCTCGGTGGCCGGTTCGAGGTCGTCCACCACACCCAGCTCATCAGCCGGCTCATCGACGAGGGGCGGCTGCGCCTCACCCGGCCGGTGGCGTCGGGTCCGCTCACCTACCACGACCCCTGCTACCTGGGGCGCTGGAACGGCGTCTACGAGGCGCCCCGCGAGGTCCTCCGGGCGCTGCCCGGGGTCGAGACGGTGGAGATGGCCCGCTGCCGGCGGGAGGCGATGTGCTGCGGGGCCGGGGGCGGCCGGATGTGGATGGAGGAGACCACAGGCGCGCGCATCAACCGGGTTCGGGTGCGCCAGGCGGCCGACACCGGCGCCGCGGCCGCCGCGACGGCGTGCCCGTTCTGCGCCACCATGTTCGAGGAGGGGATCGCCGCCGGGGCGCTCACCGGGCGGCTGGCCACGAGCGACATCGCCGTCTACGTCGCCCGCGCCCTCGAGGAGCCGACCGGGGGGGCTGTGCCCTCGAGTGGTCCATGACCGCGGACGGTCGCGTCCGGCCCGGGGTCGCCGGCCGGGCCGCTCGGCTGATCGGTCCCTGGTCGGTCACGGGGCCGGCGGCCGACCGGCTCGGACTCTGTCTGCTCGCCGTCCTCGTCTGGGACCTCCTCCTCGTGGTCGACGGCCACATCCCCCCCGGCTGGAGCGGCGCCGTGGTCGCGACCACCGTCGCCGCGTTTCCGGTCCTCGCCCTGCTCTGCGCCCTCGCCCTCGGCGACCCGCCCCCCGCCTGGCTCACGGCCTGGCGCCCGGGCCGCCTCCTGGTCGCGGCGCCCGCGCTGGTGTGCGCGATCGCGGTCGTGCTCGCCGCCCAGCTGCCCGGCCTGTTCGCCGGCCGCGCCGCCGTCACCGACGACGTGACCGCGTCCACGATCTGCGCCGCCCGCGACGTCCTCGCCGGTCGCGACCCCTACCGGACCCCTGAGGTCCTCTGCCTGGACCGGCTCCACCTCCCGATCGGCCTGGCGACCCCGCTGGCGGCGGGACCGTTTCTGGGGCGTCGCCGCTACCCCGGGCTGGCGGCGCTCCGCGCCGCCAGCCGGACGGCGCGCCGCCACGGCGGCCGCTCCCGGGCCTTCCCGGTCTTCGGCTACCCGCCGTTGAGCTTCGTGTGGATGCTGCCGGTCGCCCGCGGCCCCCGCCACCTGTGGGTGGCCTGGACCCTCGTCGCTGCCGCCCTGGTCCTGGCCCTGGGCGCCCTGGCTTCGGGGCGGCTCTGGCCCGGCGCCCTCCTCCTCCTCCTGCTCCAGTTCGGCGGCGGCTCGTTCCTCGGCGCCGCCACCCAGGGCGACGCCGAGTTCTTCGGCTACGCGCTCGCCGCGCTCGCGCTCCTCGTGGTCGACCGGCGGCGCACCTCGGCGGTCCTGCTCGCGCTCGCGGTCGCGACCAACCCCCTGCCCTGGGTGGTCGTGCCCGGGTATCTGGTCCTGAGCTGGAGGCTGGGTCGCCCGCTCCAGCGCCTTCGGTGGTTCGCGGGTGCGCTGGCGGTGGCGGTCGTCCCTTTCCTTCTCGTGTACCGGGACGCCGCGGCGGCGATCGTCGCCCTCCTGCGCCAGCCGGCCTTCGCCTACGGGATCGGGCTGGTGACCCTGCTCGGGCGGGCCCCGGCCCCGGGCCTGCGGGCGGGCCTGCTGGGGCTGGCCGGCCTCAGCCTGTTCGGCCTGGTCGCCCTGGGGATCCT